>JBBRDT010000009.1:0-53327 GCA_038203635.1 Solirubrobacterales bacterium
GTAACGCCCCCGCGACCCAACCCGGCCGATTTGCAGGCTCTCCTCGCGAACTGCTTCGCGAAGAGCGCCGATCATCGTTCTATGGGGGAGGTAGGACTTGAACCTACGTAGGCTGAGCCGGCGGTTTTACAGACCGCTCCCTTTGACCACTCGGGCACTCCCCCGGGAGGCGGCTCATTTTAGAGAGGCGGTGGACCGACCTAGTGCAGGTTGCGCAGCCGCTGCGCCTCGGGCAGCCGCTGGAGCTTGCGCAGGGTGTTGTTCTCGATCTGGCGGATACGCTCGCGCGTGACGCCGAAGGCCTGACCGACCTCCTCGAGCGTGTAGGGACGCTCGCCGGTGAGCCCGTAGCGCATCTCGATCACCTGGCGCTCGCGCTCGGGGAGCGCGTTGAGCGCACGCCACACGTCCTCCCGCTGCATGATCACGGTCGCGGACTCGAACGGGGACTCGGCGCTTTCGTCCTCGACGAAGTCGCCGAGCGCGGAGTCCTCTTCCTCCCCGATCGGCTTCTCCAGCGACACGGGGAGCTGCGAGATGCGCAGGACGTCGCGCACCTCCCGCGATGAGCAACGCAGCTCACTCGCGATCTCCTCCGCGGTCGGCTCGCGGCCCAGCTTCTGCACGAGCTGGCGCTCGACGTGGACCACGTTGTTCAGCTTCTCGACCATATGCACGGGGATCCGGATCGTGCGCGCCTTGTCGGCGATCGCCCGTGTGACAGCCTGGCGGATCCACCAGGTCGCGTACGTGGAGAACTTGTAGCCCCGCCGATAGTCGAACTTCTCGACGGCGCGAATCAGGCCGAGCGACCCTTCCTGGATGAGGTCGAGGAAGGTCAGGCCCCGCCCGAGGTATCCCTTCGCTATCGACACGACCAGGCGCAGGTTGGCCTTCACCATCTGCTCCTTCGCCTGCATGTCGCCGCGCTCGATGCGCTTGGCGAGGAAGACCTCCTGCTCGGCTGTGAGCAGCTCGACCTTGCCGATCGAGCGCAGGTACAGGCGCAGGGAGTCGAGGCTCGGCTCGACCGTGAGGTCGATCTCGGGCCGCTTCGCCGGTGGACCGTCGGGCTCCGCGGTCTCGACCACCTTCACGTCAGCCGTCGCAATGGAGGCGGGTTCGGTGTCCGCCGCGATCACCTCGACGCCGACTTCGGCCAGATGGCCGTACAGCTCACGCACCTGGTCGTCGGAGAGGTCCATCTCCTCCAGGCGTGTGGCGACCTCGTCCAGGGTCAGGTAGCCACGCTCCTGACCTTCCGTGATCAAATCGCGAAGCTCCTCGCCTTCCAGTGCTGCGTCGGCGAGAAGCGTTTCCTCTCGTGCTGCCAGCTCTAGCCTCGCTGTCGCTGCGAACCCGTGCCCTATCCCCCGATCGGGCCTCAGCACGTATCCTCCACTTTGCCCTCCCAAGCCGCGACGTCCGCCGCGACCGCCTTGTCTGCGCCGTATAACGACAGCACGCATCCTCAGCCGCGTCTGAGTATAGCTGCGTATCGGTAATCTCGTCTTCCCGATGGAAGCTCGCTCGAAAATGACACTTACGCAGCAGGAACCCGATGTGCAGGCGCGGCGGCCGGCGACCGGCGTGAGCCTCTCACGGGTCGGCGTCACCGGCGTCGAGAAGATCCTCCGGATCCGCACGCACGACGACGAGCAGCTGTACCACGCAACGCTCGAGTGCTACGTGGACCTCAACCCGCTCCAGGCCGGCGTGCACATGTCTCGATTCGAGGAGATCGTGAACGAGGCCGTCGACGCCGTCGTGATCGGCGAGGCCCTGAAAGCCGAGGGGCTGGCAGCACACATCGCCGAGCGTGTGCGCGAGCGCCAGCATGGCCTGCGCGCCGAGGTCACCATCAGAGCGCGCTACCCGGAGTACAAGCAGACCCCCGTGTCAGGGCTCACGACACAGGAGCTGTACACGCTGATCGGCACCGCCGTCGCCTCGGAGCACGGGGTGAGGCGGCTGGTCGGCGTCGAGGCGCAGGGGATGACGGCGTGCCCGTGCGCCCAGGAGCTGGTCGCAGCCGCGTCCCGCGAGCGGCTCGTGAAGCAGGGCTTCACCGACGATGAGATCGAGCGGGTGTTCGAAGCCGTTCCGGTCGCCACGCACAACCAGCGTGGTATCGGAAGCCTCTACGTCGGCTGCCCCGAGGGCTGCGAAACCGAACTGCGCGCGGAGACCCTGCTGCGCATCGTCGAGGAGTCGATGAGCTCCGAGATATTCGAGCTGATGAAGCGCTCCGACGAGCGCGCGGTGGTCGAGAAGGCGCACCGCCGCCCGCGTTTCGTCGAGGACTGCGTGCGCGAGATGCTACGCGGGCTGATCGACGCCCTACCTGCACTGCCGGACCACGCGTTCATCCTCGCGCGACAGGAGAACCTCGAGACCATCCACCAGCACAACGTCGTCGCAGAGCGCTACGGCCTGCTCGAGGAGATCCGCACCGAGCTGGACAGCGGGAAGCACTCGCCGCATCACCTGACGATGCGCGAGTGGCTAGAGACCCCCGCGTCTCGCTGAGGCCTTGCGCCGCGCCTGTTCCAGGTGGCGTCGCATGCCAAAGACGTAGTCGGCACCGGAGATGACGGTCATCGCGACCGCCGCGTAGAGCAGCAGGTCGACACCGAGCGGCGTGTCCTCGAACGCGATCACCCCAAAGATCGCGGCCACCTGCAGGATCGTCTTTGCCTTGCCGAGCCACGACGCAGGGATCACGACCCCGCGCTCCACCGCCACCATCCGCAGCATCGTGACTGCGAGCTCGCGGGCGATGATCACCATCGCGACCCACGGCGCGATCCGATCCAGGGACACCAGGGAGATCAGAGGCGCGATGATCAGCAGCTTGTCGGCCAGCGGGTCCATCAGCTTGCCGAAGTTCGTGACGGCGCCGCGCGACCGCGCGATGTAGCCGTCGAGGCCGTCCGTGAACGCTGCCACCGCAAAGACGACGGCAGCGATCGTGTCCGCGTTCGGCGTCTCCTCGAGGAGCGCGACAACGATCACCGGCACCATCACGATGCGCAATAACGTCAGGATGTTCGGGACCGTGAGAGGAAGCACCTGCGCCGAGACTACAGTCGGCAGTCGGCAGTCTTAGGCTACTTCGCGAACTGCTTCTAGCTCGCGCGTGTGCGCCAGGCGCTCGAGCGCGCAGCTCTCGAGGTGGCGCACCTCGGCCCGTGAGACACCGAGGCTGCGCACGACCTGCTCGACCGACTGCGGGCGGCGGTCGTCGGTGAGCCCGTAGCGGCGGCGCAGGATCTCGCGCTCCGGCGCGGGCAGTTCGGACACCGCGCGCTGCACCACCTGCTCGCGCACCTCGCGGTCCAGCTCCTCGACCGGCTCCTCTTCTTCACTCGCGAACAGCTCGCCCAGCGAGGTGCCGTCGTCCTCACCGACAGGGCGATCGAGGCTTGTCACCGCGCGGGCGGCCTCGCGAACCTCGCGCACCTGGTGCAGAGGCAGCTCCACCTCGGTGGCCAACTCCTCTTCGGTCGGCTCGCGCCCGTAGCGCGCGGTCAACACGGGGACTGTGCGGCGGATCTTCCGCTCGCGCTGGAGCACGTGAACCGGGATCCGGATCGTGCGCGCCTTGTAGGCGATGCCCCGCTCGATGGACTGGCGGATCCAGGGCGTCGCGTAGGTGGAGAACTTCAGGCCGCGTCGCCAGTCGAACTTCTCGACCGCGCGGATCAGGCCCAGGATGCCCTCCTGGATCAGGTCCGTGATCGGTACGTCCTGGCCGCGGTAGTGCTTTGCGATCGAGACCACGAGGCGCAGGTTCGAGTTGACCATCCGCTCCTTGGCGTCGAAGTCACCCCGCTCGATCCGCTGGGCGAGATCGCTCTCCTCACCGGCGGTCAGCAGGGAGTGCCGGCTGACCTCGTTGAGGAACAGCTGCAGAGAGTCGGGCTCGAGCAGGGGCTGATGGGCCACACAAGGTTGTATTGCCCCTGCTCAACGTGCGAAACAAAAGAGAGGGGCCGGGATTACGATGCGGGCGATGCCCGCCCTCTCGCCCCCGGTGATGCCGCAGCTAGCGCTGTCTCGCGCGGCCCTGCCCGAGGGCGAGGAGTGGGCCTACGAGCCCAAGTGGGACGGCTTCCGCGCGCTGGCGTTTGTGAACGGGGATGAGAGCTTTGTTCAGTCGCGCAACGGCAAACCGCTCGGCCGGTACTTCCCGGAGCTCGAGTTCCCGCCGGGCGACTATGTGCTCGACGGGGAGCTGGTGGTGTTCGGCGAGGACGGAAAGCAGGAGTTCGAGGTGCTCCAGCAGCGAATCCACCCGGCGGAGTCGCGCATTCGCAAGCTGGCGGAGGAGACCCCGGTGCGGTTCGTCGCCTTCGACCTGCTCGCGGACGAGGGCGAATCGCTGCTGGACGAGCCGTTCGAACGCCGCCGCGCGCGCCTGGAGAAGCGGGTGCAAAAGCCGCTCGACCTAACCCCGTGGACGACGAACCTCGCCGACGCCGATCCGTGGCTGCAGGGAGCCGAGGGCGTGATCGCCAAGCAGCTCGACGCGCCCTACCGGCCGGGGGAGCGGACCGGGATGGTGAAGGTGAAGCGCGTGCGGACCATCGACACCGTGATCGTCGGCTGGCGCCCCGGCAAGGAGGAGGGCACGCTCGGTTCGTTGATCCTCGGTCTATACAACGAGGCCGGGGAATTGCAGGTCGTTGGTCACACCTCCGGCTTCAAGGCGAAGGAGAAGCGCGAGCTGCCGGCGTTCCTTGCTCCCTACGAGACCGGCGAGCGTGGCAGCGGCGACCCGAGCCGCTGGGATGCGGGACGCGAGCTCGAGTGGCGTTCGGTGCGACCCGAGCTGGTGGCCGAGGTCACGTTCGACCACGTCAGCGGCCGCCGCATCCGCCACGGCGCGAAGCTAAAACGCTGGCGCGAGGACAAAGACCCGCGCGAGTGCAAGATCGACCAGCTGGAAAAGTAAAACCGGGATGCTCCGAGGGTTCGGCTCACACCCCTTTCAACAGCCTGATATCGCCATCGGTATCACTGATACCGCCGGTGATATCAGCGGCGGCGACGCCGCTGCGGCACGGCTGCCGCTCAGTCGAGGAGGCCGACCTGGCGCAGAATCGCGACCGAGTCGGAGTAGACGTCCTTGCGCTTGACGAGCCCGTCCTCGAAGGGGATCACGTCCATGCCGTCCCACGTCACCCGCCGGCCGGTCGGCTCTGCGACGAGATCGCCGCGTCGCATGGTGCTCGTATGGGTGGCGGTCGCCGTCCACTCCTGCACCACGAGGCCGTCCCTTACATAGAGGCGGCGCGCCTCGAAGCGGATGTCGGGCCACGTCTCGAAGATGGAAGCGAGGTGATCACGGACATCGTCACCCTCGACGCTCTCCCCCGCGGTGTGGTTGTGGAACACCATGTCCGGCGCGTGCATGGCCATGATGGCCTCGACGTCGTGCGCGTTCCAGGCCTCGTTGTAGCGGTCGATCGCCTCTGCCAGGGCGGCGGGCGAGTCGCTCTCGGTGACGGGGACGTCCCCAGGCATGGCTGGATCATAGGACTGGGCAGCGATGCGGATAGAGTCAGCCCAGGGAGGCAATCCGAATGGCGCGGGCGACAAGCGAGAGAATCGGGGTCACACCGCACGGCCTGGACACGCGCCTCGTGGATGAGGTCGACGTGGCCGTGATCGCGACCGACCCCGGCGGGGTCGTGCTGCGCTGGAACCGGCACGCCGAGCAGATCTACGGCTGGACGGCCGAGGAGGCCGTGGGCCACACCCTCCAGGACCTCGCCATCGGCCCGGCGGATGTGCGGTTCGCCCAGAAGGTCATGCGCAAGGTGTCGCGCGGTGACACCTGGGAGGGAGACTTCGCGGTCCGGCACCGGGACGGGAGCGCCCGCACCGTGCACGCCCGGATCGTCCCGTTCTACGACCCGGACGGCGAGCTGGTGGCGATGGTGGGCTTCTCGACCGACGTGACCATGGAGCGCCGCCGCGAGGAAGAACGCCAGCGCGACCAGCTCGAGCTCGCGTACCTCGCGCGGGCGAGCTCGATCCTCGACTCGTCGTTGGAGTTGTCGGTGACCCTTCAGCAGCTGGCGGAGCTGGCCGTGCCGTTCATCGGCGACGGGTGCATGGTTGACGTGCGCCGCGATGACGGCACGATCGAGCGCTTTGCCATGGCGGCCGTGGACGACGAGCTGCGCGACGGCTTCGTGCGCCTGAATCGCCACCCGATCGACCCCGCGGGCGAGCATCCGATCGCGCGCGCGATGCGCACCGGACAGGCGCAGCTGCCGGAGCACATCGACCAGGAGGAACGGGCGCCGTGGGCAACCACGCCCGAGCACCTCGAGGACCTGCGGCGCTTTCCCGGGCGGCTCGGGATGGTCGCTCCCATCAAGTCGGGAGACCGGCTGCTGGGAACCTTGTCGATCGCCCTGTCGCCGCGCCACGAGAACTTCGGCGACCGCGAGGTCACGCTCATCAAAGAGCTCGCGCGCCGTGCCTCGACCGCGATCGAGAACGCGCGGCTGTACGCGGAGCGGACCTACATCGCGGAGACGCTGCAGCAGAGCCTGCTGCCGGTGAACCTTCCCGCCGTGGCGGGATTCGACCTCGCCGCGATCTACCAGCCGGCCGCCGGCGGCACCGAGGTCGGCGGAGACTTCTATGACGTGTTCGAGACCTGCGGCGGCGACTGGGCCGTCGCGATCGCCGACGTCTGCGGCAAGGGCGTCGAGGCCGCGGCCGTCACCGCGCTCACCCGGCACACGCTGCGCGCGGCCGCCCTGCATCGCGCCGGGCCGGCCGAGATGCTCGAGACCGTCAACGACGCGCTGCTGCTCAATTTCAAGGGAAGCCAGTTCTGCACCGTCGCCCTGGGCGTGGTCGAGCGCGCCGCGCGGTCCGCGCGCCTGACGCTGACGCTCGGCGGCCACCCCGCTCCCTTGATCCTGCGGGCGGACGGCAGCGTCGACACCGCGGGGACGCCCGGCTCCCTGCTTGGCGTGCTCCAGAGCCCCGACCTGCACGAGGTCGAGGCCATGATGGAGCCGGGGGACACACTGCTGCTCTTCACGGATGGTGCGATCGAGACCAAGACCAAGCGCGGCCGGATCGAGATCGAGGGGCTCAAGCGGATCCTCGGCCGCTGCGCGGGCCTCCACGCGATGGAGGTCGTTACGCGGGTCGAGAACGAGATCTCCCTGCGGCGCGAGGGCAAGGAGCCCGACGACCTCGCGCTGCTGGCGATGCGCTTCGCCGGCACCCCGTAGGCGTAAAGCCGGCTGGCAGAGCGTCAGAGCTTCGTCACGATCAGCGGCGCGGACGTCGGCTTCGCGCTGCCGCCCGGCGGCTCCAGCGTGACCATCACCTGGTCGGCGTCGTCGAGCCCGTCCGGGATCGCGGCGGCCCCGCTGCCGTTCTCGTGCACCTGGAACAGCGTCGACGGCTCCACCCTGCTGCCGCGCGCGATCCACACTTCGTAGATGCCGTCCTTGTGCTGCGGCAGTCCCGACACGCGCAGGATCCCCTGGTCGCCGGTGCGCTCCACCACCGCGGTCGCGCCGGGCGGCGCTTGCGCGCGCGCCGTGACCGTCTGATCGTCGCTGCCACCGCCGGACCCGAGGGCGTAGGCGCCGACGGCGACGGCCGCCAGCACGACCGCAGTCATCGCGAGCGCCGGGCGCGGGATCGCGAACAGGTCGCGCCATGAACGGCGGCGGCGCGGCGCGGCGGCGGGCCCGGCCTCGGCGCGGACGGTCTCCATCAGGCGCTTGCGCAGCGCGGGTGGCGGCTCGACCTGCTTCACGGCGGCGGGCAGCATGTCGACGGAGCCCTGCAGCCAACGGGCCCGCTCCTGGCAGCGCGCGCAGCCGTCGAGGTGGCGCTCGAAGCGGCGCTTCTCGTCGCTCGCCAGCGCGTCGAGCATGTAGGCGGCGAGGTCGTCCTCGAACTTCATGTGGTCGTGCTCGTTCACACGCCCTCCGCCAGCTTTGCCCGCATCTTGTCCATCGCAAGTCGCATCCGGCCTTTCACCGTTCCGAGCGGCATGCCCAACACCTCGGCGATCTCGGAATGAGTGAGACCTCCGAAATAGGCTAGCTGCACGACTTTGACCTGATCCTCGGGCAGCTCGCTCAACACTCCGCGGACCTCGCGCGCAGTCTCGTGGCGCAGCGCCTCCGCATCGGTGTGCTCGAACCGCGACTCCTGCTCGGGCACCGTGTCCAGCTCGAGGCTGACGGCGGGCGCGCGGCCGGCGTCGCGGCGCAGCACGTCGATCGCCCGGTTGCGCACCACGCCGAGCAGCCACGTGCGCACGCTGCCGCGCGTGCGGTCGAAGCGGGCGCCGCTGCGCCACACCGACAGGAAGGCCTCCTGGGTGACGTCCTCCGCCACGCCCCGGTCGCCGACGATCCGGTAGGCCAGCGAGTAGGCCGCGCCGCCGTGGCGGTCGTAGACGATCTCGAACGCGCTCGGGTCGTTGCGCTCGACGAGCGGCATGAGGTCCTCGTCGGCGAGGCGCTGTAGGGATTCGACGTCCAACCTGTTCATCACTACGTGGGCATGCGGAACCCGGATCAGCCTAACCGCGAGGTGATCCGCTCGCGGAACGCTCTCGTAGGGGGTTGCTGAGGACGGAGGAGCCGGGAGGCCCCGCCCGTCGGAAGCCATGGAGGTCCCAAAAGGAGGACGCATGAAGAGGCTCTCGATCGCCGCCGCGCTGGTGGCAATCGCTGTAGCCGTGCCGCTCAGCATTGGCTCGAGCCATAGGGAGGCACCGCTCAGTTCGCTTGACCCGACCGCCGACGATACGGACGTCTACGCCTACACGGCGAAGGACGCGCCCGACGACCTCACGGTCGTCGCAAACTGGATCCCGTTCGAGGATCCGGCCGGCGGCCCGAACTTCTACAAGTTCGACCAGCGCGCCCGCTACTACATCAACATCGACAACACCGGGGACGGCAAGTACGACGTCCGCTACCGGTTCAAGTTCCGGGACAGGTACGAGAACGGCGGAAGCTCGTTCCTGTACGCACTCCCGGGCGTGTCGTCGATCGATGACCCGAAGCTGCTGCAGAAGCAGTTCTACGACGTGGAACGCCTGAGCTACGGGTACTCGTACAGAGGTGCTTCGGAGTCCAAGAGGGGCAGGAAGCATTCGCGCAAGCACCACGGCAAGAGAAGGCACCGCTCCAAGCGGCGCGTGCTGCGCAGCGTGCGCACGGTTGCACGCAACATCCCCGTCGCCCCGAACAACGTGGGGCCGAAGACCATCAGCGCGGCCAACTACACGAAGATCGCCAACCAGGCGATCACGGAGCTGCCCGGTGGCGGCAAGGTGTTCGCCGGCCAGCGTGACGATCCGTTCTTCGTCGACCTCGGAATGACGTTCGACGGGATCAACCTCGAGGGACGCGCCGGCAAGGGCGTCGACGACCTCGCGGGTTATGGCGTCCACTCCATCGTCCTGCAGGTGCCCGAGGAGAGGGTCACCCGCGACGGCGACGAGGTGGACTCCGCGAAGGACAGCAACGCAGTTGTCGGAGTGTGGGCGTCGACCGAGCGCAGGCGCGTCTCGGTGCTGGCCTCGCACAACGACGATGACGACGGCGACGACTACGTGCAGGTCTCCCGCCTCGGGAACCCGCTCGTGAACGAGGTCGTCATCCCAGTTGGCAAGAAGGACATGTTCAACCGCACGACGCCTGACCGCGACGCCGAGCTGTACGGCCAGTACGTGGTCAAGCCCGAGTTGGCGGCGGTCCTGAACCTGCTGTTCAACGTGGGCGCGCCCGAGACCAACCGTCTCGACATCGTCCAGGCGGTGCTGCAGGGGCTTCCGGGTCTCAACCAGCAGAGCAAGAACCCGAAGCCGGTCGACACGATCAAGCTCAACCTCGGCATCGCGCCGGCGGCAAACCCGAACCCCCTCGGGGCACTCGGGGGCGACCTCGCCGGTTACCCGAACGGCCGCAGGCTGACCGATGACGTGGTCGACATCGCAATCCAGGTCGTGGCGGGCGAGCTCGCCGACCCGAAGGTGCTGGGCGCGAACGCCTGCAAGGCGCCCGCGAAGTGCCCGAACCCGACGGACCTGGGAGACAACGTGCCGGCGAACGACAAGCCGTTCCTGAGCACGTTCCCCTACCTGGCGGAGCCCACCTCGGGATTTGACTCCAGGATCAAGAAGGACTACGGGCCCTAGGACGGGCAGCCGGATTTGGGGGCCTCTCTCACAGGGGCCCCCACACCGGACTCAATCGCGGCCTTCCACCGTTCTTTCCCACCGTTCAACACCCACCATGAACTTTCCCCTTACGAGACCGAACCTGATCAAGCTCGTCGTCCCGCTGTTCGTGTTCGCCGCCACCTTGATGGCGGTGAAGCTCATCGACGACAGCCCTTCCGGGAGAAGCAGTGCAGGAGCGGGTGCGAGTGGCGGCGCGGCCGGTATCGCAGACGCCCGGTCCACGGACCAGCGCATCCGCTCCCTGCAGGACGCGATCCGAAGCGGAACCTCCTCGGCCGAGCCGTATGCGGCCCTCGGCAACGCGTATCTGCAGAAGGCGCGTGAGACCGCCGATCCCGCTCAGTACGCGCGCGCCGAGTCCGCGCTGCACGCAGCGCTCGACCGTGAGCCCGGCGACGCCGGAGCGCTGACGGGCATGGGTTCGCTCGCGAACGCGAGGCACGACTTCCGTGCCGGCCTGCGTTACGGGGAGCGCGCACGCGCCGCGGCGCCGGGAGTCGTGAAGCCCTACGGCGTGATCGTCGACGCGCAGGTCGAGCTCGGTCGCTACGACGCCGCCGAGCGCACGCTCCAGCGGATGGTCGACCTGAAGCCGAACCTCGACTCCTACGCACGCGTCTCCTATTTCCGCGAGCTGCACGGCGATCTGCCGGGCGCTCTCGAGGCGATGCGGCTCGCGGCATCCGCCGGCGGTGACGCGCGGGAGAACTTCGCCTACGTCCAGACGCTGGTCGGCAACCTCGAGCTGGCGCGCGGCCGGACCGCAGACGCCGAGCGCTCCTACCGCCTCGCGGCCGCGCGGTTCGACGGTTACGTGCCGGCGCAGGCCGGCCTCGCGAGGGCCAGCATCGCGCGCGGCGACCTCGGCGCGGCGATCCGCCGCTCCCGCCGGGTGGTCACCCGCCTCCCGATGCCCGAGTACGTGGTCGGGCTTGCCGAGGCCGAGCTTGCCGCCGGCCGCCGCGCCGCCGCGCGAGAGGACCTGGCCCTGGTGCATGTTCAACAGCGCCTGCTCCAACGCGGCGGTGTGAACGTCGACGCGGAGATGGCGCTCGTCGAGGCCGATCACGGCAGCCCGGCGCGGGCGGTCGACCTCGCGCGAAAGGCGTGGGCAGCGGCGCCGAGCGTGCGCGCCGCCGACGCGCTCGGATGGTCCCTGACGCAGGCGAAGCAGCCGCAGGAGGGCCTCGAGTTCGCGCGGCGCGCGCTCCGTCTCGGCTCCCGCGACGCCCTGTTCCTCTATCACGCGGGAATCGCCGCGCGCGACGCCGGCGAGCGCAGTGACGCCCGCCGGTACCTCACTCGCGCGCTGGCGGGCAACGCGCACTTCTCGCCGCTGCATGCACGCCGTGCGCAAGCGGCATTGGCGGGGCTGCGATGAGAATCGGCCGCGCCCTGATCCTCTCAGCGGTGTTCCTCGTCTCGGCCTTCGTGACGGGAGAGGCGATGGCCCATCCCCTGGGCAACTTCTCCATCAACCACCTGACCCAGGTCGAGGTCTCGAGCGACCGGGTCGACGCGCACTACATACTCGACCAGGCCGAGATCCCCACCTTCCAGGAGCGCGGCCTCTCCCCCGACGAGGTTCTCGAGCGCAAGCGCGGCGAGGTCGAGCGGGGGCTGACGCTGCGGGTGGATGGGCGCACCGTCGCGCTGCGCGCGGCCGGCGCGCCGCGCATCACCTTCCCGAACGGACAGGGCGGCCTCAAGCTCACCCGGGTCGAGGTCCCGCTGACGGCGGCGGTGAAGGATCCCCGCCGGATCGAGCTGCAGGACCGGACCTTCGAGGATCGCGCCGGGTGGAAGGCGATCGTCGCCCAGCCCGGCGAGGACACGGCGGTGCGCTCGACCGCTCCGTCGGGCGACCCGACGAACGGCCTGCGCAGCTATCCGAAGGAAACGCTCTCGAGCCCCGTCGCGGAGACGTCGGCGAGCTTCGCGGTACGGCCCGGCGGCGGCACGCTCGCGGCTCCCGCAGGCCCGGGCCGCGGGGAGACCACGACGAGCCGCGGTGGCAGCGACGGTTTCGCAGGCGTATTCGGCGACGCCGCATCCGGCGAGAGCGTGCTGCTTTTGCTGTTGCTCGCCGCCTTCGGATGGGGCGCGCTGCATGCGCTGTCGCCCGGGCACGGGAAAGCGATGGTGGCCGCCTACCTGATCGGCACGCGCGGGACGCCCAGGCACGCCGTCGCGCTCGGTGCGGTCGTGACCTTCACGCACACGATCGGCGTGTTCGCGCTCGGTCTCGTGACCCTGCTGCTCTCGCAATACATCCTGCCCGAGGACCTGTTCCCGTGGCTGAACCTCGCGTCGGGATTGCTCGTGGTGATCGTGGGAGTTGGCGTGCTGCGCTCGCGCATGAGGTGGGCTCGCGCGAGGCGCATGGGGAAGCACGGCCACTCCCACGGTGACCACGGCCACCATCACCACGACCACGATCACTCGCACTCGCACGGCGGTCATGACCATCACCAGCACGTCCCCGACCAGGTCACGTGGAGGGGGTTGATCGGCATGGGCGCCGCGGCGGGCCTGATCCCCTGCCCCTCGGCCCTGGTCGTCCTGCTCGGCGCGATCGCGCAGCACCAGGTCGCGCTCGGATTGCTGCTGATCGTGGCGTTCAGCGCGGGCCTCGCGATGACCCTCACCGCGCTCGGCCTGGCGGTCGTGCTCAGCCGCCGCGCGATCTCGCGCTTCTCGATCCCGTCGGGGGTGACGACGGCACTGCCGGCCCTGTCCGCGGTCGTGATCGTCGGCGTCGGCTTCGTGCTGACCGCGAACGCGATTCCGCAGATCCAATGATTCCGGTTTCTCCTTAGCCGGAAAAACCGGGTTGGGCGCCGGGATGTAGGCTCCCGGGGATGGTGGCCAACGCGGCGATCGACGAGTTGCTTCAGAAGGCATGCGCGGACGGCGTGTTCCCCGGTGTGGTCGCAATGGTCGGCGACAGGGACGGCCTCGTCTACGAGGGCGCGGCCGGCAGCCTGCGCATCGCTGACGACGCACCCGCAACCGCGGACACCATGTTCAGGATCGCCTCGATGACCAAGGCGCTCACGAGCGTCGCGGTGCTTCAGCTGGTCGAGCAGGGCCGGCTCGAGCTCGGCCAGACGGTCGCCTCGGTGATTCCCGCCTTCGGAGCACTTCAGCTGCTCGAAGGGTTCGACGGCGACGAGCCGCGGCTTCGCAAACTCTCCAAGGAGCCGACCATCCAGCATCTGCTCACGCACACGTCCGGGTTGGCGTACTGGTTCTCCAACGCGGATCTGTACCGCTGGCACCAGGTTACGGACGCTCCTGACCCGTTCACAGGCTTGCGCAAGTGTCTCGACACGCCGTTCGTCGCCGAGCCCGGTGAGCGGTGGGAGTACGGCGTCAACACCGCCTGGCTCGGTCTGGTCGTCGAGGCCGTCGCGGGCCGGCCGCTCGAGGAGTACCTCGCCGAACACGTCTTCGCGCCCCTCGGCATGACCGACGCGACGTTCTCGCCGACCGATGCACAGCGCGAGCGACTCATGGACATCCATGACCGCACACCGGGTGGCGGCCTGGCGAAGAGTGACTTCGAGATGCCCGCTGCGCCGGAGATGGCGTTCGGCGGCGAGGGCGCCTACGCCACCGCGTCCGACTACATGCGCTTCCTGCGCGCGGTGCTGCGCGGCGGCGAGCTCGACGGGGCCAGGATCCTGCAGCCGGAGACGGTCGATCTGATGTTCACCGACCACCTCCAAGGCGCCCCGCTCCCCGAGATCATGAGATCAGCGATTCCCGAGCTCACCAACGACGTTCCGTCACTGCCGTTCAAGCAAGGATGGGGACTGGGCTTCCACCTGCTGCTCGAGGACGTTCCCGGCATGCGCCGGGCCGGCTCCGGCGACTGGGCGGGGTTGTTCAACTCCTACTACTGGCTGGACCCCGCAACCGGGATCACGGCGGCGATCTTCACGCAGCTGCTGCCGTTCTTCGATGGGCGCATAGTCGAGATGCTCCCTGAGTTCGAGATGGGCATCTACGCCCAACTCAGCGCTCCAACTGCCGCCTAGCACCGTCGGTGGCTGGCTACTCCGGCACTCCCCTCCCCAAGAAGCTCAGCATCAAGGAGGGTTCGCGACTGGCGCTGGTCGCTGCGCCCGATGGTTTCCTGGAGTCCACGCTCGCGCCGCTGCCCGACCAGGTGGACCTGCGCGCACGCGCACGTGGGCCGCTCGACGTGATCATGTTCTTCACGAAGTCACGTGCCGACCTGGAGCGCCGCTTCGGCAAGCTCGCCGGTGCGCTCGATCCCGCGGGCGCCCTGTGGATCGCATGGCCGAAGCGCTCATCGGGCGTCGAGACCGACCTGACCGAGGACACACTGCGCGAGGTGGGCCTGCCACAGGGACTAGTGGACAACAAGGTTTGTGCAATCGACGACACGTGGTCCGGACTGCGCTTCGTCATCCGTAAAGAGAATCGATAGGAGGTCGCATGGCAGACCCCGTATTCCTGATCACCGGCGCATCCAGCGGCATCGGCGAAGCGACCGCCCGCCACGCGGCGCGCGCCGGCTACAAGCTCGTGCTCGCCGCCCGCTCCGAGGACAAGCTGAAAACTCTGGCGCAGGAGCTCGACGCGTTGCCCGTGCGTTGCGACGTGACCGAGTGGGAGGACCAGCAGCAGATGGTCGCCGCCGCGCTCGAGGCGTACGGGCAGCTCGACGTCGTGTTCGCGAACGCGGGGTTCGGCGCGCCGCGCGGCTTCCTGGAGTCGACCCCCGAGCACTGGAAGTCGATGGTGCTGACCAACGTCTACGGCGCGGCGCTCACCATCCGCGCGGCGCTGCCGTCGGTGCGCGAGTCGCGCGGGCACATGCTCCTGACCGGGTCGGTAGCCGGCCGGCGGGCGCTCCCCGGCTCGCTCTACTCGTGCACGAAGTGGGCCGTCACGGCGATGGGCGAGGCGCTGCGCCAGGAAGTCGACGGGAGCGGCATCCGGGTCACGCTGATCGAGCCCGGGATGACGGACACGCCGTTCTTCGACGACCGGCCCAAGAACGCCCTCGAGGCGGACGACATCGCAAGAGCCGTGATGTTCGCCGTGCAGCAGCCCCCGCATGTGGACGTGAACGAGGTGCTGGTGCGGCCAACCGCGCAAAGCGGCTAGTTCGCCGTTCGCCGTTCGCCGGCCCACGGCGTAACGGCGTAACGGCGTAACCAGAACTCAAGCGGCGGCCCATCCCGCCGATGCGTTTCACATGCTCTGGAGGAGCTCGTGATCCACAGCGGGCATGAAGCCCTGCGCACCGCCCGCCGCCTCGTCGCCCGCGGTTGGGACTACGACTCGATCGTTGCCCTGCTGAAGCGGGAGTCCGGCCTGAGGGAGCGGCAGGCGCGCGCGGTCACGGCACGCGCGTTCAAGCCCGCGCCGAAGTCCGGCCTGTCGCTCGCGGACGAGCTGGAGGCGATCAGCCGCGTGCTGGACCTGAACCGCCGGGGCTGACCGCCGCAGGCTTCTTCGTCAAAGGCTCGCGGGGCACGGGCCGCGCGGGCATCCGGTCCCGCAACCAGCGGTAGAGGGTGTCCGTGCTCGTGTCCGAGTGGACCTCGATGCGGGCCAGCCGGGAGCGGGTGCTTCTCGGCGTCGTGTACACGGCGGGCCGCGTCATGAAGACCGCTTGGAAGTTGCGGGCGAGCAGGCCCTGCACGAAGGGCGCGATCCGCCTGTCGTTGGTGTCGCCGTCGTGCCCGTAGTTGCCGAACGGCACAGCGAAGCTCCAGGGCGAGAAGCCCGGTAGCTGCTCGGTCATCGTGCGCTTCGCCCACAGGATGTCGTGGCTGACGCGCGTCTTGAACTCCTCGAAGCTCTCGAGGCCCTCGCCCTCGGTGTACTGGCGGTAGGCGTACGCCGGGCCCTGGTGGCCCTGGGCGTCGTACGGAACGTTCACGTGACCGATGCCGGCATGCTCCTGCACGTCCCACCGGCCGCTCTTCATCATGCCGCGCAGCTCTTCCCAGCTGAGATAGAAGGAACTCCGGTCCTCGATGAAGCCGGCGATCGCGAACATCGTCGCGCGCAGCCCGGTCTCGGCGAGGACCTTGTCGGCGCCGCGGTACGAATCGAGTCGCCCGTCGTCGAACGTGATCAGGATCGGTCGCTTCGGGAGCCGGTCACGGACGCCCTGCAGGAATCGTACGTATTGCGCCACGGTGATCGACTCGAAGCCGGCCCTGCGCAGCATCTGCATCTGCTCTGCGAACCGGCGGCGGGTGACCGAGTAGTGGTCGGGCCTGCCGTTCACCCCGTGGTATGCGAGCACCGGTATGGCGTTGCGCGCCGCGGGCAGCGGCCGCCAGCGATCGAGCTGT
Source organism: Solirubrobacterales bacterium (assembly GCA_038203635.1). Taxonomy (GTDB): domain Bacteria; phylum Actinomycetota; class Thermoleophilia; order Solirubrobacterales; family JBBDJG01; genus DASRIA01. Next base: position 16,594 of record JBBRDT010000009.1, read on the forward strand.
GCCTTCGTCGGCGTGAGGCTCGGTGCCGTGAACGGAGCACGATCAGGATCGGTCGGGATCTGGTCGCGGAGTTTCGGCACCGCGAAGTACAGCGGTACGAGCGACAGCGGCAGCAGCAGGAACGCGATCGCCCCGCGGAAGGCTTCCGCAGGGAAGGTCACGGCGCCGCCCCCGTCGCGACGCCGCGCGTGCCCCAGCTCGAGTTCCGCGAGGTCAGGATCGCCCAGTACGTCTGCCACAGCAGGAACGTGAGATAGAAGAAGACGAAGATCACCCCGAAGATCCAGAGGGTGTCGTAGCGCCCGTGCTTCAATCCGTAGTACAGGCCGTAGATGAGCGCCATCGCGTAGATCCCGATCAGGTATACGAACGGCGCGCCCGCCCCGCCAACGAGTGGCTGCCACGCAACCGCGCGCACCGCGACGATCGGCGCCACGAGCGGCAGGACGATGCCGAGGTACGCCCAGAGGCTGGCGAGCGGGCTCTTGCGCCAGATGAAGCGGCCCACGATCAGCGACTCCCGCGTCCAGGAGCGCTTCCACCGCAGCTGCTGGCGCAGGAACAGGCGGAAGTGCGCGGGGACGATCGTCTGCGAGCGCGCCAGCTCGTCGTAGCGCACCTTCCAGTGGCGCAGCACGAAGTTGGTCAGCGAGCGGTCGTCGCCGTACGTGGCAGGCCGCCCCAGAAAGCGCTGGTGCTCCCAGCGCTCGAGGATCGGACCGATGGCCTCTCTCCTGTAGGCGGAGAAGCAGCCCGAGCAGCAGGTGACCGCGCCGAAGATCGACTCGGCCGCCTTGCAGACCCGGAAGGCGACGAAGTAGCGCACGGCCTGCATGCGCGTGATCAGGCTCTCGCGAGAGTTCTGCACCTCGGCATGGCCGGCGATCGCGCCGACACGCGGGTCGGCAAAGCCCCGCACGATCTTCCGCAGCGCGTCGGGCTCGAGCGAGCTGTCGGAGTCGACGAAGGCGACCACCGCCGCGCGGGTCGCACGGATCCCCGCGGCCATCGCGGCCCGCTTCCCTCGGTTCTCCGGGAAGCCGATCACGCGCACCGCCCGGTTCTGGTCCGCCACCGAGTAGATCTCGCGCAGCGTGCCGTCGGTAGAGCCGTCGTTCACGACGACGATCTCAAGCTTTTCGCGAGGATAGTCCGCGGCGAGCAGGGAGCGGATCGAGTTCGCGACCGCGGCCTCCTCATTGAAGGCGGGCATCACGACCGCGACGGTCGGCTCCAGCCGGTGCTGAGGTTCGGGTGCCGGGGTGTAGAAGAGGCTGAAGAAGAATCGGCTGAGGATGAACACGCACACGACCACGCTGTAGGTGCCGAAGTACGGATCGGCGATGACGGCCTCGATGAAGACCGTCTTGTAGGCGACCACGGCGACCACGATCGTGGTCAGGTAGAACGCGCAGACCAATCGCAGGGCGTGATTGATCCACGGGGTCGGCGCACGCTGTGGAAGCCGCCCCGTGCTCGCGGTAGCAGTCACTAGATGAGTGACCTTTGCGCGCCGAGGGGCGTGCGGTACGTGCAGTCGAGGACGTGCTCGAAGTCGGCGAGCCAGCCGTAGTCGGAGCCCTCGTGCATGGTCACAAGGACGGCGATGTCGTAGTCGCAGGCCCGTGGGTGGGCCGCCGAGAGGATGGCCAGCCCGTCACCCGCCTCGAGCGAGCGCACCAGCGGGTCGTGATAGGCGACCGCGACACCCTCTTCGCGGAGGGTTCGCATGATCCGCACGGCCGGGGACTCGCGCGTGTCGCGCACACCGGGCTTGTAGGAGGCGCCGACGACGAGCACCCGACCCTCGGCGGGATCGACGCCGGCGTCCTCCAACAACTCGACGATCCGCTCGGCCACCACGTGCGGCCGTGACTCGATCGCCTTCATCGCCCGGCGCGTGAGGGGTGCATCGGCGCGCCGCTCGCGCAGGCCGCGCAACAGGTAGTGCGGGTCGCACGGGATGCAGTGGCCGCCGACGCCGGCTCCCGGCCAGAACGTCAGGATCCCGTACGGCTTCGTGGCCGCGGCCCGGGTGATCTCGGTCGGGTCCAGCCCGAACGCGCGGCTGGCGCCGGCCATCTCGTTCGCCCATGCGATGTTCACGGCGCGGAAGGTGTTCTCGTAGAGCTTGGTCATCTCGGCCGCCTCACACGAGGAGACGACGTGCACGCCCGCGGACAGCGCGCCGACGATCTCCGTCGCCTCACGCGCGCACCGGTCGGTGACTCCACCGACCACACGTGGAACGTCGCGCTGGTCCCAGTGCCCGTTTCCCGGGTCGATCCGCTCGGGAGAGAAGGCCACGAACACCTCGCGCCCAGGGCGCAGGCCGCGCTCGGCTAGCGGCTGCGCGAGCAGCTCCAGCGTGCTCCCGACGTAGGTGGTGCTCGTCAGCACGATCACCTGGTCGCGGCGTGCGTGCGCAACCACGGTCTCACAGGCGGCGCGCAACAGGCGCAGGTCGGGCTCGAGGCGGTCGTCGACCGGGGTCGGCACGCAGATCATCACCGCGTCCGCTGCCTCCAGCGCGCCGGGGCTCGACGTGAGCACGAGCTCGTTGAGCTCGAGTGCCGACTGCAGGCGCTCCCTCTCACCCACCGCAAGGTCCACGCTCCCCTCACGGATGTCCTGCAGCCGGCGCTCGCTCACGTCCACCCCGGTCACCTTCGCTCCCCCGGTCGCCAGACCGATCCCCGTCGGTAGGCCGACGTAGCCGAGTCCCAGCACCGCCACCGACATCGAACGGGTCGGGATTTCCTTAGCCGGAAATCCCGGTTGCCGTTGTGCGACGTCCCGGTCGGTGCTGAGCGCAAGAGCATCAGGTGTTGTCACGAAGCCGCTTCCCATGGCTATGTGGGATCAACGGCTGGACAGACGCATGCTCACTCGTATGGGTGTCCGTTGAGGTTTGAAAAAGACAGTGCGCCGGGCGCCGTTCGCCGTGCGCCGGTCTTACGGCGTAACGGCGCTACGCGCTACGGCCAGACAGTGCCAGGCGCGATTTGGGGATCGGCCCAGATGCGCTGGTCTTCGGTGCCGAGGCGCCAGAACCCAAGGCCGAGACCTCGTACCCTCGCGACCAGGATGCGGCGCGACACGGTGGTCGCGTCGTCGAACCACACTTCGTGTGGAACGCCGCCCTCCACATAGTTGAACGTCCACGAATACGAGTTGGTGTCGAAGCGCGGCGTCACGCCGTAGCGCTGGACCATTGCCGCGATCTCGCCGTGCTCGCGCGGTGTCGAGGGATTGGAGGGACCGCCGCCCCACGGCCAGTCGTGTCCATAGAGCGGAAGCCCAAGTACATAGCGTTGCTTGTTCGGCATCGTGTTCACATAGTTGGCGACCTTCAGCACGTTGGCGAGCTCGGCCGAGGGCCCGGGCGCGGAGGTCGTCCAATGCCAGCCCCAGGCCATCACGAACACGTAGTCCGCGACGCGGCCGAGATTGGGATAGTCGTAGAAGCCTCCGCGTCCCGTCTGGGTGCCGGAGAACTTCGCCGACACCTCGAGCGCCAATCGCTTGCCGAGCGCATGCAGGCGCCCAGCGAGCTCGGCGACGAAGCTCGTGAGCACGTCGCGATCGGTCTCGAAGCCGGACTCGAAGTCCACGTTGATGCCGTCGTATCCGTAGCGCTGCACGAGGCCGACGAGATTGGTCAGGGTGGTCTCGCGAAGAGCCGGATTGCGCAGGATCGTGTTGAGGGTCGGGCCGTGCTGGCAGTTGAAGCGCGGCATCACGAGGATTCGTCGCATCTGCGCCCAGCGCGTGACGAGCGGGTCGTCCTTGCCGATGATCCCCCCGTCCGACCGGCGGCAGTCGAAGTACGTCGGATAGACGGTGCCGATCTGCTGGTAGTGGCGCTGCAGGTCGAGAAAGCTCTCGTCGGTCGTGGCCAGCAGGAAGGTGTGCAGGCTGCCCTGGGTCGGGGGCGGCATCGCGGTCGTGGTCTGAGCCGTGGTCGCAGGACCGAGGTAGCCCCATCTGTCGACGGCGGCGACCGAGAACCGGTATCCCGTCGCGGGAGCCAGGTTGCCGACGTCCGTGGTGAGCCCCGCGATCTGCGCGATCGGCACTCCGTTGCGGAAGATCCTGTATCCGGCGATGGGCGAGCTGCGTTTGTGACTCGAGCCCCATCCGAGCTCGACGGTCGCGTCCGAGACCCTCCCCACGCGCAGCCGGCCCGGGACCGTGGGGGCGGCGTGGCGAATGCGCACCCGCACCGAACGGCTCGGCAGCCCCATCGATCCGCGCGTGTCGGCGGCGATCACGCGGAAGGCGTGTGTCCCGGGCGTCACCCGTACCCGGATCGAACGGCGCCGCGGCTTCACCTGCCGGTACACCACCCCGTCTCGGTAGACGCGGTATCCGGCGAGGCGCCCGTCGCCGCGCCTGACCTTCCCCCAGGTGAGCGTCGCGCGCAGCTTCCGCACCCGCTTCACCGACAGGTGTCGCACTCTGAACGGAGGGAACCACTGCAGGGATCGGGTCAGCTCAGCGGCGCAAGCGGACACGCTCCCCGAGGCGTTCATCGGTCGAACCGCGAACAGATACCGGCGTCCAGGCCGGACGGGCACCCTCATCGAGCGTCCCTCTGTCTGTCCCACGACAACACCGTTGCGGAACACCCGGAAGCGGTCGTGCGCCGCCCGGCGCGCATGCCAGGAGAGGCGCCCGTGGCGCTTGCCGGCCTGGCGCTTGAACTTCAGCTCGGTCGGTGCCTTCTGAGCGCATACCGACGCTGCCTGCGCAGCGGGCGGGACGTGCAGCGCGAGTGTGGTCACGAACGTGACCGCCGCGAGCAGGATGGCGCAGGCCGGTAGCGCGACGCGGTTGGGCGAGCGCCGCGCGCCGCTCATCCGCGCTCGCGCGTACGCGCCTCGGGCTGCGGCTTGGGGGCCGCGGCCTTCGGCGAGGCCTTCTGACCCTGCTGCGGAAGCTTCGGCGGCGAAACCTTGGGCGTCTGCTTGGCAGGCGCAGTCTTGACGGGCTTTCGCACGAGCAGCGAAGACTGCGGTGAAGTCTTCGACGGCACCGGGTGCGTGCCCGCAACGGTGCCGCCGCTCCCCTTGGGTGTCACCGCTGGGGTGGCCGGCGCGGGGGCCGGCGCAGGGGTGGCGCCTTGACTGCGCGCCGGGCTCGCCGGCAGCGGGGCGACGCCCGGCGCGCGGTTGATCCCGGGAGCGATGGACTGCTGGAGCACGTCCTCGCCCCCGGGTGCCGGCGTGGGCGCCGCGGCGGGAGCGTCGTCGACGGCCGGCGGGACCGGCGGCACCACGGCGGGTGGCGGCGCCTGGATACCTGTCGCCGGGCTCGAGACGAGCGGCGCCGTCGGCGTCAGCTCCGCGTCATCCGCGGAGCCATCAGAGCGGGGCACGTGCACCGAGAGGCCGGTCGAGACTGCGGACGGCGTGCTGTGCGCAGCCGCCCGCACGTCAGCGCGAGACGCCACCGGCGACGGCGAGGCGCCGGCAGATGGCGTGTGGGCGAGCCTGGCCCGCCGGGGGCTGTCGGCCGCTGCCAACCCGCTGCCCAGCACGGCGACGACTGCGAGCGTCGCGGCGCCGGCGGCATCGAGCCCGCCCCCCGAGGACGCCGGTACGGATACAGCCGTCGCCACGTGATGGGACCCGAACGGCAGGATTCCGGCTGCGCTGTTTCGGAGTGCCGTGCGCGCGCGGAAGATCAGCTGCCGGACGCCCGAACCCGAGTGCCCCAGCTGCGCCGAGATCTCTTCGTAGCTGCGCCCTTCGAGCTCACGCAGCGCCAGCGCCCGGCGCTGCGCGTCGGGCAGGTCGCGCATCCGGGCGACGAGCCGCCGGATCTCCTCGCGCTGCTCGAACAGTGTAGGTGGCTGCGCCACTCCGTCGTACTCGAGATCGAGCTCGTCGTAGTCCGCGGTGCCCTTGCGAAGCAGATCGATCGAGCAGTTGTGGGCGATCCGGTACAGCCAGGCGCGCAGCACGATCTCCCGGTGCCTGCCGTCGCGCAACGACAGGAAGGCCTGCAGGAAGGTCTGCTGGACGGCGTCCTCGGCCCGATTGGCGCCCACGAAACGGGTGCAGTAGACGCGCAGCTGGTGCCCGTAGCGGCGTGTGATCTCCGCCCACGCCCGCTCGGACCCGGACCGCGCGAGCGAAACCAGGCGCTCGTCGCTCTGGTGCAGCAGCGATGCCTGCGAGAGCTTTCCGGCGTGGGGTCGTCGTGATTCCGCGATCGCGGAGGCGGAGGTATGCATGGCTTCCGTGCTGTTCCCAGACCGCCGCGTAAGGAGCGCCGCGACGATCTCCAAGGCCTGTATCTACCGAGTCAACGGGGTCCCCACAGGAAGTTCCACATCCCCGGACACATGTGCGAGTTTGCGGCCCCCCTTTCAGGCAAGAGCGTCGGGTGCCGCGGCTATATGTAGAGCGATGTGGATCCGCAACACCAGCCGGCGCCCGGACGAGGAGGTTCGCGAGGGGGTGCTGTTCGCCGTCCAGGGCATCGACATGCGGCGCGTGTGCGTGAACGTCAAGAACGGCGCCCTCGGGGGCGCCGCCTACAACGGCGTGCCCGAGATCAGCAATGCGCCCCGCGCGGCCCGATATCTCGTCACCCTCCGGCTCGGGCGCGGCAGCGAGCGGTGGCCGCTGGGGCCGATCAACTACCACTTCAAGGGTCCCTCCGAGACCGGGCCGCGGAACCGGTTTCCGTTTTTCGTGTGCGACGACTGGATGGAGTGGCTGGTGAAGCTGGCCGCACACGAGGCCATGCACATCGAGCAGTTCAGGGCCGGGGCCGTGTGCAGCGAGATCGACTGCGAGCGATTCGCGCTCGAGCGGCTCGGGCAATGGCGCGCCGCCCGCAGGAGAGCGGAGGAGCCATTCGAGCAATTGACCCTGGCCCTCGGGTCAACCGGATCGTCAGGCGCCCCCGCCTTACGTCAGGTCACAAGGAGTTAACGCCAGGTCTCGGGAGGGCCGGTAGCTTCATGGTCGGGACGGCAATTTTGGTCCGGTCAGCACGGTGCAAATTTGGCCGCCCAGCACGCCAGAATCGTCTATAGTCAGCCCGATAGAAGGCTAGATGGAGTTTTCCACTTGATTAGCTCGCGTCTCAGTTGGGGATGGTAGCTTTCGGGCGGCACCATGGGGCCGAACCGGAATATCGGGCAAACCCGAGCAGTGCGTTGCTCATGAGCAATTCCCCTGACGCAGGGGAGGGAGGCGTTTTATGACCATCAGGAAGAGGACGGTGCTGCCCGGGGCTCTGGCTATCGCGGCACTCGTGATGATGGCGGTGGCCTCGCTGGCCAATGCCGGTCACGTGCGGCCAAAGGCAGCAAGTCCTTTGCGGGTCACGCTGGTGCCGGCATTCAACGCCTGTACTGCACCAAACCGGACACACGGGCCGCCTTTGGCGTTCCCGTCCTGTAACCCACCCGTTCAGTCGTCGACCGCCGTCACAGTCGGTGAGCCGACTGCCAATGGTGCTGCGGCGAACATGGAGGGCTTCGTGAAGCTCAAGGTGGCGGCTGGTGTCCCGGGCCCGCCCGAGGACTCGGACATCTCGATCACCGCGAGCGTTTCGGACGTGCGCTGTCTGGCGGGCACGACCGCCTGCGGCAACGCGAACGCCATCGACGGCGCCGACTACACCGGCGCGCTCGAGGGCACTGCGACCCTTCGGATCTCCGACCACTGGAACGCGGTCGCCGCGGGTGGCGGATCTGATCCGGCAACGGTCGTTGACATGCCGTTCCCGGTCTCGGCTGCGTGTGCAAACACGGCGGCCAACACGATCGGTGGTCTCTGCACGATCAACTCGTCTGCCAACGCGGCGGTTGCCGGAGCGGTCAAGGACGGTAAGCGTGCCGTAATCGAGGTCGGTCAGATCATCCTCAACGATGGTGGTCCTGACGGCGTCATAAGCACCGGGCCGAACACCCGCTTCGCGACACAGGGAATCTTCATTCCCTAGTTCGCCGAAGATTTACGCCCCTCACGGGGTGAAACCGAAGAAAGGCCGGGAGCCGCATTTCTCCCGGCCTTTCGTCATTTCCGGGGCAATCAACCGGGGGTCTCGTCCAAGCCCTTCACCGGCACGTCGCGCTCTGTTAGGGTCGGAGGCCGGGAGTCTGTCGGGGTTCTATTTTGGGAGGTCACGTGAAGAGGTTCGGAATATCAGCGGCGCTTGCGCTTGCCCTGATCGCACTATCGGTCCCGCTCGGAGCCAGTGGAGATGGCGGCCCACCGCCGCCGACGGGTCCACCGGTTCAGTTCACGCACGGCGTCGCATCGGGCGATGTCACGCAGTCACGCGCGATCCTGTGGACTCGTGTCGATGGGCCGAGAAAGGTGAAGGTCGAGGTTTCCTGGAACCCGTGGTTCTGGGGCCCGAATTCGTTCACCGGCAGTTTCACGACGTCCGCGGCCAGGGACTACACGGTCAAGATCGACGCGAACCACCTCTTTCCGGGACTGAGGTACTGGTACCGCTTCAAGGCCTCGCCGAACGACAGTGGCCGCAACACGACCTACAGCGACGTCGGGACGTTCAAGACCGCGCCCTGGACGTTCCTGAGGAAGAGCGTCGAGTTCACCTACGACGGCGACTCCGACACCAGCCGTGTGGCCGGCGTGAACCCGTTCAACGAATGGGAGGTGCTCGACCGCGCCCGCGAGGAGAACGGGGACTTCTTCATCTACCTCGGCGACACGATCTACTCGGACTCCAGCTTCCGGCCGGGCGGACCGGCGGTCACCGTCGACCAGTACCGCGACACCTACAAGGAAGGTCGCACGTACCCGCCGTTGACCAAGCTGGAGAAGGCGACGTCGGTCTACCCGTTGATGGACGATCACGAGGTCGTGAACGACTACGACGGCAAAACCGTCGACCCAGCCCGCTACGCGGCCGGCAGGCAGGCGTTCCTGGAGTACATGCCCATCCGGGAGACGGGCTTGCTGCACGACACGACGTGCGCGGGTGACCCGTTGTACCGGACGGTCAAATGGGGCAAGGACGTGGAGCTGTTCATCACAGACCAGCGCTCATGCCGGGACGCGTCCGTCGAGGCCATCTGCAACGGCGACCTCGGACCAACGCTCCCGACGTCTGTGAGGACGTCAGGCCTGTTCGCCCTGTTCCTGCCCCCGACCCCGCCCGCCGGTTGTCTGGAGGCGATCAACGACCCCAACCGCACGATGTTGGGGCCGGTGCAGAAGGCGAAGTTCAAGCACGACCTGGCGAACTCGACCGCGAAGCACAAGGTCGTGATCAGCGAGCTCGCGTGGCAGCAGTTCTACGCGCTGCCGTACGACCGCTGGGAGGGCTACGGCGGTGAGCGCTCGGAGATCCTGAACTTCATCCGGGACAACGGGATCGAGAACGTCGAGTTCCTGACCACGGACAACCACGGCACTCTGCAGAACCAGGTGTTCATCGACAACTACGATGACCCCGAGACGATCGCGGTCGAGGCCATCACTGGCCCCGTCGCCACCAACACCTTCCAGAACGAGGTGATTCAGGTGGCCGGCCCGCTCGGGCTGTTCGTGTTCAACCAGGTGCTGGACCTGGTCGACATCGACTGCCGTCACCTGGACAAGTACTCGTACGGGCACGTCCAGTACGACAAGAACGCGGGCACCGCGACGGTGTCCTCGAAGGATCAGTTGGGGGCAGTGATCAACGATCAGAACAAGGTGCCGCTCGTGCCCTGCACGCAGACGTACGGGCCCTAGGTCTGAGGAATCAGCAGCTCCACGACGGAGGGGGCGGCGCGAGCCGCCCCCTCTTCGCGTGAAGCCTCAGGATGCGATAGCGGGGCGCTCGGTCGAGATGTTTGCCTCTTCGAGGTAGCGCGCGAGCGCGTCCACACACGCCGGGTCGAACTGCGTCCCAGCGTTGTTGACCATCTCGGCCATCGCGTCAGAGCGTGACTGCGGCTCGCGGTAGGGGCGCCCGCTGGTGATCGCGTCGAAGGCGTCGGCGACATGCAGGATCCGGCACGCCGGCGGGATGGCGTCGCCGCTGAGGCCGGCCGGGTAGCCGGACCCGTCGTAGCGCTCGAGCGAGTGCCGGATCCACGGCACGATCGTCTCGAGCCCCTGGATCCGCGAGACCATCTCGGCCCCCCGCACCGGGCTCTGGCGAATCGCCTCCCAGTCGGATTCGGTGAGCGGCTTCTGCTTGCGCAATATGTGGTCCGGGATGGAAACCTTGCCGACGTCGTGGAGGATGGCGGCCATCTGGAGGAGCTCGAGGTCGCGCTCCGGCCAGCCGAGCTGATCCCCGATGCCCACGCAGTACTGGGCGACCTTCCACGAGTGCTCCTGCTGCACTGCCATCCGGTCGTCCACCGCGCGCGCGAGCGCCGTGGCCCAGCTGAGCTCCTTCGCCGTCAGCACCATCGGCGCGTTACGTCCACGCTTGCCCGCGTAGAGCTTCGTGTCCGCCGAGCGCTGCAGCTCGTCACGGTCGGCGCCGTCGGTCGGGAAGCACGCCACGCCCACGGAGGTCGGCGCCCGGGCGGCCAGCGCAGTCTGCAGGCGGCGTGCGATCGTGGCCGAGTCGTCGGGTCCCGCCCCAGGCACGATCACCGCGAACTCGTCTCCGCCGATGCGCCCGACGGTATCCATTGGCCGCGCCGTGTCATTCATGACGTCGACCGCCCACCGCAGCAGGTCGTCGCCGGCCGCGTGGCCGCGCGTGTCGTTGACCTCCTTGAAGTGGTCGAGGTCGAGGCTGATCAGCCCGAACGGGCGGCCGTGGCGCAGCGCGCTGGAAAGCTCTGCATCGAAGCGCTCCTCGAACCCGCGCCGGTTGAGGCACCCGGTCAGCGGATCCGCGCGTGAGACGCGCGAGAGCGCGTCGCGGCGCTGCTCCTGGTTGCGGGCGTGCCAGCCGCAGAGGGCGGCCGTGACGCCGAGGCAGAGTGCGAAGAACCCCGTGTACTCCGGGTCCGGCCGGTCACCGGCCACTCCCACTGCGATGTATGCGAGGTAGTCCATTGCTCCGATGGCCACCACAGACGCGAGCGGGTACGAGAGCGCAGCAAAGATCACAGGCACGAAGAACATCAGCGCGAGTGGGCTCGTTGCACCGCCGTCGGCCCACGCGACCGCGGCGGTCAGCGCAATCTGCGTAAGGCTCCACAGCAGGAAGAAGGGCTCGCGCCAGCGGCTGCGCACGACGCGCTCGTGCGGGATCAGCACGAACAGCAGCGCCACCACCGCACCGAGCCCGAACATCGACGCAATCAGCTGGCGATCGTCACGGCCCCAGGTCGCGGCCACGTACAGCCAGCCAGCCGCGCACAGCACGAGGGTGAGGCGCACGCCGGCGCCGATGCTCTCGGTACGCGCGCGGACCTCGGAGAAGTCGACGCCATTCTCATCCCGCAGTTCGGCCATGCAGAACATATCGGCCACTACCCAAACGTCTTTACTCGTTGGCGCAAGCGCCCGCTCAAACCGAGGTTAGGAAACTCCCCCCGCGGGTAATGAACCGACATTCAGTTTGGTCCTGGGCCAACCGCGTCGTCGTTTTGGGGGGTAGGAAAATGGGGGCACTCGCCCGCTCGCTCGTTGCTCTTGCTGCGATAGGCGCAATCGCACTGATCGCTCCGATCGCGTCGACCCCCGCGGCCGGCGGTCCCGTGCGCGCCGGAGCGGCGGCCGTCGACGCCTCCTGGCACGTCGGCGCCTCCGCCGGGCAGTACGCCACCGATGGCAGCTTCGTCGGCGCCCACGGCGTCGACCCCACCACCCACTCGTACCGCAAGAACGCCTCGTACGGGATCCAGTCGCGCCTCAGCGCTCGCGCACTCGTCGTCGAGGGGGCGGACGGGCATCGCGTCGCCCTCGTCAAGAACGACCTCTACATACCGCAGGATCTGCTGTACCGGCGCACCGCGCAGCTGCTCGAGCAGGGCAATTCCGGGATCACACGTGCGAACCTGACGATCGCGTCCACCCATGACCATTCGTCGCCCTACTACTCATCGACCTCGTGGGGCGCCTGGGCCTTCCAGGACGTCTACGACGTCCGTTTCTTCGACTACTACGCGAAGCGCATGGCGCAGGCAGTCGAGCAGGCCGCCGGCTCTCTGGTCCCGGTCCGCATCGGGGCCTCGGTCAGCACGTTCGACAAGACCCACCGGCACTCGTACGGCCCTGAGGTCGCCGACGACGGCACGCCGGCCGGCTATCCCAACGAAGAGACCGACCACGACCTGACCGTGGTGCGGTTCGACGACGTGTCGAACCCGTCCGATCCCAAGCCGCTGGCGAACCTCGTCAACTTCAGCCTCCACCCGGAGATGCTGAGCGGCAACGACCTGATCTCTGCGGACTACATGGCGCCGATGCAGCGCATGGTGGACCGCGAGACGGGCGCGGTCACGATCTACACACAGAACGCCGTCGGCACCGCCGAGCCCGAGCGCAGCACGTACCACTCCATCCACGAGCGGCTCGAGTTCACCCATCGCGAGTACGCGCAGGCCGAGTACGCCGCCCGGCTGATGAGCGACGCGATCGTGAACACGTGGCGTGACGTGGAGGACGAGACGCCGGAGCGGCCTTCCAAGTTCGTGCCGTTCCAGAGCGCGCCCGAGGTCCAGATGGAGGACCGCTGGTTCCCAGGCCCCACCTCACACCCGTACCCGGGCGTATCGAACTGCCGGGCCGACAAGGCCTTCCAGGGCGATCCCCAGTTCCCGGTCGTCGGCCTTCCCGACTGCGAGAACGGAGTCGGCGTGCTGCAGAGCATCGCGAGCATCTTCGGCCTGCCGGAGCCGCCCGACCCGCCCTCCCCGCCGGTCGACCCGGGCATCTCGACGGACGACTTCCAGGCGCTCGGGATCCCCTTGCCGGAGAACTACTCGGCGCCATCCTACGCCGGCCTTGCCGAGGACGTGAGCGTCCATTTGCAGGCCTTCCGGCTCGGCGACATCCTGTTCACGGTCTGCTCGTGCGAGCAGTGGTTCGACCAATCGCGCAACATCAAGACGCGCACCGACTTCGAGCAGGGCAACGACAGTCACGGCTACAACTGGGCGGCGCGCTGCACCTACGACGGCGACGCGGCAGGCACATGGACCTGTCCCGACCCGCGCAACCCGTCGACCAACCTCCCTGCGATCCCGACCAGCAAGTTCCTGAAGATGAAGGCGCAGGTCAACAACGACGCCAGCGGCTGGAACGACCTGTCAAACATCCTGTGGGCCGAGTCCGAGCCGACCGACCCGAGCCTGATCAAGGGGAACTACACGCACGGCGAGCTGCCGGCCCAGCTGGCCTACAAGCTGACCGTGCCGATCTCGATGGCCAACGACTACAACGGGTACATCGCGAGCTACCGCGAGTATCAGCGCGGCGACCACTACCGCAAGGCGCTGACGGCCTGGGGCCCGCACTCGAGCGACTACCTGGCATCGCGGCTGGTCACGATGGGAGGGCACCTGCGCGGCGGCCCCGCGCCCGCTGCGGAGGTCGGCCAGGAGAAGGTGATCCCCGACGTCGCGCTCAACGACCAGCGCGCGGACAAGCTCGGCGAGATCGGCGAGACCAGCGTTGCCGCCTACGAGGCGGCCCTCCCGGACGACGGCGGTGACGCACAGCCGGTCAGCCAGCCGCAGGACATCGAGCGCTTCGACGCGACGTTCTTCAAGTGGGTCGGAGGCTCCAACTTCACCGACAACCCGCACGTGAAGGTCCGGCGCCTGCTGGGGGGCGAGTGGCGCGGCTACGCCGGCCAATCCGGCGAGATCCCCGTGACGCTCGAGTATCCCCAGGGCGAAGATGTGCCCAGCTATCTCGAGGGCGGGCAGGAATGGCGCTGGACGGCACACTTCGAGGCGTTCGCCTCTAACTTCGAGACGATCGAGGGCGGGCGCGCGACGCCCGAGGGGACCTACCGGTTCGTCGTGGACGGCCTGCGCCGCGAGGGCGGCAGCGCGGTCCCGTACCACCTCGAGTCGGACACCTTCGACGTGCGGCGCTGGGACGGCGTCACCGTGGACGCGATGAAGGTGGACAGGAACGGGCGTGTGGTGTTCACCGTCGGGCCGCGCCGCTCCATCACCGTTACCTCGGGCGGGCCGGCGATCGAGGCCACGATCGGGCCGATCGACTATCCGGACAGCTACGACTCCCCGATCCCCTTCATCAAGGAAGAGCGCCAGGCCTTCCGGGACCCGGCGGCACCGACCTCAGCGACGAAGCTCGAGTGGTTCTGCTTCCGCTGCTCCTTCCGCCCGTGGGCGGACACCGGGCGCCCGGAGATCGCATATCTGACGATCGTGCGCCGTGACGGCTCGCGTGAGCGGGTTCGGGCCCGCGAGCGCACGGGCGCCTCCTTCTATTCGCCGCGGGCACTGCGCGGGGACGAGACCGCGTTCGTGGCGGCTGGAGACGTGCGGGACGCCTTCGGGAACGTCAATGGCGCCGATTCCGGCTCCATACAGCGCCGCAGCGGCAGGTGAATCGCGGTTTGTCTTGCCATTGCGGAACCAAGTGCCACGTTTCGACGTCCGGAGCGGCGGGAACCATTAGTTAGTTACGTCAGGTTCAAACAAAACTCGCCGCGGAATGCTCACACCCCGGTACATAGAGGCCGAATCGTGCGTGGATCCACGGATGGAAAAGCAGCGATCTTCGAAACTTCACCAGCTCCTGGGCCGCAGCTTCAAGGCTGACCGGCAGGCTCCCGGCGCGGCTCGGAACGCCCTCGGGTCCCTCAACGGCTCGCTCGACGCCGCGCTTGCCGAGGACCTCAGGCTGCTGGTGTCGGAGTTGGTCACGAACAGCCTCCGCCACACAGGCTCCACCGAGATCGAGCTCGAGGTCTGGCGCTCGGACGAGGTCGTGCGGGTCACGGTGTCCGACCGCGGGGCGGGATTCGATCTCGCCGGGCCGCCGACGCCGGGGGATGCCTCCGGGTGGGGTCTCTTCATGGTCGACCGGCTCGCCGACCGGTGGGGGGTCGAGACGGATGGCAACACGCGCGTCTGGTTCGAGCTGACGCGGCCGGACGCGAGCGGACCCGCGCGCCGCGATTTCTTCGATTCGACCCTCTAGGCGAAGACGACCGGCGGGTCCGGGGTCACCGTCGGCCCCATGTGCCGGTCCCGGATCTCAATGAGCTGGTCGACGTCTTCGAAGAACAGGTCCACGAGGCGCGGGTCGAAGTGCCTGCCCCGCTCCTCCCGCATGATCCGCATCGTGTCCTCGAGCGAGAACGCCTTGCGATAGGGCCGGTCACTGGTGAGGGCGTCGAATACGTCCGCGACCGCGGCCACCTGTCCTTCCATCGGGATCGTGCTTCCGGACAGCTGCCGGGGGTAGCCGCTCCCGTCCCACTTCTCGTGGTGGGTCAGCGCGATCGTCGCGCCCAGCTCCAGCAACGCGCTGCCGGACCCCGCCAGGATCTGGTAGCCGATCCAGGTATGGCGCTCCATCTCCGCGCGCTCCTCGTCGTCGAGCGCGCCGGGACGCAGCAGCAGGCTGTCCGCGAGGGCGACCTTGCCGACGTCGTGCATCGGGCTCGCGATCTTGATCGACTCGACGTCTAGGCCGAGCTTGCCGGCGAGCAGCGCGGAATACGCGCTCATCCGCTCGGTGTGACCGCCCGTCTCCTCGTCGCGGTACTCGACGGCGCGTGAAAGGCGTCGCACGATCTCCTCCCGCGAAAGCTTCAGCCGCGATGCCGATCGCTCCAGCGCAGCTGTACGTGCTCGCACGATCTGCTCGAGCGTCTCCCGGTGGGCGCGGTTCTCCAGCTCGAGCTTGCGGCGCTGCAGCGCGTTGCGAGCCGCGATCAGCACCTGGTTGGGGGTGACCGGCTTGATCACGTAGCTGTAGGTGCCCAGATCGATCGCGCGGTCGGCCAGCTCGGGCTCGTCGAGGTCCATGATCGTGATCGTCGCCGTGCGCGGCAACTCCTCCAGGACGAACTCGACCAGGCCCAGGCCGGCGTCATCGGGCAGGTCGACGTCGGCGATCACCAGGTCGAAGTCCTCGGCCGCGCAGAGGGCGCGGGCCGAGAGTGCGTCCTGCGCGACCTCGCAACGGTAGCCGGCTCCTTCCAGCACCTGCAGCAGCATCGTCTGCGACCGAGGCTCGGCGTCGACTATCAGGACTCGTTCGTCATCTCCGCGTAGCGGCGTCATGTTCAGCTCTATCTCGACGGCGCGGGGCGCGACTGGATCGGCCCGTCGACCGATGGTCGGGACGTGCAGGTCCCAGTTGGGGGCACAGTGAATATCGGCAGCGCCCTTGCATGGCTAAAGGGTTACTTTCCGTGCGATGTCAGGCGGCGGCGCGGGCGGGTTTCGCCCGCCGGCGGCGATCGTGCAGCCGCGGGGCGTGCAGCTCGGAGTCGAGCTGTTCGTACACCGCCGGGTTCACCGCCATGCCGCAATGAGTCGAGCGCACCTCGACGTGGACCGCGTGCGGATCCAGGCACACCGGCCAGTCGACGATGCCGTCCCGTTCGGAGTAGACCGAGACGAAGCGCACGCCCTTGGGGAACGGCGCCGTGAGGTCTTGCGCGAACTGGGCGCAGCAGCCGCCGTTGCGACAGCGGTGACTTGCCAGTCCGGGCACGCCGAGCGCCGCCAGGCCGGCGATCGCGGCCCCCTGCAGCCACACCAGCGGGTGCACCGCGAGCGGATCGAGGTGCGGGGACCCGAGTGTCACGACCGCGCCGACGAGGTCGGGGCGCCGCACGCCGAGCACCCGCGCGAACAGGCCGCCGCGACTCTGACCGATCACGACCGCGGGCTCGCCCTCCTGGGCAACCCATGCCTCCAGGCGCTTCTCCAAGCGTGCCATGGAGGCTGCCGAACAGTCGACGTTGAGGCGGATGCCCGACGTGTGCGTGCGATGCCCGCAGCGCTTCAGCCACGCCGCCAGAGTGCCCATCTGGGCGTCACCGGTGAGGAACCCGGGGATCAGCATCACCGGCAGCGAGCGCGGCGCGGACGGCGGCTCACGGAAGACGCCGTTGCGTAGGAGCGCCCCGAGCTCCATCCCGATCAGGCTCTCCCGCCAGATCGGTGTGAGCGGAATCGAGCCGATCTTCAAGCAAGCCTCCTCACGCGCTGGAACGGCATGATGGTGAATCATGTCTTGTGCCTCGGACCGAGTCTTGTTTACCTGAGGGCCTCGAGGGCGGCGCGGAGCCGCAGCCTCTCGAGCGTCTGCCGCTGGTCCCCCGCACGCTCGATGAGCCGCTCCAGGTCAACGCCGGAGAGCCGCGGGTCCTGACCGTGGGTCGTGTGCAACGCGACCCACAGCGAACGCTTACCCGCCACGCCGAGCGTCAGCCCCTCGAGCTCGACCATGCGACTGAGCGGTGAGTACCCGAGCAGCTGTCCGTTCAGCTTCAGGCGGCCGACCTTCTCGGCCGCCCACGCGCCCGCCTGCTTGATGCGGTCCTCCTCGACGCCGAGGCGGGCCATGATGTCGCGCAGCGAAGCGATGTCCTCCTCGATCTGCCGCACGATGTCCTCGAGCGGCGGCCCGTACTCGGCGTCCTTGTTGCTTCGGCACAGCCGCCGCGCCAGCTCGATGCCGCCCGCGGACCCCCCCAGATGGTCGTTCAGGTAGATCGACAAGCGCATGTGCGCGTCCGCGTCTCGCAGTCCGGGTAGTTTCACGATTGCTCCTTTCCGAATTGAGGCAGCTCCTGCTTCAGGGCGAGGACGGGTGCGAACAGGTCGCCGTCGCGCTCGACCCGGGCCAGCACGTCCGTGTACTCGAACGTGAGGCGCTTTGCGCTGCGGCGCTTCGGCGCTTCCGCGACCTCGTCCCACGTCACCGGGGTGGACACGGTGGGCCTTTCCTTCGCGCGCAACGAGTAAACGCACGCCGTGGTCTTGTGCTCGTCGTTCTGGCTCCAGTCGATGAAGACCTTTCCATCACGAAGCGACTTCGTCATGCGTGAGACGACCTGCTTCGGGTGCTGCTTCTCCAGCAGCTCGGCGACGGCGCGCGCGAACGGCTTCGTGTCGTCGTATGTCACCGGGACGTTCAGCGGCACGTACACCTGCAGCCCCTTCGACCCTGATGTCTTGGCAAACGACTGCAGGCCGAGCTGCTCGAACAAGTCGCGCAGCATCAGTCCGACCCGGCAGCACGCGACGATGTCCGCGGGCGGCCCGGGATCCAGATCGAACACCATCATTGTGGGGCGGTCCACGTCCTGCGCGAGCGCCAGCGACGTGTGCAGCTCGATGTCCGCCAGGTTCGCGAGCCATACCAGCGTGGGCACGTCGTTGGCAAGGCAGAAGTCGATGTTGCGCTTGTTGTGCCGGCTCCAGACGGCCTCCGTGCGCACCCAGTCCGGACGGTGCGAGGGACACTGCTTCTCGTAGAAGAACTGTCCCTCGACGCCGTCCGGATAGCGCTTCAACGTGAGCGGGCGGTCGTGCAGGTGCGGCAGCAGCACCGGCGCGATGCGCACGAAGTAGTCGATCAGGTCGCGCTTGGTGAACCCGGCCTTCGGATACATCACCTTGTCGAGGTTGGTGAGCCGCAGGCGCCTGCCTTCGACCGTGACCTCGACCGCCTTGCGGCCGAGCTGGCGGACGGGACCGAGTGCGACGTTCGTCTCGCCGCTGTCTGCGACCGCTTCTTCCACGGGGTCGGCTTCGCCGGCGCCGGCCAGGTCCAGGACGATCGACTCCGGCTCGTCCTCGACCAATCCCTTGTACGAGGGGTGGCGCAGCATCCCGTCGTTGGTCCATTCCGTGAACTCGACCTCGGCGACGAGGCGCGGCTCCACGTACCTGGCGCCGCGCGGCCCGCGCCTGCCCTCGAAAGGCGAGCGCTCTCGCGCCGCCGGCGCAAGCAGCCGCTCCAGGCGGTTGCGCTCCTTCGTGTCGAAACCCGTGCCGACGCGACCTGCGTAGCGAAAGTGACCCTCCGGGTCGAAGTAGCCCACGAGCAGGGCACCAAGGCGATCCGCGCGCTCCTTCTCCGGCAGCCAGCCCGCGATCACGAGTCGCACGCGGCGCTTGTTCTTGACCTTGATCCAGTGGGGGCTGCGCCGGCCCGGCGAGTAGGTGCTGTCGAGCCTCTTCGCCACGACGCCCTCGAGGCCGTTCTTGGCGCTGGCCTCGACCAGCGCCCTGCCTCCGCCGCGGTGGTAGCCCGGCGTCTGCCAGCTCGGCCCCTCGAGTGCGAGCGACTCGAGCAGCTCCCGGCGATCCTCGTATGGACGAGCCATTACAGAGCGCCCCTCGAGGTACAGCACGTCGAACAGCACGTACTGCACGGGAATCTCCTTCACCCGGCGCTTGATGTCCGCCTCCCTGGTCAGGTGCATGCGGTGCTGGAGCAGCTCGAAGCTCGGCCGCCCGCGTTCGTCGAAGGCGACGATCTCACCGTCCAGGATCGTGTCGCGGGAGCCGAGCTGCCGGCCGAGCCGGCGCAGCTCCGGGTACTGGGCGGTGATGTCGTTGAGGTTGCGGCTCTCGATGCGGAACCGGCCCGGTTCGTAATAGGCCAGCGCCCGGATGCCGTCCCACTTGATCTCGAAGCCGAAGCCGTCGTCTTTCGAAGGCAGTGATCCGAGCTTCGCCAGCATGGGCACGAGGTGCGCCGGCATCGGCTCCCGGTCCGGGTCCGCGGGCGGATCCATGCGGTGGATCAGCCAGTCCTTCTTCGACCCGGCCTCGAACAGGGCGTACCTCCCGTTCAACCGCTTGCCGTGGAAGGTGACCATCACCTTCTTCGGCTCCCACTTCTCGAGCTCGTAGGTGCCGGTGTCCCACAGCTTCACGGTGCCGGCGCCGTAGCCCTCAGGGATCACGCCCTCGAAGTCGATGTAGTCGAGCGGATGGTCCTCGACGTGCACGGCTTTGCGATTCTCCTTCGGGCTCATCGGGATCCCGTTGGGGATCGCCCACGAGACCAGGACGCCATCGTGCTCCAGACGCAGGTCCCAGTGCAGGCGGGTGGCGTCGTGCTCCTGAACGACGAAGCGGCCGCCTCGTCCGCTGCCTCCGCCGCGCTCGGCCCCGCTGGGCTCGGGCGTGCGGCGAAAGTCGCGCTTGGCCCGGTAACGGTCGAGCTTGGGCTTCGCCTTTGCCTTCGGTCGGGGCTTGGCGGCCATGGCAGGAGTATTGCCGAGGGTCGCTTCGGGGCGCCGACGGCGGGTCTACTGTGGGCGCCATGACGCTCTCGAGCCGGCGTGCGCGTGTTGTCGCCGCAGCGTTCCTCGTCTTCATCCTGACGACCGCCCTGCGAACGACCGCGGAATCGAGCGCCGACGCCGTGCTGACACTCCTCACGATCCCGGTCGTGATGATCGCGTTCGAGTTCGGATGGCGCGGTGGCGCGGTCGCCGCGGCGCTCGCGCTCGCCTGGGTGGTCGTGTGGCATGCGATCGGCCTCAGCCCGCTCGGGTACTTCTCGCGGGGCATGACCTACTTTGCCGCCGGGCTGATCGTGGGATCGTTTGCCGATCGGCTGCGCGCCGCGCAGTCGGCCGTCGTCCGATCAGAGCGGCGTGTGGCCGAACTTGCCTTGGAGCAGCAGGAGCAGTTCCGTGCGGCGGTGATGGAGCGTGAGCGCCTCGCGCGCGAGCTGCACGACGTGATCGCGCACAGCGTGAGCGTCATGACCGTGCAGTCGACCGCGGCGCGGCGTGTGCTCGACGAGGATCCGGGACGGGCCGCGGTGGCGATGGGGGCGGTCGAGCACACGGGACGTGAGGCGATGGCGGAGATGAGGCGCATGGTCTCGGTGCTGAGGCCGGCGGCGCGCGGCGACATGCTGACCCCGCAGCCGGGCATCGAGGACCTCTCCGTGCTCGTCGAGCAGATGGAGGCGGCGGGCCTGCAGGTGAAGATGAGGGTGGAGGGAGAGCCGCGGACCGTCCCGGTGACCGTGGGGCTCTCCGCATACAGGATCCTGCAAGAGGCGCTGACCAACACGCTCAAACATGCCGGCGCGGTGCGCGCCGACGTGGTCCTGCGCTACGCGCCCGGAACGATCGAGATCGAGTGTGTGGACGGCGGAGGACACGCCAAGCCGGCAGGCGCCGCAAACGGTGGTCACGGGCTGGCCGGCATGCGGGAACGGGCAACGCTGCTCGGCGGCGAGGTGACCGCGCAACGCAGACCGGACGGCGGCTTCGGCGTGCGGGCGAGGCTTCCCTTGTGATGTCCATCCGGGTTCTGATCGCGGACGACCAGCAGCTCGTGCGCTCGGGCTTCCGCATGATGCTCGAGTCCGAGGGCGACATCGAGGTCGTCGCGGAGGCTGCAGACGGACAGGATGCGGTCGACCTCACGCGCACGCTACGTCCCGACGTCGCGTTGCTCGACTTGCGCATGCCCCGCATGGACGGGATCCAGGCAACCGAGCTGATCTCCAAGGCCAAGCCCGGGGAGACCCGCGTGCTCGTCGTCACCACCTTCGACGCCGACGAGTACGTCTACGCGGCGCTGAGAGCCGGGGCGAGCGGCTTCCTCCTCAAGGATGCCCCGCCCGAGGAGCTCGCCACGGCGGTACGCGTGATCGCAGCCGGAGAGGCGCTCCTCGCGCCGTCCGTGACCCGCCGGCTGATCGAGGAGTTCGCGCGCCTGCAGCCACGGCAGGATCAGCGGGACCTCGAGGCATTGACCGATCGCGAGATGGAGGTCCTGCGGCAGGTGGCGCGCGGACTCTCGAATGGGGAGATCGCGCGGGAGCTCGTGATCGGCGAGACCACCGTGAAGACACACGTGGGCAACGTGCTGATGAAGCTCGGACTGCGCGACCGCGCCCAAGCCGTGGTCGTCGCCTACGAGTCGGGCGTGGTCCGCCCGGGTGGCATTCCGGCCCCCGGCCTGCTCCCCTGACCCTCCTACCTGAGGAGGAGGCGGCGGCTCCGCCTCCTCCTGCGGGTGGAGCCGAAAGATCGGCCCGTGGAGGGGTGACCGCCGGCGGCAGCGCAAGTACCTTCGATTTGGGACACCCGCACCGACCATCTCGGGCTCCCGCCTCCATGCAACTGCGGACCTACACCTACCCCCGCCACCTCGCCGACCGGCTCGAGCCCGGCATCGGGTACGACGTGGTCTTCGTGCCGCACCTGGACGGTGCCATTGCCGTCCGGTCCCGCGACGAAGTCCTGACGTCGACCTGCCGTGGCGTCGCTCGCGCCGGCTTCGAGGCGCGGGAGGGACCCCGGGGGGTGTCGGCCGCCAAGCTCCCTCTGGTTGCCCCGCACCTCCTCTGGGTCAACCCGACCGCAGCCGACCTCTCCCGGCTGCGATGGAGCTTGCCGCCGGGCCGCCGCTGGCGCGTTCGGGAGTGCGCTCCGGTCACAGACGGCCCGGCGGCCAAGCATGAGGCCCGGGGAGGCGCAATCGGCAGCCTCCCCCCCGCGGCCTGAGAGTCGCGCACAGGTCTTCGGGGCACCCGCCGTGTGGTGCCCGCGAAGTGGTGGGCCGCAGGCGCGCGAACCTGCGGCCCGCCGAGCTATTCGTCAGCGCCTGCGGTGCAGCTTGCGCACGGCGGACCGCACCCGGTCGCCGGGATTCACCTCTGCCCTGTCATGGCCTGCTCCACCGTGCACGCGGTCGACCCCGCGCTGGTTGAGCGTCGCGATCAGGACGTCGTTGCCCGAGTCGCCGTACAGCCGGTTGCGGCCACCCTCGCCGACCACGCGGTCGTTGCCGCTCTGGCCGTGCAGGAAGTCGCTCGCGAAGTTGCCGTGCAGGACATCGTGGGCCTTCCCTCCGAACATGACGTCGCGCCCCCGGCCCCCGAGGAGCGTGTCCTCGCCGTCGCCCCCGCGGATGCGGTCGTGGCCGGCGCCGCCGCTGATCAGGTCGGCACCCGCCCCGCCGGAGATCCGGTCGTTGCCTCCAAGCCCGCAGATGATGTCGGCGTAGGGCGTGCCGGCGAGCACGTCGTCGCCCGGCGTGCCGATGATCGTGCAGGTTGCCGGCGGCTCACCTTTCCTCGCCGTGACCTGCGGGCGCTTTTCTTCGGGGACGGACGTGCCGGCCGAATCGGGCACGTCGTCATCCGGGCCGTCGCCGTGACAGGAGCCGGTCCCCGAGTCCGTGAAGCTCCTGCCGGGCTCGGGCACGAACCGCCAGTCGTAGGAGCGCGGGTGGAGGGTGAGCATCAGCACCCCGTACGTGCTGGCGTTTCGCACCTGGCTGTTCGGCTTCGTGGTGCTGAGCGCCGTGAAGAAGGCACCGCCCGTGCCCACCACGAACTGACGGATGCCGCGCGCTTCGTCGAGCTTGCCCGCCGGATTCTGCGGGGCGAAGCGCTCGTAGTCGTGCGCGTGGCCGCCGAGCACGAGGTCGGCGTCGGCGTTGTAGAGGTCCTGGAAGATCGCCTGCATGAAGTCGGCGTTGCCCTGGTGACCGGAGTTGAAGCGCGGGTGGTGCCAGAACGCGAGCGTGCACGCGGCGGGGTGCGCGTCCAGGTCGGCCCGCAGCCACTGCTCCTGCGGCGAGCCCTTGCCGCAGGCGACCGGGACGCAGTGATCGCCGGAGTTGAGCGCGATCACGTGCCACGTGCCGACATCGAAGCTGTAGTAGCCCTTGTCGCGATCGCCGGCACGTCCCGTCGAGTACGTCGCGCCGTTGAAGTAGTCGAAGTAACCCTTCGCTCCGGCGGTCTTGTACTCGTGATTGCCCGCGGATGGGAGCGTGATCGGCTTCAGCCGTCCCCATGTCGGTTCGTAGGACTTGTTGAAGCTGGAAAGAGTGGCGTTCTGGTACTGCGAGTCGCCGAGCGTCAGCACCGCGCTGAGGCCGCCGGAGACGAGCAGGTCGGACGTGGCGCGCTGCCGGCATTTCGCCGTTGATCCACTGCCGCTCGGGCTCGTGCTCGAGCACGCGATGTCGCCCGCGGCCGCGATCACGGGGTCTGCAGCCGCTGCGGGCGCGTTGACGGACAGCAAGGCGACCGCGATCACGATCCCTACGACGAATCCGTTCCTGGGCGACTCCCGCCCGCTTACCATCCTGGTTGGTTCCCTTCGCTGCCCCCGCGGCCCGCATCCGTTGCGGACCGCCCAAAGCTTATCCTCCCGCTGCAGTCCGTGGGACCAGGGAAACACGAGTGAGCACCCCGCAAAGCCAGCCGCTCCGCGCTCGACCCGTTACCGGGCCGGCACCGGTCAGCATGCCGCGCGAGTTCGATCTGCGGCTGCTGGCGCGCCGCACGCTGCAGATCGTGGCCGTGCTGGCGGTGGCGGGGTTGATCGTCGTTCTGGCGCCGGGACTCGGCGAGGTGCGCCACAAGCTGGCCGGCGCAGACCCGGCGTGGATCGGGCTTGCCGTCGTCCTCGAGGCCCTTTCCGGTGTCTCCTACGTGCTGATGTTCAGGCCGATCTTCTGCCGGCACATGCCCTGGCGCACGACCGGCGAGATCGCGTGGTCGACGCTTGCGATGGGATCGATCCTTCCCGCCAGCGGCGCGGGCGGCCTGGCCCTGGGGGCCTGGATCCTGCACGAGGGCGGCATGCCGGCGGAGCGCATCGCACGACGCTCGGTGGCCTTCTTCCTGATCAAGAGCTCCGTCAACTTCGTCGCGGTCGCCGTGATCGGGGTGCTGATGGCGGTGGGAGTCTTCGGATCGCACAAGTCCCTGCTGCTGACCGCGCTCCCGGCGGCCGCAGCCACGCTCGTGATCGGGCTCGTGTTACTCATCCCGCGGCTTCACATCGGGGAGGGGCCCGAGGAAGACGCCGGCCGGGTGACGCGGTTCGTCGCGCACGCGCGCAAGGCCCTGATCGGAGGGACCGCGGAAGCCGTGCAGATCCTGCGTTCGGGGAACTGGCGGGTGATCGCCGGCTCGATCGGCTACTGGGCATTCGACAACGCCGTGCTGTGGGCGACCTTCGAGGCGTTCGGATACTCGCCCGAGATCGCGGTCCTGCTGATGGGCTACCTGATCGGCCAGCTCGGCGGGCTGCTGCCGATCCCAGGCGGAATCGGGGGCATCGACGGCGGGCTGTTCGGGGCGCTGGTCGTCTACGGGACCCCTGCCGCCACGACCGCGGCCGCGGTCCTCGCCTACAGGGTCATCCTGTTCTGGCTGCCGCTGGTCGTCGGCGCGCTCGCGTTCCTGTCACTGCGTCGGGGACTGAACGACCCGGATCGACCGGACCTGTGCGTGGTGCCGGCCGCCGCGTAGCAAGTTTTCTCTTTTGTCCGGTCCTGGCCGAAACGCGCTACGCTCGTCAGGCAACCGTTGCTCTGGTTCTTTCGTCTTCTTCTTCTTCCGCAGCGGCCATTTGATCAGAAGGGGGCGGGAAGGACTTAGGTGTCCGAACCCCAACGATCGTCTGCGGGCAGCACGGCCGCGGCAATCTCGAACGCCACCGTCCAGTTACTGAACGAGTACACGGGCAGGGGACCGACGAAGGCAAGGACGGCCATGGACCGTGACGTGATCACGGTCGTGCTTCAAGAAACGATGACGAAGGCTGAGCAAACCCTTGTCAAGAACGGCGAGGGCAGGTTCGTGATCGACCAGCGCCATCGCTTCCAGCACGCGATGCAAGAGGACCTCGTGGCCGCGGTCGAGCGGTTGACGCAGCGCAAGGTGATCGCCTTCATGAGCGACAACCACATCGACCCCGACATGGCGGCCGAGGTCTTCATCCTCGAGCCTCGGTCCGGCACGAACGAGGCCGACTACAACTAGCCGGTACGGGACCGGTGGCGCCGGTCGTCTGGCAGACTCGACCGCACGCGGGGCCGCAGGGCGTCCCGGTGGGTGGGAGGAGCCACACATGAACTCGAGAAAAAGCATCGCCGCGGCTGCCCTGGTCGGGTCGGCCGTCGTGTTCCTGATCGCATCGTCGAGCTTTGGCCGCGGCGGCGTCGCCGGACCGGACGATCGCAAGCTACATCCGCAGGCGCAGCGTCTCGCGGCCGCCGCCAATGGAGCGGGGATCGCCGCGGCCGCCAAGGGCATCAAGGTCCGGTACCTGGAGTCCAACGCCACGCCGCTGGGACCCGGGGCCTCGGACGGATACAGCTTCACCTGCCCGAAGCGGACCCCCCGCGCGATCGCCGGCTACGGCGGCACCGCAAAGGCCGCAAACGCAGGACAGATCGTGATCGCAGATTCGACGCCGTTCAAGAAGGGGCGCAGCTGGAGCGTCGGGGTCAAGAACCTGTCGGACCAGCCGCAGGAGTTCTACGTGGGAGTCGTCTGCGTCGGCTGAACCTCGCCGGCGGAGAGCTGGGAAAGTGGACGTTCACTGCGACCCGGGAGGCATCGTAGGCGAGGTCGGCCAACGTATCCGAAGCCGAGCTGATCCCCCTGCGCGCGATAAGTTAAGGTCGCGCTGAAGCTGGGGGTGAATATGCTGGGGCGCATGCTGGCCGGCAAGGGAGTCTCAATCTTGGTAACCGCGTTCGCGATGTTGGCGACGCTCGCCCTTCCGGCGGCTGCATGGGCCGACGCCGACCTGGAGTCGACCATCCAGGACTCACCCGACCCGGTCGCGACGGGCGGCATCCTCACCTATACCGCCGAAGCGAGGAACCTCGCCGGTCCCGACACGGCCACCGGCGTGACCCTCACGGTAACCCTGCCGCCGAGCGTCTTCTACGTCTCGGCCACTCCCAGCCAGGGCAGCTGCTCGCAAGCGAGCGGGATCGTGACCTGCAACCTCGGCACCCTGTCCGTGGGCACGACCGAGACGGCCACGGTCGCGGTCGAGCCGCAGAGTCTCGGGACGATCACCGCAAACGCGAACGTCAACGCGGCGGAGACCGACCCGGCGCCCGGTAACAACGCTTCGCAGACCAGCACGACGGTCATTCGGGGCGGTTACGCCCGTCCCAAGGGCGCCACGTCGATGCGTGTTCCGCTCGTGCCTGCCTACAGGCCATGCGACCCCGACCAGGCGACGCTCCTGCACGGGCCTCCGCTGGCCGCTGCCTCGTGCGGATCCCCGGCCGTCACCTCGGGTTACCTGACCTCCGGTGCCCCGGACGTAAATGGCCAACTGGCCAATGCGGTTGGCTTCGTGAGGCTCGGCCAGATCGGCGAGGGACCACCGATCATCGACAACAACGGCGACCAGGCCGACATCGCCTACGAACTCAAGCTGTCGGACGTGCGCAACGCGTCCGACCTCTCCGACTACACGGGCGAGCTGCAGCTGCAGGCCACGGTGCGCCTCACCGACAAGGACAACTCGCTCAGCGGCAAGGCGCCGGCCACCGTCACCGACGGCACTTTCATCAGCTTCAACGTGCCCTGCACCGCGACCGGGAGTGCCGCCATCGGCGCCTCCTGCGACGTGTCCACCACAGCCGAAGCGATCGTCCCCGGGATGGTGAAGGAGCGCAAGCGCGGGGTCTGGGAGATCGGGAAGCTGCGCGTGCTCGACGGCGGCGCCGACGGCGACGCGGAGACGGGGCCCAACACGCTGTTCGTCACGGAAGGCGTGTTCGTCCCCTAACCCGACGGAACTCGGGACTCCTCCGGCAGGCCGACGGCTGCGAGGGCCTCGGCCCGGTAGCCGAAGATCAGGACGCGGTCGCCGAGATCGCGCAGCTGTTCGTGTGACACCTCGAAGACCTCCCAATCCGGGACGAGGTCCTCGACCCACCGCCGGACATCCTCGTGGCCACGGTAGACACGGCCTTCCAGGACACCCAGGATCGGCACCCATTCCACCTCCGGATTCGAGGAGGTCGAGGAACGCAGTCATGTCCCGGCGGTTGAAAGCACCGATCAGGCGCTCGACAAGCTCGACGTTGTCCTGCGACATGGGTTCGCGCAGTATCGCGCCTCGCCGCCGTTAGGACTGCATCTCGGTAGAGCCCGCGCGCCTACAGTGGGAGCGTGGCCCGGCGCACGAAGCTGGCGCGGCTGCGTGGCTCGCGCCAGGACCGTCGCCTCGGAGCCGCGATGGAGGACGCCGGGTTCACCTTGGGAGGTCGCTGGCCGACGGTCCCCGACCCGATGCACTTCGAGCTGCACTCGCTTCCCCGCGGGCGCTGAACTCACGATCCCAGCCTGCGCGATACTGCCCGGGCGATGTCGCAGGAGCACGTGGAGATCGTGCAGAAGAGCATCCAGGCCTTCCTCGAGAACGACTTCGAGGCGTGGTTCGCGACCACGGACCCTGGCTGCAAGCTCTACCCCCGGCCCGAGGAGCCAGGGGTAAAGGAGTGCTACGAGGGATGGGACGAGATACTCGACTATCTCGTCAACTGGTACTCCGGGTGGAAGGAGTACACCGCAGAGCCGGAGCGATTCATCGACGCTGGGGACTGGGTGGTGGTCGAGTTGAACGAGGTCGGCATCGCAGAAAACGGGCTGCGAGTCGAACAGCGCTTCGCCCACGCACTAAAGATCGAAGACGGCAAGGGCGTCGAATGGCGAATGTTCGGACCGGTCGAGGAGGCATTCGAAGCCCTCGGCATGTCCGTCCCGCGTTAACATGCGCGGCGGGGGAGACTGCTTGAGGACTCGGATCATGAGAGCCGCCGTTGCGCTCGTCGCGTGCGCATCCGTCGGCGCGTTGTTTGCCCCGGCCGCCGGCGCCGTTGACGTCTACGCCTTCGCGAACGGCTGTTACGCCCTGCGCGACGCGAATACCGACCGCTACGTCGTGCGGGATGGGTCTGCGTATGCCGCGACCGCCCCGACCGCTGCCGCGGCGACCCCCTTCCGCCTCTAGGCGACCGCGCTCGGCCGATACCTGCTCTACGGGCTCAACGGGCGCATGCCGAGCGCCGGCACGCTCAACGCCGTCACGCCGACTGCCACGCCAGGACCGGCGGCGGACTGGGGCATTGCCGACGACGGTGGCACGCTCCGGCTTACCAACGTCTCCACAGGGAAGCACCTCGGGGTGGGAGCGATGGATTGGCTGCGCCAGGTCGCCTCGACCGCACCCCGCTGGTCGCTCGCGCCCGCCCAGGGCTGCGCGACGTTCCCCGAGGTTGATGTGAACGTCAGGGGCCAGCCGTTCAAGGGAGCCCGCCCGACGGCGCGCGTGCGTGGCTTCATCGACGACCACATCCACATCGGCGCCTTCCAGTTCCTGGGTGGCCGCTTCCATTGCGGGCGCCCATGGAGCCCGTACGGGGTGACGGTGGCGATGCAGGATTGCGTCGACCACCAACCCGACCACTCCGGTGCGGTTGCCGAGACCTTCTTGTCGGGCGGCGGCCCGGGTGACACACATAGCACGGAGGGATGGCCCAGCTTCGCGGGCTGGCCGCGCGACGAGTCGCTCACGCACGAGGGCACCTACTGGAAGTGGATCGAGCGCTCATGGCGTGGAGGCCTGCGCATCATGGTCAACGACCTCGTCGAGAACCGGGCGCTCTGCGAGCTGTATCCGCTCAAGCAGAACAACTGCAACGAGATGTTGAGCGCGTACCAGCAGGCCAACGACATGTACGCGATGCAGGACTACATCGACGCCCAGTTCGGCGGCCCCGGCAAGGGCTTCCTGCGGATCGTCAAGAGTGCCGCCGATGCGCGCCGGGTGATCAACTCGGGGAAGCTGGCAATGGTGCTCGGCGTCGAGGTCTCCGAAGTGCTCGACTGCGGGCAGCTCCTCGACATCCCGAAGTGCACCACCGCCCAGATCGACGCCGAGCTCGACCACCTCGAGTCGATCGGCGTGCGGTCGCTGTTCCCGGTGCACAAGTTCGACAACGCGCTCGGCGGCACGAAGTACGACTCGGGCACGACGGGGGTGCTCGTCAACACCGGCAACAAGTACGCCACCGGCCAGTTCTGGCAGCCACAGCACTGCGACGACCCGGACCACGACAACGAGCCCACGAACCCGACCGCCCAGTTCGGCGCATTGTTCTCAGCCTTCTTCGGTCCGGTGGTCACCCCTTTGTTCGAGGGACAGCTGCCGGTCTATCCGCCGGCGCCGCTCTGCAACCCCAGGGGACTGACGGCACTCGGCCAGTACGTGATCGATTCGATGATGGACCGGGGCATGATCATCGAGACGGACCACCTGAGCGTCAAGGTGCGCAGGGAGGCATTGGACCGCATCGAGGCCAACAACAACTATCCCGGCGTGATCTCGAGCCACAGCTGGGGCGACGCGGGCAGCCAGAAGCGCATCCAGCAACTCGGCGGCCTGATCGGGCCGATCACGCACGAGGCCAACGGCTTCGTGGACGACTGGCGTGAGATTCGCGCCAACCGCAACTCCCACTTCTTCTTCGGCGTCGGCTTCGGCTCGGACATCAACGGGCTGCACTCCCAGCCCGTGCCGCGGTCGAACGCTGCTCAAAACCCCGTGAGGTACCCGTTCCTCTCATTCGACCGCGGGAGCGTCATCGACCGCCAGCACTCGGGCACGCGCGTGTATGACATAAACACAGACGGCGTGGACCACTACGGGCTCTATCCCGACTGGATCGAGGACCTGCGCCGGGTCGGAGGCCGCGCGATCGTGGAGGACATGGCCAACGGCGCCGAGGCTTACCTGGAGATGTGGGAGCGCGCGGAGGCGGCCGCGGGCCCGTAGTCAACCGGAGTCGGCTCTGTGCCAGCGCCGTCGGGTGAGCCGAGCCGAACATGGGACGCGGGCGACCCGAAGTGAGCCTGCCTTGACTCGGGTCGTGATACGTTCGCTGCCAGGCAGGGCCGACCCCGATGGAATCCTGACCGCGGGCACGGCCGTTAAGAGGTCAGGGAGGGAGAGGATTACCTTGGAGCGGCAAAAGACTCGTTCGAACTTCTGGTTGGGCTCAAAGCCCGCGATCCTGGCTCTAGCGCTTGCCGTTCTCGTGCTGGCGCTTCCGGTCGCGGCCAACGCAAACGCCGCCGAGAAAGGTGGCCACAAGGTCGAGCAATGGGGCCACAAGGGCAAGCAGCGGGGTCACCACCACGGACACGGTCACAACGGCGAGAAGGGTGGCCCCAAGGTCACCGTCATGACACGTAACGTCTTCCTGGGCGCGGACCTCGGGCCGGCGCTGGCCGCGACCTCCATCCCGGCCGCGGTCGACGGAGGCGGCGTGATCTGGAAGGAGCTCATAGCGACCAACTTCCCTGAGCGCGCCGTGCCTCTGGCCGAAGAGATCGACGAATCGGACGCCGACCTGGTCGGCCTCCAGGAGGTGGCGCTCTGGCGCCAGCAGATCCCGTCTGACCTTGCGGCGCCGCCGACCGGCGTGGGCCAGCCGGCCACCGAGGTGAAGTACGACTTCCTCGCCCTACTTATGGCTGAGCTCGACAAGCTCGGCGGCGACTACGAGGTCGTCCACGTGCAGGAGGAGTTCGACGCGGAGCTGCCGGTCGACCTCGACGCGAACGACGCCACTGGCGGCCCGTTGGGTGCCGAGCTGGACGGGCGTCTCACGATGCGCGACGTGATCCTGCGCAAGAAGGACAGCAAGGTGCAGGTCGGCCAGCCCGCTGGCGCCAACTACCAGACGCGATACACGCCTCTTATCGGTGGGGCCATCCCGCTTCCGGTGAAGCGCGGCTGGCTCTCGGTCGAGGCGGGCTTCGGGGGCCGCAACGACGACCAGCGGCAGTTCCGCTTCGTGAACACACACCTCGAGGCGTTCGGTGAGGACACGATCCGCGAGGCGCAGGCGAAGGAGTTGTTCGCGCCGGGTGGACCGCTCGACACGCAGAAGCAGGTCATTTTGGTTGGGGACCTCAACTCCGGTACTGAAGCGCGGCACAACATCCACGACACCGATCAGCTCGCCTTCCTGGCGCTGCAAGGCTTCGGCATGAAGGACAACGGCGCGGTTCAGAGTTGCTGCTATTCCGATCTGTTCGACCCGACGCAGGTGTTCGACCACACGGTCGATCACGTGCTGACGAAGCCGGGTCTGAAGACCCACAGGGCCTACGTGACCGGGAACGATCCGGACGAGAGGACACCGTCGGGCCTCTGGCCGTCTGATCACGGCGGAGTTGTCAGCACACTGCAGCTCCGGAAGTAGCTTTACGTCATCCGGTCAGCCGGGTCGGCGCCGCCCCGACCTGGCTGATCGCTGTCGCTTCTTGTTACTCGGGCGTCAGCGGCTGTTGAGTGCTCGGCAGCGGTTTCAGCCGTTCCTTCTGGACTCGAGCGAGCTTACGCTGGAGACGTTGGAACTGGCGTTCCTGCTCGGCGGTGCGCTGATAGTCCGAATAAGCAAGATTCTTCGTCTCCAGTGGGTCCGCCTTGAGGTCGTACATCTCCCACTCGCTGGGCACGTTGCCATCGGCGTCGTAGTACTTCGCGAGCTTCCAACGAGTCTCGCGAATGCTGACGATGTGATTCGGCGGCGGCAGGTACGGGCCCCGCGCCAGGCCCGACTGGAAGTCGTCGTAGGTGAAGACGACGTAATCCTGCGGCGCCGCCGCACTCATGAGGTCGACGTTGCCCAGAGATGATCCCGCCGATACGCGGTGAGTGCCTCGTCCGGATCGCCGCTATGAATTCCGACGAACTGACTTCCGATGGTGCTCAACAGGTCTTCGATGGCCTGTCGGAGCATGACCGCCTGAAATCGGAGTGCCGGCGGATTTCCATCGCGCGAGCACTCCTCTACAACCGTTAGCAGGCTCGGCAGCAGCACGGGCAGAGCGTGCCTGGGCTCGCGCGGGCGGAAGTAGTAGGCGATCGGCGAGTGGACAAAGTCGTCCCGCATTGTCACCACCCTGGATGTCAGGTCTGCGAGCACTCCCGCCGCGACCGGCGGGTCTATCGACGCCAGACCGAAACCGCTCGTCCGTTCGGTGTCAGCGAGCAGCGAGATCTCGTGCGAGAGCGATCGATAGTCACCGAGCACCCGATACAAGAACAGGATCCACGAGATGCTTGCGGTCAGGAGACCAACGCCAATGAGCGTCTCGAGCGGGCCCAGGAACCGAAGGACATCACCGGTGGCGACGACGTCCCCGTATCCAAGGCTTGTGAGGTTGACGAGCGAGAGATAGAGCGCGTCACCGAAATGCCCTCCGTCCTCGACGGCCGCTCCGCTGCCCATCGCGAAGCCCTCCGGGAAATGAGGCCAAAGCAGCAGCGAGAAGCCGACCGCCACCAGTGCACCCCACACGATGATCACGCCGACGAAAGCCATTGGCCCCGCCAGCGAAAGCGCGACATGGTTGCCGCGAACCACGGTCCGCATCACGCGCCATGTCAGTCGAATCACAACCTGACTGACGACGCCGCGCCCGTGGGGGTGAAACAACGTGTCGAAGACATCACGGAGGGCGACCACCACCAGGAGTGCGCCGCCGACACTGCTCAGCGCAGTCACTTTTCGGCGTGTAACACATCGCCCTCGGGAGTTCGCAGCGCGATCACGATCCCGTGCTTCGACGCTGCCGTTACGAGAACGCTCATCAGACGTCAGCTCACCGCGTGAGCCGCTTCGCGTGTCTCTTCGCGCTTGGACTGCCGGACTGGGGGCACGGCCAGCACGGGGCACGGAGCGACGTGCAGCAGGCGCTGCGTCACGCTTCCGACCAGGAAGCCGCCGAGTGCGGTGTGGCCATGCGTGCCGACAACGATCAGATCCGCCTCGACGTCCTTCGCGACATCGGCAATCACATGCGCGGGTTGTGCCGGCGTCGTAACTATGTTTGCCGTTGCGTCGAGTCCTTCGTCTCTCAGCTCGGACACCTGCTCTTCCACCTTGGCCTTGAATTCCTCCTCGTCCGCGGTGAGCGGCAGGCCGGCCGACAGAGAGCTTCTGTAGAACTGCACGACGTGCACGACGACGAGCTTGGCGCCTTCTTGCCCGGCAAGGATCTTCGCATACGGCAGTGCTCTGCCAGCGGACTCCGAGCCATCCGTTGCCCAGATGATGGTGTTGAACATCGCGAACCTCCTTCGTCGTATTGCTGAACGCCCTAAGCCTCCTCGACGCGGCCAGGCGCTTCATCGGTTCGCGGCCGCAACTTTCCTCGTAATGACTACGGAGCGGGCTCGTAACAGCGCCTCACCGGGTCAGGCCGTGTGTGGAACGTGACCGTCTGGTAGTTGTTACCCGAAAGCGCTTGGGGCCAGCGTCGTCCGGCTCGCAGCGCGGACTTCTACGGAGCGCGCATGCGGCGAACAGCGCTGGCGCCCCTACTGATGGTCCGGCGGCTGCGGCGGATGGACATCCCGGCGACACTGCGCGTGGTCGAGTAGCACCCGATCAGCTCAGCGGCGAGCAGATACTCCAACAGCCCCGGCCCGCGGTCACGTGCCGCTTTGCGCGTGGGTGAGGTCGACCTCGACGGGAACCGCGTCGGCGGGCAGCGCCTCGGCCGGGTGCACCGGCTCCATGCTGTGAGAGAGATAGTGAGAGAGGTACTGGCCGGCGACCTTCGTCTCCGGCCACCACAGCATGCGGCTGCTCACGTCGGAGCGGTCACCGTGTCCGCCGGCGATCTGCGAGCGCATGAACCGCGCGCCGTCGCCTGTCAGCAGCAGGCCGCGCAGGACTGGGCGGAATGGCTCCGCCGCGACCGGCGATCCGGCCCGCCCGGCGATCGTACGCGCAGCGGCATCCGCCTGTTGGGTCGCGATCCCGCCCTGCTTCACCGGGAAGGTGGTCACGTCCCCGGCGGCATAGACGTCCTCGCAGCCACGGACCCGTCCATGCTCGTCCGTGGGCAGGAAGCCGCGGGCGTCATGCGGCAGGCCCACCGGCGAGCGTCCGCGCAGCATGGGCATGGCCACCACGCGGTCCGCCTCCAGCGAGTCGCCGGGGGTCAGCGACAGCGACCCGTTCTCGAACGCCTTCGGCACGGTGGTGGTGCGCAGTTCGATTCCCCGCTCCTGCAGCAGGGACGCCACGGCGTCACTCGCCTCCCGGCCGAATATTCCCAGCGGAGCCTCTTCCGCGGTGACCAGCGTGAAACGTGTCGCCGCGTCGTTCGAGTCGGCGCGTGCCGCGGTCATCAGCGCCAGCTCGTACAGGGGGAGGGGCCACGCGTTTCCGGCCGGCACCGCGAACACGACGTGGCTGACACGTCCCGAGTCGATGTCCGCGAGGAGGCCCTCGAAGGCGGGACGGTCCACGGAGCCGCGGAACGTGAGCGTGCCCGGCACCGCCTCATGGGGCTCCGCGCCTGTGGTGATCAACAGCGAGTCGTACGAGATCTCACCGTCGGACCGCGTGCGCAGCGCCCGGCGGCCCGTGTCGACGGAGGCCGCCGCATCGACGCGGAGCTCGGCATCGTGGTGGCGGGCGATCTCGGCCAGGTCGAAGTGCGGCGCCTCCCCGAGCCCGAACGGCTCCACCACCGAGAGAGGTGGATATGCAAATTCGCGCGTGAGAGACAGCAGCACCAGCTCGACGCGCCCGCCGGCCAGCTGTCGCAAGGCGATCATCGCCTCGAGCGCGGCAAACCCGCCGCCCGCGATCACGACCCGGTGCGGTCCCGGGGAGCTCATGTCCTGTCTCGCGACCGCTTGATGGTGGTTGTGGCTGGCATATCGGCGTCCTCTCGCGTGCCTCTGGTTCAGGATAGGACGCGCGGCGTCATGATTTCATCCGCTTGGCGCCGCACCTGGCTACCCGTAGTATCTACCTACTGCGGTGACCTCGTGGAGCGCCCGCGACGGGGGTCGCAGCCGACGGCCCATGAGTTCACAGAGCCTCGAATCGCGCCGTCTGGAGCTTCTGATCGAGGCGGGTCGCGCGTTGGTTTCGATGCTGGACCTCGAGGCCGTGCTGGAGCGCGTGTTGGAGACCGCACGTGACGTGACGGGCGCCCGCTACGCGGCTCTCGGGATCCTGGACAGCCGGCGCGAGTCACTCGAGCGGTTCCTGACGCTCGGCATCGAAGAGGAGGTGCGCACCGAGATCGGGGACCTGCCGACCGGACAGGGTGTGCTGGGCGAGCTGATCCGCGATCCGCGTCCGCTCCGCGTGCGCGACGTGGGTGCCCATCCAGCCTCGTACGGCTTCCCGCCTGGACACCCCCCGATGCACACCTTCCTCGGCGTGCCGATCGCGATCCGGGGCGAGGCATACGGAAACCTCTACCTGACCGAAAAGCAAGGCGGTGAGGAGTTCGACCAGGCGGACGAGGAGTCGGCGGTGATCCTGGCCGGCTGGGCGGCCATCGCGATCGAGAACGCCCGTCTGTACCGTGACGCGGAGGAGCGCCGCGGCGAGCTCGAGGTGGCCATCCGGCGGCTGCAAGCCGCGACAGAGATCATGCGCGCGCTCGACGGCGAGACCGACATCAGGCGCGTGCTGGAACTGGTGGTGAAGCGCGCGCGCGCGCTCGTGGATGCCCGCTGGACCGCGATGCTGCTGGTGTCGGGCGCAGAGCTCGAGATCGAGGAGATCGCCGGCGAGGTCGACCGGAACGTGATGGGGACCCGCGTGCCGATCGAGGGCTCGATCTCGGGTCAGGTGCTGAAGTCGATGCGGCCTGAGCGCGTGGCCGACCTCTCCAGTCGCGTGATGGTCTCGCAAGAGGAGCTCGGCCTGCACGCGGAGGCGGCGCTGCTCGTTCCGTTGGTATTCCGCTCGCAGCCGCTCGGCATCCTGATCGCCGCCGACAAGGCGGACGGGCCCGAGTTCACGGCCGAGGATGGACGGCTGCTGGAGTCCTTCGCGGCGACGGCCGCAACCGCCGTCCACACAGCCAGGTCCGTGGCAGAGGACCGGCTGCGCCACAGCCTGGAAGCGTCCGAGCAGGAACGCAGACGATGGGCGCGCGAGCTACACGACGAAACGCTCCAGGCGCTCGGTGGGCTACAGATGCTGCTCTCGTCGGCCCTCCGCAGTGGGGACGACGAACGGCTCCAAACGGCTG
>JBBRDT010000010.1:0-52215 GCA_038203635.1 Solirubrobacterales bacterium
AGTACGTCGCCGGGTAGACGTCGGACCAGCCCACGGACGTGCCGAGCGTGACCTCGCGCTTGCCGGCGTCCTTGCTGCAGCCGGGAAAGACACGCCCCCGCGGTGAGCGCTTCGAGGGCTTGGTGTGCTTCAGGTCGCGCAGGCAGTAGTGCACCTTCGGGCCGGTGCGCACGAGCGCCTTGCGGGTGCCGTCGGGCTGCAGCGACCACAGCTCGAACCGCGCGGCGTCGGCCCATTTCCAGTAGTGGCCCTGGCCCTCCACGTACTTGAAGAAGAGCCGGGCGCCGGTGCGCTCGATCAGGCGGGAGCCGTCGTGGCGGTAGATGTGCTGGCGCGCGGTCATCGTCCGCGAGCCGTTGCGCCGGCCACGCAGCATGACCGGGCCCTCTCCACGGTTCTTGAGGTTGTTCGCGGCGCGCAGCACCGTGCGTCCCTCGTAGTGGTCGAGGGTGAGGTGCGCCGGGGTCCCCATCTGCAGGTCGGGACAGCGCAGGCGCGCGGCGTGGACGCCGGTGCACGGGTTGGGCGCATCGGGGGCCGCCGATACGCGTCCGCCGGCGCTTCCCGTGAGCGCAGCGGACAGGGGGAGGGATGCCGCCAGGACGATCAGCGGGGCGAGGGCGATGCGCGGCGGCAAGGTCGCGCAACCTTAGCTGCGGCCCTCGACGTGAGGCGCGGTCCGGATGCGGACACGTGCCGGTTGACAGCAAGGCCTCGACGGGTACTCTACGGCTTGTTTAGAAAAGCTCAACAAGTCGATAAGGACGACGGGAGCGAACCCGATCACAGACCTGACCGATCCAGCGCAGTTCGAACGGGCATACCGCGACCTCGCGCCGGGGGCGCGTACCGCTGCCGTGCGGGTGCTGGGCGACCACGCCTCCGCCGAGGACGTCGTGCAGGAGGTCTTCATGGACCTGTGGCAGCGCCCGGACGCCTACGACCCCGCCCGCGGACCGCTCGGCTCGTACGTCTCGATGGTCGCCCGGGCGCGCGCAATCGACCGCTGGCGCTCGGGGCGCGCGCTGGCTCGCGCCGTGGACCGCTCGACGCAGGAGGCCGGTACTCCGCGCAGTCACGAGAGCGCGGCCGAGGGCGTGCTGCGCCGCGAACGCGCGAAGCAGGTGCTGCGCGCGCTGGACGAGATTCCGCGCGCACAGCGAGACGTCCTGCTGCTGACGGGCACAGGGCTGGCCCATCACGAGATCGCACGCGCGACGCGCACTCCGCTCGGGACGGTCAAGGGTCGCGTCCGGCTCGGCCTCAGCAAGGCCCGCACGGCACTCGCCACGGGATGAGCACTACCTTGCCTGGCTGATCGATGGACGAGCCCGGGTACACCATCGGCGAGGTCTCCGAGCGCACGCGACTCGCCGTGCCGGTGCTGCGCATGTGGGAGTCGCGCTTCGGCTTTCCCCGGCCCGAGCGCCGCCCGAACGGCCGCCGCCGCTACAGCGAGACGGACGTGCGCAGCCTGCGCCAGGTCGTACGGCATCGCGAGGCGGGACTCTCCCTCCCGGCAGCGATCGAGAAGGCACGCCTTGGCGCGGAGGTGCCGCCCACGGTTTTCGCGGGTCTGCGCCGGCGGCGCACGGACCTGATCCCCGCAATCCTGTCGAAGCGCACGATGCTCTACATCAGTCACGCGATCGAGGACGAGTACTGCGCGCACGCCGTGCCGGCGGCCTTGTTCGGATCGTTCCAGCGCGAGGAGTTCTATCGCCGCTCCGAGCAACGCTGGCGCGATCTCACCCGCACGGCCGAGGTCACGATGGTGTTCGCGGACTTCGACCGCAAGCGCAAGCCCCGCGGCGCCCCGGCCGAGCTGCCGATCGATCGCTCCAATCCGGCTTCGCGTGAATGGGCGATCGTGTGCGACGGTGACGGATACGCCGCGTGCCTCGCAGGCTGGGAGCTGCCCGGGCAGGACGGCAAGCCCGACATCGAACGGCAGTTCGAGGCGCTGTGGAGCATCGAGGCCGATGTCGTCCGCGATGCCGTGGGGGTGGCGCTCGAGCTGGCCGCGCGCTCGGCCCCCGAGCTGGTCGCAGCGGTTCCCGCGCGCCTGCACCGGCCGCCGGCGCCGGGTTACGAGGACCTGCGCACGCTGGTCTCGCTGACGAACCGGATGCTCGCCTACTCGGAGACTTCCGACGGGGCGCTCACCCCAGCCCGGCGCGCAGCATCGCGGTCACGCGGTCCGGCTCCCGGGTGATCTGACTCCAGGTGAGCCGCACGACCTGCCAGCCGGCGAGGTGGAGGTCCAGGTCGCGCGCCCGGTCACGCTCGAAGGCGAACGCGGTGTCGTGTGTCGCGCGGCCGTCGGTCTCGACGATCAGGCGCTGCGGCGGCCAGTGGAAGTCGACCTCGTGGCCGGCGATGCGCGCGTTGACAACCGGGACGGGGAGGCCCGCCTGACGGACCAGATCGAGAAAGCGCCGCTCCAGCTCGCTGCGGACGGGCGCAGCCGCCTCGGGGAGCTCGGCGAGGATCCTCCCTAACGCACCGAGTCCACGCCGCCCGCTGGAGCGGGCAAGCACGGCATCCAGGGCACCGCGATCAAAGATGTCGAGCTCGAGTGATCGCACCAGCGCGCGCCGCAGCTGCACGTGCGACACGACCGCGGCGAGATCCACGAACGTACGCGCCACGGACGTGCATGGAATGCCGTCGGACACGGAAACATCGTCGAACGGCAGTGACCGCGTGGTGTGAATCGTGAGGCCGGGCTGGTTGCGGGACCCTCTACGCGCGATCACCTCGATTCTCGGAGAGGCCGACGGCCGCAACCCCAACAGCGCGGCAGCCGCGCGATGACTGAGGAGGGCTCCCTCTCCACACGCAAGGACGGCTGCCATATAGCGTCCATTCGGCCTGAGCAGCAGCGGGGGTGCGACGGAATAGACCCCCACATACACGGGGTGAAGCCGCCGCACCTCGATCCGTTGCCTGATCTCGTTCGGGCTCGCCCCCGCGGCGAGCAGCTGGCCGCGGCTGACGAATCCATGCTGCCGGGCCGCCAGCTCCGCGATCGTCATGTCCACATGCCGCCACGCCATCAAACCCCGGTGGCATGCGTTTGAGTTCCACCACGGCGTAAATGCATGCCACCCCGAGGAGGGTGGCGCGGATCGTGTTACGTGGGTGTGGTGTGCGCGACGGCGCCGCTACCGAGGAGTGCCGCAACCGTGTCGCGGCGGTAGTCGAAGATGCGGCGCAGGTCGCGGCGGACGAACGCGGCGTGGGCGAGGGCGCCGAGCGGCCCGTACGGGAGCGCGTAGCGCACGATGTCGGTCATCAGCGTTCCGGCGCCCATGGGCTCGAAGGTATGCGTGTGCTCCCACAGCACGTACGGGCCGCGGACCTGGAAGTCGGTGAACCGGTGCGGGGGCTCCCATTCGTCGATCTGCGTGATCCAGCGGACCGGGAAGCGGTGCAGCACCAGCGAGTACTCGATCCGGGCCCCGGCGCGCAGCCGGCGCGGGTCGAGGATCCGGAAGTGCAGCCAGGGAGGCGTGATGCGCTCCAGGTTGGCGATCTCCCCGTAGAAGCGGAATGTCTCCTCGATGTCGAGGGGCACCTCCTGCACCCGCTCCAGCTGATGGACCTTCATCGTCGCCCGCTATGCCGCTCGCGCGGGCGGCACATAGCGCAGCCGCGCCGGCAGGAACGGGATCACGGCGCGCTTCACGTACTCGGCGCCGCCGGTCACCACCGCGCGCCGCATCCATGCCGGGGGCAGCGGAAGGAAGCCGTACTCACGGCGGATCCGCTCGGGCAGTAGCGCCACCGTGATGAAGTTGATCGCCTCGACGAGCGGGCGCGCCGCCAGCGGCACAGGCGGCTCGAGCACGATCTCGCGAGCGCGCGTGCGGGCCCAATCGCTGATCAGCAGCGTGTCGCCGGTCAACATGTCATCGCCGTAGCGGCGGAGGTCGTCGATGCTCCGCGGCATGTCGGCCTTCCGCAGGCCGAACAGCTGCCCGACAACCCTGTAGTCGTCCCAGAGGGCGGCCTGATCGTGGTCGTCCAACGCACCCACGGACTTGCGGTAGACCACGATCGCGCTGTCGACAAGCGTGTAGAGCACCCACAGGAGCAGCTCCGGGTCGTCGGCGCGGTACGGCGTCCCGGCCTCGAACCGCCCGGCGGGGCGGTCGAGGGTGCCACTCACCCGGCGGTGCATCGCGCGCACGCGCCGCGTGACGCGGTCGGCGTCGGAGCGTGCGCCGAACGTGACCGTGCTCATCACCTCGGCTGTGCGCATCAGTCGCTCGTAGGGCTCTTCGAGTGCGGAGGAGTGCGCGAGCAGCCCCGACACAGCCAGCGGGTGCGCCGCCTGCATCAGCAGCGCCCGCGGCCCGGCCAGCGCCATCGCCCGCTCCCGGTAGACGAGCCGGATCGCCGAACTGTCGGTGAAGTAGCCGTCCATGTGCCTCAACGGTACGCATCCCCGCTGAACGCGGATCACACCGCGCCGGCAACCTGACAACCTGCCAGAGGGGGTGATTCCCCTAGGCCACGACCTCCTCGACCCGGACGTGCAATCCGGCGTCCGTGAGGTATTCCTCGAGCGCGTCTACACAGCGCGGGTCGAACTGCCGCCCGGCGTGCCGGCGCAGCTCGTTCAGCGCCTCTTCCGGAGACTGCGCGGACCTGTAGGGCCGGTCGCTCGTGATGGCGTCGAATGCATCCGCCACCAGGAGGATGCGTGATGCGAGCGGAATCCTCTCGCCGGCGAGCCCGCTCGGATACCCGGAGCCGTCGAAGTGCTCGTGCGAGTGGCGCACCCATTCGGCGATCTGGCCCAGTCCCTCGACGCGGTTGATCAGCTCGGCGCCCGTCTCGGGGTGGCGCTTGACCTCCTCGAACTCGACGGGGCTGAGCGACTCCGGCTTCTGCAGGATGCGGTCGGGGAGCACCACCTTGCCGATGTCG
This sequence comes from Solirubrobacterales bacterium, assembly GCA_038203635.1. Taxonomy (GTDB): domain Bacteria; phylum Actinomycetota; class Thermoleophilia; order Solirubrobacterales; family JBBDJG01; genus DASRIA01. The sequence continues at coordinate 4,939 of JBBRDT010000010.1, forward strand.
TGCAGCATCGCCGCGATGCGCAGGTGGGCGAGGTCCGGGCCGCTCCAGCCCAGGCGCTGTGCCGTGCCGGCGGCGTACCTGGCAACGATCGTGGAATGCTCGACGGGAGTCGCCATGCGCGCGTCCACGGCCCGCGCGAGCGTCGCCGCCCACGTCAGCTCACGGCGGCCGGCGGCGAAGTGCTCGGCGTCGCCGTGCTTGTTCGCGTACAGCTGGCGGTCGGCGTGACGCTGGAGCTCGTCGAGGTCGAAGCCGTGGGCAGGGAAGCAAGCGGCTCCCGTCGACACCGCGACCCGCTCGGACAGCAACTTGCGAGCGCGGGTCGCGATGTGCTCGGCGCCGCTCTCGGTGGCGCCCGGGGCGAGGATCGCGAACTCGTCTCCACCGAGCCGCCCGATCGAGTCCTGGGGGCGTACGGCGCGTTGCAGTCCCTGGACCACCCAGCACAGCAGCTCGTCGCCGGCGGCATGGCCGTTCATGTCGTTGACGGCCTTGAAGTTGTCGAGGTCGAGCAGCACGAGCGCCAGCGAGTCGCCGTCGCGCAGCGAGCGGTCGAGCTCGGCCCCCATGCGCTCCTCGAGCCCGCGCCGGTTGAGGCATCCGGTGAGCGGGTCCGACCGTGACATGCGCACCAGGCCGTCGCGCTGACGGTCGTGGTTCTGCGCCTGCCACGCACAGAGGATCGCTGCCATCGCGAGGGACGCGGCGATGAACGCGACCCGGGTCGGATCCGGATCCCCGTAGAGGTCGCCCACCACCACGAAGGCGATCACGTCGAACGCCCCCACGAACACGAACAGGCGCAGGGGATAGAAGACCGCCGCGAACACCATCGGCAGGAAGAAGATGTAGGTGAGGGGGCTGGTGGCGCCGTCGTCGGCGGCGACCCCGACCGCGACGAGCGCGATCACCAGCATGCTCCAGGTGAGGAAGAAGGTATCCGCGTGGCGACTCCGGATCAGTCGCTCGACCGGCAGCAGCTGGATCACTGCGGCGCACAGGATGCCACCGAGGAACACGGTCGCGATCAGTCCCCGGTGAGGCTGCTCCCAGGTGGCCGCGACGTACGCGAAGCCGGATGCGCTGGCGGTGTAGGTGAGGAAGATGCCCGCCTTCACCATGGCATGGCGAAGGTGCTCGTCCGATCCCTCGACCGTCCCTGTCGAGTCCGTTTCCCTCACGCCAACAGAATCGGCTCGGGAGGCGGGATTCCTTAGTGATCGAGGCTCAACTCGATGGCGTGCTTACTCGTGCCGCTCGATCCGGCGGCGGTTGCGTCGCCGCGCCAGAGTGCTGCCGGCGATCGCCGCGAGCAGGATCAGGCCGACGCCGGCCCAGATCGGCACGCCGCCGTCATCGCCGTCTTCCTTCTTGGAGCCCTGGGCGGGCTGCGTCTCGGTGGGCGGTGCCGCCGGCTCGTTTGCCTCCGCCGGCGGAGGAACCTTGGGGGCCGCCGCCGCAGTGAGCTTCAGCGTGGGCGCGGGCTCGCTCGTACTCTCCGGGCCGAGCCAGCGCACCACCTCGCCGCTGTCGTAGACCTGCAAGACCTTGAAGGTGAGCGTCGCGCCCTCGCGCCTCGGCAGGCCGACCGTCAAGCCGAAGCGCCCGCGCCGCTCGCCGGTCAGCTCGCGACCGCGCGGAGCCGTGAGGGTCGCGCGCCGCACGCTTCCCTGTTGCGCGCGCGTCGTCAGCTTCCACCCGCGCAGCTTCACACCGACCACCGAGGTCACCCCGCGCGGCATCTGGATCACGATGCGCTTGGTCGCCGCGTCGGCGAGCTCGTTCGGCACCTCGAAGGTGAGACGCGCGGCGTCCCCCGCGGCCGCGCGCTGCGGCTCGACCTCGACATGTGCCACGGCCGTCGCTGCAGGCACCAGCAAGGCCGCGAGCAGAAGTCCTGCCCACCTCATTGCACGTTCGCCGACAGTTGCTTGTTCGTGCCGGTGACCGAGCAACGCCGGGCCTGCTCGACGTCGTCTGACGATGCCGCCACGTGTGCGTGCGGCGGGTACCCCTGCTCCAACGGGAACGGCCACAGCTGGGTGCTCTGGACGATCGCCTTGCCCGTCGCGTCGGTGCACCGGACCTCGACGGTCGTGCGGGTGCCGCTGACGTCCACCTTCGGATCGTCGATCGTGACCAGCAGCTCCGGCTCTCCGGTCAGGCCGACGCTGCGCTCCACGTAGAACGTCTTGTCCTTTTTTCCGCTTCCTCCCGAGGTGGCCGCCCAGATCGCGAGCGGCGTGATCACCAGCGCCGCGATCAGGAGCACGGGCGCGTGGCGCCTGAAATCGAAGCTGCCCATGCAGCAACCCTACTTCGGCGCAAGGATCACGCTGAAGACGGGCCGGCGGGCACTTCTACACCCGTGGCGGCAGGGGGTCAAGACCCTTTTGCCAGATTCCCTCTCCCGGCCCGGGTCACGCGGATAGAATCACGCCGCTGGCAGGCATTTTCGTCCCGGACCCGGGACGAACGTCGGCGGCAGCTTTGGAGCATGTCTGAGAAGAGCCACATCCGGATCGTTCGCCGCATCTGGGAAGTGATCCGCGAGGACGGTATCGAGGCGGGGCTCGAGCTCACTCCCGGCGTGGAGTGGCGGCCCCATGCGGCCGGAGGCCAGGTGCTCACCAGTGAAGAGGCGCTCAGGTTCTTCGCCGAGTTCCAGGGTGAGCGTGAGCTGCTCGAGGTGCTGCCGTACTCCTACCAGGCCTACGGGGACTATGTGCTCGCGTCCGGCAGCTTCCGGTTGCGGAGCCCCGGCCGCATCTCGGAGTTCCAGATCCACTGGGTCTACGAGTTCGAGCACGACGACCTCCTGCGCGCCGCGTCTTTCGGAACCCGCGCGGATGCCCTCGTGGCCATGGGCGTCGACGAGCTTTGACACCGCGAATCTGGGAGCGGTGGCCGCAGCTGCGGCCCACGCTCCCGTACTGGCCGCTCGGCGACGGCCCCACGCCGGTGCGCCGGCTCACGGCGCTCCCCGCGCAGGCGGGGTGCGAGGTCTGGGTGAAGGACGACGGGGACTACGGCTCCGTCTACGGGGGCAACAAGGTCCGCAAGCTCGAGTGGATACTGCCCGACGCCGCAGCGCAGCGCCGGCGCACGATCGTGACGGTCGGCGCGCTCGGCACCAACCACGGTCTCGCGACCGCGCTGTATGCACGTGAACGTGGGCTGGGCTGCGCTGTCGCGCTGGTGGACCAGCCGGTCGACGACCACGTGCGCCGCCAGCTGGAGCGGCTCGAGCGCTCCGGCGCGCGTCTGTACCGCACCCACGGCAGGTACCGCACGTACGCGGCGGCGCCGCTCATCATGCTGCGACATTGCGACCTGCGGCGGGTGCGCATGCCCTATTTCCTGGCGGTCGGAGGATCCACGCCGGTGGGTTGTCTCGGGTTCGTCGAGGCTGCGCTGGAGCTGGCGCAGCAGGTGGAGTCCGGCGTGCTGCCCGAGCCCTCGCACATCGTCGTGGCGCTCGGCTCCGGCGGTACCGTGGCAGGCCTCGCAGCCGGGCTGCGGCTGGCCGGCCTGCGCACCAGGGTCGTGGGGGTCGTCGTGAACGACAAGACGTCCGTGGGCCCATCCGTCGTGGCAAAGCTGGCAAGCCGCACGCTGCAGCTGCTGCGCCGGCGGGGGGCGCCGGTGCCCGTCACGGATATCTCACCCGCGGACCTCGACGCGGAGGCCGCCTGGCTCGGGGACGGCTACGGCCACCGCACCCCCGCGGCGGAGAGCACGCGCGCGGCCGCGGCACAGCAGGAGGGCATGGAGCTGGACCCGGTCTACACGGCCAAGGCCATGACGGGGCTGCTCGCACTCCGCGACCGCGGAACTTTCGGCGAGGGTCCGGTGCTCTTCTGGCAGACCCACGACCACATGGCGGCATAGCCGCCTGACCAGCTAGATCGAGGGAGGCGGCTCCGGCAGCGGCGGGCTGGGCTCCGGGATCGGCGGGGGAGACGGCTCGGGAATCGCCGGCGGGCTGGGCTCGGGGATCGGCGGGGGAGAGGGTTCCGGCACGATCGCGGGTCCCGGGAACGGCGCCGGCATGGGATCGGGCTGGATCTCGGCTCTCATGAGTCTCACGCTGTAGGGCTACCCCGCGGGCGCTCCCACGAATCGCGCACAAAGCACTCCGACATTTGGCGGAAACGGTCAGGAAACTGACCCAGCGGCCGATAGGCCTCTATATGGAGCACGTGCTGCGTGACCGCAGGCTGTCGTTCCTCGTACTGATCGCCGCGTGTGCGTCGCTGCCCGCCGGCCTCGTGCACTTTTTCGGGTCGGGCACTTATTACCCGCCGAGCTGGGTTCACTTCGGGTTCATCGCGGTGGGTGCATCGATCGCCGCGGCTGCCGCGCTTGCGCTGACGATCGTCGGCGCCCGGCGCCAGGATGGCCGCACGGTCCTGCTCGGGACCGCCTTCACCGTCATGACCGCGCTGCTGGCGGTTCACGGCTTCGCCACGCCCGGCATCCTCGTCGGCGAGACGGGTGTCATCGCGGTCGCGGGCGCCGCGGTGCTTCCGGTCGGCGCCGCCGTGCTGGCTCTGTCCGCATTGCCCTCGTTGCGCCGGCCGCAGGCCGTGCGCAGGCTGCTCGTGCTGCAGGGCGTCCTCGTGACCGCCGTCGTCTCCTTCGGGCTCGTCGGGATGCTTGCTCCCGACGCGCTCCCCGCGGTGCCCGAGCCGCGCAGTCCGGCCGCGGTGGGCCTCATGGTCGCGGGCTTCGCGTTCTTTGCCTGGCCGGCCGTGCGAGCCGTGCGCACGTTCGTGCTGACGAGGCGTGTCGCCGACCTGCTCGTCGTCGTGGGCATCACCTGGCTTGCGGTTGCGCTCGTACCCCAGCTCATGATGCGCTACGGCGAGATCGGCTGGTGGATCGGGCACGGGCTGGAGCTCGTGGGCGTGGTGCTGGTCGGCACTCCGGTCGCTCTGGATGTGTGGCGCTCTTCCCAGTCCAGGTCGCTCGTGGGTGACCTGCAGGCTGCCGAGCTCGTCGCCGCCGAGGAGTCGTTCCTGGGTTCGCGGATCCATGCGCTGATGGAGAGGCTGGCGGAGAAGGACGCCTACACGGAGGGTCACACCCGCCGCGTCGCGATGCTGGCGGTGCAGGTGGGAGAAGAGCTGAGGCTGTCGCCGGGGAGGCTGCGCGACCTCGCCATCGGCGGCCTGCTCCACGACATCGGAAAGCTCTCGGTGCCCGACGAGATCCTGAAGAAGCCCGGACCGCTCGAGCCCGAGGAGTTCGACATCGTGCGCACGCACGCCGCGCGCGGTGCACAGCTGGTGATCGAGCTCGGCGGCTTCAGCGACGACGTGCGCCGGATGGTGCTCGGTCATCACGAGCGACTCGATGGATCCGGGTACCCCCACGGCACCCGTGACGCCGACCTGGAAACGCGCATCCTCGCGTGCTGCGACGTGTACGACGCGCTGTGCTCGACACGGGTGTACCGCGAAGCTTGGAGTCACGAGCAGGCGATGGATCTGCTGCGCGCCGAGTCCGGCCTCACCATGGACGCGGACTGCGTCTCGGCGCTCGAGCACGTCCTGCAGCGGGGGCCGCGGCCGGCCGTGCCGGCGCTCGCCTTCGTCTAGTACTAGCTCTTCGACGCCTCGGCATCCAGCCGGTCGGCCAGCCGCTTCATCCCGAGCGCGCGCGCGGCCGCCGCTCCGCCCGCATAGTCGGTCGGCCTGTCCGGCGGCAGCTCGACGTCGACCTGACGCAGCGTCGCGATCTCCCGGAACGCACGCAGCTGGTCGGCGCCGTCGCGCAACGCCGCGGCGACACGCGGGCGCTCGGCGGTCGGCTTGGCGATCGCCCCCTCGAGCGAGCCGTGGCGCTGCAACAGGTCGGCGGCCGTCTTCTCGCCGATTCCCGGGGCACCGGGAATGCCGTCCGAGGGATCGCCGCGCAGCGCGATGAAGTCGGGCACCAGCCCGGGCGGCACGCCATAGCGCCGGCGTACCTCACGATCGTCCACGACCACAGCCCCCCGCTTGCCGGTCGTCATGTAGAGCACGGTGCAGCCCGGCCCGACGCACTGGAACATGTCGCGGTCACCGGTGAGGATCAGCGTGCGCCCGCCCGCCGCACGCTCGGCGAGGGCATATGACCCGAGCACGTCATCGGCCTCCAGCCCGGGGACGCTCACGGACTCCCACCCGAACGCGTCGAACAGGCCCGGGGCCGCCTCGAACTGGCGCTCGATGTCCTCATCGGCCTCGAGCTCGCGGCGGTCGGCGTGGTAGTCGGGGAACAGCTCGACCCGGTAGTCCGCCGCATCCTGGCCGAAGGCCATCACGACTGCGCGCGGGGTGTGCGTCGCGATCTCCTGCAGCATCAGGTTGACGCCTCCGAGCAGCGCGTTGACGGGCCGCCCCTCGCCGTCCTTGATGCTCGCGGGCAGGGCGTAGTACGCCCGGAAGAGCAGGGATGGGGCGTCGACGACCAGGAGTGGATGCCTCGGTGCCATGGGGGAGGTATATCTTCGTGGCGTGGCGAACGTCTTCGAGCCCGACTGGGACGAGGAGTACGACTCCCCTCCGCTGGGGGGACGGTACGCGCGCGTGGGGCATCAGTCAGGCGCGCAGCGGCTCGGCGCCGCGGTCTTCGAGGTGCCGCCCGGCGCGGCATCGTCCCCGCTGCACGTGCATCACGCCAACGAGGAGATGATCGTGGTACTCGCCGGCAGGCCCACGCTGCGTACCGCCGACGGCAGCGAGGAGCTGGCACCCGGCGACGTCGTGCCCTGCCTGCGCGGGCGCGGCGGCGCGCATCGCGTGGAGAACCGATCGGAGTCACCGGCGCGTGTCCTGATCGTCAGCACGATGGTCACGCCCGACGTCGTCGAGCACCCGGACAGCGACAAGATCGCGGCCTGGACCGACGAGGACACAGGCTTCACGTTTCGCAAGCAGGATGCCGTTGGTCAGTTCGAGGGCGAGATCGACGAGCCGCCCCGCGCCTCGCCGTCCCAGTAGCCGACCTCGTCTTCCATGCGGAACAGCTTGTAGACGCCGCCGCCCTCGGGCCGGCGCTCGAACGCGCCGAGCTTGCCCGAGTCCGGGTACATCACGATGTCCGGCTCGCCCTGTGTGCTGAAGGCGAGGAAGCGCACCTCTGCATCCGTGTCGTTGACGAGCTGGTGCGCGCCCCGCTCGCCGCGCGGGAATGACACCACCTCGCCGCCGTCCAATCGCCGTTCGCCGTTCGCAGTAGCGGCGTTCCCTCCAGCACGACGACCAGCTCCTCCTCCGCGAGGTGCCAGTGGTAGGGGTAAGCCGCCTCGCCGGGCGGCACCGCGAACAGGCTCGCCCCGATCCGCTCGCTGCCGGCCTGACGCCCGATGCGCGCGCGCAGGCAGCGGAACCCGTCGTGCTCGCGTGGCTCGTCGAAGTGCGGTTCGTCGAGGTTCGGCCGGGCGGTCACGACTCCGGGACGCGTGCCACGGTCACCAGGTACTCGCCCTTTGCGCGGAAGCCGTCCTTGTCGAGGTTCAGGTCGTTGTACATCTTCAGTAGATCGGCGCGCAGGTCGTCCCACTTGCCCTGGGGCTCGAGCGCGGCCCTCGCCATGACCATCGGGCCGAGGACGCGCTCGTTGTATTCGAGCCACTCCTCGGGCGAGACGGCCTCGAAGATCACGTTGTCGCGCTCGAAGTGCAGCCGCACGCCGTGCGGCTCGAACAGCTCGCGCATGTGGTGCTCGGTCCCCCACAGCAAGGGCGACTTCACCTCGGGTGGGGGCGGCGGCATGTGGGAGCCGACGACCTTGAACATCTGCCCGTTGCCGCCCTCGGGCGTCCAGGCGGCGACGGCGATCGTGCCGCCGGGCCGTGTCACCCGCACGAGCTCCGCGGCGGCCTGCTCGTGCCGCGGGGCGAACATGGTCCCGAACGTGGAGAGCGCGCGATCGAAGGAGTCGTCGGGATAGGGAAGCTCCTCCGCGTCGCCCTCGACCCAGTCGCACTCCACGCCCGCCTCGGACGCTCTGCGGCGAGCCGCGTCGAACAGCTCGGGGGTGAGGTCGAGGCCGGTCACCTTCGCGCCGCGCTGGGCGCAGAGGATCGCCACGTTGCCGCTGCCCGTCGCGACGTCGAGCACATCCCGCCCGGCTCCGACATCGGCCGCCGCGACCAGGTGCGCGGCCGCGGACTCGATGTGGCGCGCGATGTCGGGGAAGTCGCCCGTCGACCACATCCTGCGCTGGGTCTGCTTGAAGGCGTCTACGTCGAGAGTCATGCCCTCAATCTAGCTGTCACGCTCCGAGCGCTTGCGCTCCTCGAGCTTCTCGCGCAGGTACTCGGACTTCTCCGCGCGGCGCTCGTGTGTCTTGGTGTCGTCCTCGGACTCCGCCTCGCGCGCGCGACGCTCTTCCTCGGCCTTCTTCCGCTCCTGCTGGGAGCGCAGGTTCTCGGTGTCGCTCAGGTCATCTCCTCGAGGTACGCCCGCTGCGTCTCCACGAGACTGCCGTCGAGGCGCGCCACCGGTTGCAGCTCAGGCCGCTCCACGGTGGCCGCGTGCTCGGTGAGCGTCCCTGGGCCGAGCGGATCCTCGCGCATCCAGCTGGGCTTGCCGTCCGGCTCGCGGAAGTGCGGGATGACCTCCTCGGCCAGCAGGTAGGTGTTCTTCATGACCAGCCAGTGGGGCATGGATCCCATGTGGCCGCCGGCTCCCAGGACGATGCCGGCGCCCAGGTCGTCCGTGAACTCCGTCAGCCGCTCGATCACCGTCTCGGGCGAGCCGACGATGATGTAGCGCTCCTCCAGGAGCTCCTCGTATGACAGCTCCCAATGTTCTTTCAGGTTGTGCTTGACCTTCGCCCCCAGCATGCCGGCGAACGACTTCTTGCTCGTGTAGCCGGGTGGGAACCAATGGTAGGGCGGGATCTTCAGGCCGTTCTGGAACAGCCACATGAAGTGCGGCTTTGCCTCGCGGTGCGCCTGCTCCTCGGTTTCGGCGACGTACGTCGGGATCGCGGCGGCGAGCTGTTTGGGCGAGGACTCGTAACCGGACTCCTCGGCGGCGCGCCTGTACATGTCGTAGTTCATCTTCGTGAACCACTGCGGCGCGAACACCATCATGAACGGATAACGCCGCTCGGCGGCCTTCTTGATCGTCTCCATGGACCCCGAGCCCGGCAGCCACACCGGCGGGTGCGGCTGCTGCAGCGGACGCGGCCACGGGTTCACGTACGGCAGGCGGAAGTGCTTGCCCTGCCAGCCGAAGGGACCCGGCTCGGTCCACGCCTTGATGATCAGGTCGTGCGCCTCCCAGAAGCGCTCCTGCGAGTAGCTCGGGTTGGCGGCGTAGGAGTAGTACTCCATGCCTGTGCCGCGCACGAAGCCGGAGATGATGCGCCCACCGGAGATCACGTCGAGCATCGCGATCTCCTCGGCCACCCTCACCGGGTTCGCATGGAGCGGCAGAGCGTTGCCGATCACGCCGATCGGGATGCGCTTGGTCTTGGCGACGAGGTACGAAGCCATGATGTTCGGCGACGGCATCGTGCCGTAGGCGTTCTGGTGGTGCTCGTTCACGCACAGCCCGTCGAAGCCGAGCTTCTCGCCCGCGATCAACTGCTCCAGGTACTCGTTGTAGAGACGGTGCCCGACCTTGGGGTCGTAGTGCGTGTTCGGCAACGTCACCCAAGTCGACTCGATCTCCTCCCCGGGCGGGATGAAGGGGTAGGGCATGAGGTGGAACAGGTAGAAGTCGAGCTTGTTCATCGCGACGCCTCCTGGATGAAGCCACCGATCGCGGCGCCGACCTTGTCCGGCTGCTCGACGGCGAGCGCGTGGCCGGTGCCCGGGATCGTCTCGATGCGCGAGTTCGGCAGCAGCTCCGCGAAGCGCTCGTGCGTCTCGTTGGGGATCAGGCGGTCGTCCTCCGCGCGCACCACCAACGATGGACATGTCACGCGCGCCAGCCTGCGCTCCAGTTTCAGGTTGTACTGCGAGGTCCAGGCGATGCGGGCAAGGGTCGCTCCCTCGCCGTACTGGTGCACGACCTCGTCGAGGGATTCGAGGTCCGGCATCACCTGATGCATGTTCGACTTGTCGTTGAAGATCAGGTCGAAGAACGCGTCGGGCATCATCGCGACGGGGTTGGGAACGGGCTTGCCCTCGATCCGCAGGCCGGCCGGCACCATCAGCGTGAGGCTCTTCAGCCGCTGCGGGTAGTACGAGGCGAACTCCGCCGCGAGCCATCCGCCGAGCGAATAGCCGACGAGGTGCACCTGCTCGAGCCCGAGCACGTCGAGCAATTCGTCGTAGTGGATGACGAGGTCCTCGAACCCGTCCAGCCAATCCGGCATCTCGGTCTCGCCGTACCCCGGGTGTTCGGGCGCGATCACGTCGACCCGCTCGGAAAGTGCCTCCAGATGCGGAAGCCACATGCGGGTCATCCCCGCGCCGTGCAGGTAGAGCGTCGGCTCTCCCGTTCCCTTGCGCCGGTAGGCGACGCGCAGGCCGCCGACGTCGAGCCACTCGGGCTCCGTGTAGAAATTCTGTGGCCGCGGAACGACCGCGGCGGTCTGCGTGCTCGCCATTGGCAACCTCCGTCCGGTGCTGCAGCAACCTCGCGGTGAGCCTATCGCCCCAACACACGTAGCAGCGCGCCGGAGCTCAGCGTCTCCGCGCCCAGCGAGCGCACGCGCGAGGCCAGCCGCCTGTCCGACGTCACGACCTCGAGCGTCGGCGGATCCGCATCGGCCGCGACCATGTCGACGATCACGTCGTCCGCGGCGTCCGGCCCGCGCGCGGGCGCGAAGCGCACGTCGATCCCGTGGGTCCCGGCCGACAGGTCGAACGGCTTGGAGTCGAGCACGACCGCGACCTCGTCACCGGTCTCGGCCGCGTGCCGGGCGAGCTCCTCGGCCAACTCCGACATGGCGCCGCGGCGATCGCGCCACCAGCCCGTCGGCCGGGAGCCGATCACGTTCATGCCGTCGACGATCAGGCGACGCGCCATGCGTGCATCATGCCCGCGTGGCGCCGGAGGTATCCGGGTCCAGATCGATGCGCACCGTCATCAGGTCAGAGCCGGCGAGCCGCACCATCGCGTCGTTCGCGGGTCGGCCCAGGTCGCGCATGCGTGCGCGCACATCGTCGTCGGGCATGACCTCGGCCGTGCCCTCGCGCCACGCACGTCCCACCTTCACGCGCACGCGCGGGTCGGCCTCGATGTTCTTCACGTAGTCGGAGTCGTGGCCGTGCTCGGACACGATCCAGAAGGTGTCGCCGCGCAGCCCGTTGCCGACCGGGACGCGCCGAGGCAGCCCACTCCGGCGTCCGGTGGTCTCGAGCAGCGCGTGCGTGCGCCGCATCAGTCCACGGTCCAGCAGCCTGCGCACGACCGGGTTCACGAACCTGGTCGAGACCAGCTTGCTGATCGTGCGCTTCAGCGAGCGGTCAGGCTGCGGCACGGATGCCGCGCCCACGGGGCGCAGGCCGGTCTTGCCCGCGCTCGGCGGCCGCTCGTGGCAGACCGCCGTCGAGCCGCTGGGAGTGGAAAAGGCGACCGGGTCGCTCGGACATGTCGCTCCCGCAACGGGGGCACTGCTTCTCGTCCCTGTAAGCGATACCGCCGTAGACCGTCAGGCGGCATGCCGGGCAATGTATGTACGGCACTGCTGTGATTCCGATCCTTTCCCAAGGCTCGTCGGGCGCCAGCGATGATACTGACTATTGAGTAAGTATCAAGCCCGGTTGGACAACAGCGAGTCCTCTCGGTTGTCCTGCCTGGCCAGACGCCCTTCCATGACGACCGTTGTGTCGCCTGATGGGACGAGGGTGACGTGGCGGCTGCGCTGGAGCTCTGGAGCCCGGTCGGGAGCGCTCAGCCGCACGCGGCCGAGGACCGTTCGGAGCACCGTCTTGATCTCCAGCTGCGCAAATGCGGCGCCGATGCAGCGTCGCACTCCGCCGCCGAACGGGATCCACGAGTATGAGGGCGGCTGCTCGTCGCCGAGGAAGCGCTCGGGACGGAATGCGCGCGGCTCCGGATAGAGGTCCGGCCGCAACTGCACGAGGGCGATTGCCGGAACCACGATCGTGCCCGCCGGGATCGACCACCCGCCGATCTCGACGTCGCGCTTTACGACACGTGCGACGTCGATCACGACCGGCCGCACGCGCAGGGTCTCCTTGACGACCGCGTCGAGGTAGGCCTCGTCGTCGAGGTCCCCGAGCAGTCGTTCCAGCGCAGGAGGCGAACGCAGCAGTCGCTCGAACGTCCAGGCAAGCGCCGTGGCGCTGGTCTCGTGTCCCGCGGTCAGCAGCGTGATCAGCTCGTCGCGCAGCTCCTCGTCGCTCATGGGGCCGCCGTCCTCGTGGCGGGCCTGTAGCAGCACCGACAGCACGTCGTCTCGTTCCTCCATGCCCGGGTCGGCACGCCGCAGGCGGATCTCCTCGTAGACGAGCTCATCGACTGCGCGGCGGATGCGCTGGAAGCGCGCCCACGGGCTCCATGGCCCGAAGTTGTGTCGCATGAACGGCAGCCACATCACAACGCCGCTGGCCTCGGTGAGCTGAGGGAGCGTCGCGCGGAAGCGCGCCAGGCGGTCGTCGCCGCGGACGCCGAACACGGCGCGCAGGATCACGTCGAGCGTGATCGCCTGCATGCGGGGACGCAGCGCAAAGGCGGAGCCGACCGGCCAGCGCGCGATCTCCCGCTCCGCGATGTCGGCGATCAGCTCACCGTAGCGGCGCACCCGCTCGCCATGGAAGGGAGGTAGCAGCAGCTTGCGCTGACGCATGTGATCGTCCTCGTCGAGCGTCAGCAGCGAGAACTTCCCGAGCGCCGGCTCCAGCACGCGTCCGTTGGCCTCGCCCGCGTGGATCGCACGCGCGTCGGCCGTGAAGATCTGCTTGACCGTCTCCGGTTCGACGAAGTACGCCATCCGGCCGAACCCGGGGAAGTTGATGCTGAACGCGTCACCGTGCCGGCGCCACTGGCGCTCGAGAAACCCGACCGGATCGCGCGTGAAGCGAACCGCGTTGACGGCCCCTGGCGCCCTCGACCCCGGTGGTAGACGGCCGGCCATGATGACGCCCAGCCTAGACCTTTACGATCAACTTCCCGAGGTTGTCGCCGTCGAACAGCATGTTGACGGCCTCGGGCGCGCGCTCGAGTCCTTCCACGACCGTGTGCCGGTCCTTGACCTTGCCCTCGGCCACCCACTGGCCGAGCTGCGCGATCGCCTCCGGGAAGCGCCCGAAGTAGTCGAGGATGATGAAGCCCTGGACCGTCACCCGGTTGACCAGCACGCGGGAGAGTGAAGGGCCCGACGGCCGCTCGGCCTCGTTGTACTCGGAGATCAACCCGCACAGCGCAACACGCGCGTTCAGGTTGAGCATGCCGAACACCTCGCGCATGATCTCGCCGCCGACGTTCTCGAAGTCGACGTCGACGCCGTTCGGGCAGGCCGCGCGCAGCTGCTCGCGCCACCCGGCGTCGTGACGGTCGATCGCTGCGTCGAGGCCGAGCTCGTCGACCAGCCAGGCGCACTTCTCCTTGCCACCGGCGATGCCGACGGCGCGCGCGCCCTTCAGCTTCGCGATCTGGCCGACGACGGAGCCCACCGCGCCCGCCGCCGCGGACACCACGACTGTTTCGCCCTCCTGCGGCTTGCCGATGTCGAGCATCCCGAAGTAGGCGGTGACGCCGGTCAGGCCGAGCGCGCCCATCAGGGTCTCGATCGGCAGGCCGGTGTCCCCCGGGACCGGCGTCAGCGGCAACTCGCCCTCGCCTGTGACGACGTAGTCCTGCCAGCCCACGAGACCGGTTACGAGCGAGCCCTCCGGATAGCTGGCGTCGTCGGAGGAGATCACGCGGCCGAGGCCGACGCTGCGCATGCACTCGCCGATGCCGACGGGCGGCAGGTAGGTCGGCTCCTCGCCGATCCAGGCGCGGTTCGTCGGATCGATCGACACGTACAGGTTCTGGACCAGGGCCTGGCCGGAGCCGGGCTCGGGGACAGGCTCCTCGACGAGCTCGAAGGTGGAGTCGTCGATCCGGCCGTTGGGCCGCTTGCGCAGCAGGTATCTGCGGTTCACGTCTGCCATCAGTCCTCCTTGGAGGCGCCGGTCATCTCGCGCAGGAACGGGAGCACGTGCGCGGCGACCTCCTCCGGGTTGTCGATGAATGGCCAGTGCCCGCTGTCGGGTAACACGACGATGCGCGCGCTGGGGAAAGCCTGCTTCTGCCGTTCCGCGAGGTCGACCCCGAGATACGGTTCGCGGCCGCCCCACACGACGAGCGCAGGTATGTCGTGCGGGCGTAGAGCGTCCGCCTGGCGGCGGGCGGCGGGCCGCGGATTGGACTCCGCGCGATAGTGCTTCAGCACGGCGTGCCGGGTGCCGCGGTCGAAGTTGTCGTACATCTCGTCGAGGAACTCGCGCGGCAGCTTGCGCCGCTGGCCCAGGTTCGTGAGCGTGCGGAACACCCAGCGGTTGGAGGTCGCCATGAGCAGCTCTCCGAGCACGGGGGTCTGCCACACCCGGGCGATGATGTGCCAGTGGTACTCGACGAACGCGCCGGTCGTGATCAGGGCGACGCTTGCCACCCGATCGGGATGGCTCGCGGCCCATTCCACTCCCCACGGGCCGCCGAGGTCGTGCAGCACGAAGTGCACGCGCTCGATGCCGAGCTCCGTCAGCGCGGCGTCGAGGAAACGTGTTTCCCCGGGCACCGTATATTCGAAGTCCTGCGGCTTGTCCGCCCGCCCGAAGCCCGGCATGTCGAACGCGACGGAGCGCGCGAAGGCGCCGGTCTGCCCGGCCAGGCCGATCCAGTCACCCGCCGACCCGGGATTGCCGTGCACGAACACGATCGCTTCTCGCGCATCCGGGGGGCCCGCCTCGAACAGGCGTGTGCGAAGCCCCGAGACGGTGATCTGCCGCTCGGTCGGCGCGGCGCTCTGCGTTGCGGGGGTCGCCTCCATCGTCCGGGCGGACGCGCCGCCCGCCACAACCCTACCGCGTGATTAGTGGCAGGCGGTGGTGCCGGAGTCGGTGAAACCGCCCGGCGTCGCCGGGACGAACTTCCAGTTGTAGCTCGCCGACATGAGGTCGAGCTGCAGGATCCCGAACGTCGTGTTGTCGAGCGCCTCGCTGTTCGCCTCCGGGGTGACCGCGACGGGACGCAGGAAGCGTCCACCGGTACCGACCACGAACTGTCGGATGCCGCTCACGGGATCGGCGATCCCGTCGGGCGTCTGCGGCGCGAAACGCTCGTAGTCGTGGTCGTTCCCGTTCATCACCATCTCGGCGCCGTGCTCGTACAGGATCCGCCAGAAGTCGAGGGCGATCGGGCTGTTGCCGTGCTTCTCGCCGGAGCTGAAGAGCGGTGTGTGGAAGTACGCCGCCGTGCATTGGACCGGGTGTGCGATCAGGTCGTTGCGCAACCACTCGGCCTGAGGCGAGCCCTCACCGCAGCCACCCACCTCGGAGCAGCTGGTGTTGAGGACGACGATGTGCCAGGCACCCAGGTCGTAGCTGTACCAGCCCTGGAGCGGATCGCCGGCGACAGCTCCGAAGTAGGAGAAATATCCAGCGCCGCGTTCCGAGCCATACTCGTGGTCGCCCACCGCGGGCTTGGTGCGCGCCTTGTGGCGGCCCCAGGTCGGCTCGTAGTAGGTCGTGAAGTCCTCGTAGGAACCGTTCGGGTAAGCGCCGTCGCCGAGCACCGCGACCGTCCCCGGGAGGTTGTCGAGCAGCGCCGCGGTGGACTCCGAGTTGAACATGTCGTCAGCGATGTCGCCCGCCGCGAGCAGGTGCTCCACCGGCGGATCGGGATCAGGATCGGGGTCCGGGTCGGGGTCCGGGTCAGGATCAGGATCAGGATCAGGATCAGGGTCGGGATCAGGGTCGGGGTCGGGGTCGGGATCAGGGTCCGGGTCGGGATCAGGGTCCGGAGTCGGGTCCGGAGTGGGGTCGCCCGGACCTGTCGCAGGCAGCGGCCCGGCTGGGCCGGCCGGCACGCCGGTCGCGCCGCTCGGAGTCTTCGTGGGCGGAGGAGGTGTGGCGGGCGCGTGCTTCGACTCGCAGCCGATCGCCACATCGCGCGAGTCGAGCACCGCGATGTCGTGGCCGGGTCCGCACACGACCCGGTCCTTCACGCCGTCGCGTGCACGCACCAGGTCGTCCCCGGGGCCGGCGTTCAGGACGTCGGAGCCGGCGTCGCCACGCAGCAGGTCGTCGCCGCGGCCACCCGATAGGCGGTCGCGACCGCCTCCGCCCGTGAGGTTGTCGTTGCCGCGGCCGCCGCTCAGGCGATCGGGGCCACCGTGCCCGGACAGCACGTCGTCGCCGTCGCGACCCGTGATCACGTCGGCACGCGCGGTGCCCGAGATCCGGTCGTCCGAAGCCGTGGCTCGCGGTACTGCATGCGCCGTCAAAGGTGCAACCGTCATCAGCGCGGTTGCGAAAAAAGCGATGGCGCGGCTGAGCAGATAGAACTGCCTTCGAGCCAAGAGTCCTCCGTGACTGGGGGTGCCCAGACCCTGCCTGGGCTGGGGAGCGACCTACTCCATTGTTAGCGGGGAGAGGCCCTCCCCGCCACTTTGATGCCGAGTCTCAGAGCACCCGGAATTCGCCGCTAAGCGAATGATGCCGAGTCTCAGAGCACCCGGAATTCGCGGCTAAGCGAATGATGCCGAGTCTCAGAGCACCCGGAATTCGCGGCTAAGCGAATTCCGTCTTAGTTGAGCCGCTCGACGATCATCGCGTGGCCCTGCCCGCCGGCGACGCACATCGTCTCGAGCCCGTTCAGCTGCGTCGTCATGTGGCGCGCCCCGTACAGCCCATCGGGGGGGCCGTGGGCGATCGCCCCTCCGTGGGGGTTCATCTTCTCCAGCGGAATGTCACATTCGCTCATGATCGGGATCACCTGGGCCGCGAACGCCTCGTTGAGCTCGACGATGTCGACATCGTCGATCTTCATCTCGGCGCGTTCCAGCACCTTCTTGATCGCGCCGATCGGCGCGACGCCCATGATCTCCGGCTCGAGCGCCGCGGTCGCCGACGCGACGATCCGCGCCCGCGGGGTGAGGCCGAGCTCCTTCGCGCGCGCTTCCGACATCAGCAGCACGGCTGCGGCTCCGTCGTTGAGGGGACAGGAGTTACCGGCCGTGACCTTGCCGTCCTCCCGGAACGCGGGCTTCAACTCGGCCAGCTTCTCGAGCGTCGAGCTCGCGCGCGGGCCCTCGTCCTTGGCGACCATCGTGCCGTCCGGCAATGTCACCGGCACGATCTCGCGGCCGAAGAACCCGGACTCCTGAGAGGCCACCGCGAGCTGCTGGGAGCGCTGCGCGTACTTGTCCATGTCGGCGCGGCTGACCTCCCACTTGTCTGCGACGTTCTCCGCCGTCAGGCCCATCGCGATGTAGGCGTTGGGCTGGCCGTCGTTGCCCTGCAGCTTCTCGTTCTGGTCCGCAACGCCGGCCGCCTCCTGGCGCTCGTTGTAGCGGCTGACCCACTCGACTCCCGCGGCGATGTACGTGTCGCCCTCGCCGGCGCGGATCGCGTTGGCCGCCTCACGGATCGACTCGAGGCTCGACGCGCAGTAGCGCGAGACCGTCACGCCGTTCACCGAGTTGGGGAGCTTCTCGGACAGCAGCGCGATGATCCGGCCGATGTTGAACGCCTGCAGGCCCTGCGGCAGCCCGCAACCGGCGATCAACTCCTCGACGGACTCCGGCGAGACCTCGGGGTTGCGCTCCAGGAGGCTGTCGACGACGAACGCTCCGGTGTCGTCGGGCCGGAGCCCGGCCAGCTGGCCCTTGAAAGCGCGCCCGATCGGGGTGCGGACGGCGTCGACGATCACTGCTTCAGGCATGTGTGAGTCTCCTTGAGGTTCTGCGGCGGGTTCCGGGCGATGCTCGCGCTGGAGCCTACCGCGCTCAGTGGCAGGCGGCCGCGCCCGTATCGCTCGCGGTACTGCCGGGCTGGGGCACGAACTGCCAGTCATATGCCGCCGCGCGAAGCTTCAGCGACAGCACGCCGTAGACACCTGCGATCCGCACCTCGCTGTTGGGCTCGGGCTTGGGTGCGAACTGGCGCAGGCTGGCCCCCCCGGTGCCCACCACGAACTGCCGCACACCCGCACGATTCGAGACGCCCTCGGCCGTCTGGGGGGCGAAGCGCTCGTAGTCGTGGTCGTGTCCGCTCAGCAGCAGCTCGACGCTCTCGTCCTGCAGCGCGCGCACCAGCGGCAGGACCGAAGGGCTGCCGCCGTGCAAGTTCCCGGAGCTGAAGGCCGGATGGTGCATGTATGCGACCGTGCACCGCGTGGGATGCGCGTCGAGGTCGGTCCGCAGCCAGCGCTCCTGGGCGGAGCCGGCCTGACAGCCGCCGACCTCTGCGCAATTGCTGTTCAGCGCCACGACGTGCCAGGAGCCGGCCGCGTAGGAGTAGTAGCCCTTGCCGGGCTCGCCGGCGGATGGCCCGAAGTAGGAGAAGTAGCCGCTTGCCCCGGGCGTTCCGTACTCGTGGTTGCCGACCGCAGGGCGTGTGCGCGACTTGTGGCGACCCCAGGTGGGTGCGTAACAGCTCGCGAACTCTGCCGGAGTGCCCTTCTCGTAGACCGTGTCGCCGAGCGCGGCGATCGTGCCGGGCAGGCTGTCGACCAGCGCTGCGGTGACGGCCGCGCTGCCCGGGCAGCGCGCAATGTCTCCGACAGCGATCAGGGACGCGTCCTGCTGCGGGCGGTGCACCACCTCGCACCTCCCGTTGGGCCTGGCATTGGTCGCGCCGACGATCACGTCGCGCGAGTCGAGCGTTGCGCGATCGCTTCCGGGACCGCAGGAGATAAGGTCGCGCCGTCCGTCGCGCGCCCGGAGCGTGTCGTCTCCGGTCCCGCCCCGGAGCACGTCCTCGCCGTGGCCCCCGGCGAGCCGGTCATCGTCGGGGCCGCCGCGCAGCACGTCGCGGTCGTTGCCGCCGTAGAGGCGGTCCCGGCCGCGCCCTCCGTACAGCCGGTCGCGCCCGCCGCGCCCGGCCAGACGGTCGTTGCCGCCCAGCCCACGGAGCACGTCGGCCCGAGCTGTGCCCGAGATCGCATCGCGCCCGCCGTCGCCGCGTGCGCTGAGCGCGTGCGCGGCCGCGGGCCACGTGCCGCATGCCAGCACCGCGCACGCGACCATCCGTAGAAGTCCCATCAGGTCAAGTTAGCCCAGCGTGAGGTCGTGCGCCCGACCCTCAGATGACCGGCAGGCCGATCATCGAGTGGCCCTTCCCGAAACGTCTCGCCGCAAACGGCGGACTCCGGATCCACCAGGCAGCGTCCTCGGTCGCCCACGTACCACCGGTACGCGGGCTCCCTGGGTTCTTGCCTGGCGGCCCCGGAGTCCGCGCCGTTTACTGGCGAACGTTCCGGGCAGGGCCACTAGCCGCCTTCGACGGGCGCGTAGCCGTACCAGTCCCCGGCTTGCACGACCACGCGCGACGCCCGTCCTTCCAGGAGCGACCACGCGTACAGCCACAGCTCGTCGTACTCGTCGGTGCTCAGGGGGATGCTGGCGAGCTGCGAATCGATCGCCCCCATCGTGACTCCCTCATCGGCGAGGCCCTCGAGCGTCGAGCGGACAACGTCCCTCTGTCGAGTGTCCATCGCACACCTCCCTCTCGGAGTGGGCGGTTGCGGATGAGAATGGCGCAGCTCCGGCCAACTGTGAAGAGTGACTGCTGACTTCTGGGCGGAAGGAGCGGGAAAAACCGGGCATGGCTAAGCAGCGCCTCGCCGCCGTGGTCGCTCGAGCCGCATGAGCGCCGGTGGATAGGGCGCGAAGAAGGTCTGCCCGGCCAGGTTGGGGACCTCGAAGCGCACCGTCCAGGCGCCCACGATTGCCTGCGCGGCGCCCAGCGGGACCTTGCCCTCCCGGTAGGAGGAGAGAGTCGCCAGGAAGTGGCTGCGCTCGCGCGCCGACAACTGCTCCGAGACGTGCCCGAGGGTGTGCATCAGCACGTTGACGCTGTTGCCCGGGCGTGCGGGACGCGCGAGTGCTGCCCCGAGCCCCTCGCGGTAGCCGGTCACGAGCTGGTCCCGCGGAGTCGTGCCCGCGTGCGCGACCAGCCGGCCGAGTGCCCGCATGCGCGTCTGGTTGTGGGCCATGAGCAGCAGCTTGTTGCGCGAGTGGAACTCGACGATCGCGGCGGCGCCGCCCTGCGCGGCGAGGCGAAACGCTGCAAGCGCCCAGAGCTTCGTGAGGAAGTGGTCGCGCAGACGCAGGTCGTTGAGACGCCCCTCGTCCTCGACGGCTGCGTACGGGAACCGTTCGAGCACCCGCGCCGTGAACAGCCCGGGGCCGCTGTCGTGCCCGGCGCCCTCGGCATCGGAGTGGAACAGCTTGGCGTTGCGGATTCCGCACGAGGGCGAGCGGCTTTTCAGGATGAAGCCGTCCGCGTCCTCGACGCCGGCGAGATAGGTGCGCGAGAAGCTGTTCATGGACCGGGTCAGGTCGCGACCGGTGGAGGGCTGCACCATGCGCGGGCCGTCGGCGGCCCTCACGAGCCGCACCGGATCGCGCGGTACGCCGAGGCCGATCTCGAGCTCGGGGCAGATCGGGCGCAGCTCGACGTGCGGCTCGAGCTCCTCGCGCAGGCTCGCGCGGATCACCTGGCCGTTGTAGCGGCATGCATCGAAGTCGATGCAGCGGCTGATGACGACGATGGGCCAGATCGGAGGCGACATGGCTACCGGGAGGTTCGGATGCGGGACACCCGGTGGATGATCCGCCCGCCCCCAAGCGCGGCGTGCGCCGCGTTCGCACCGCATGCGCCGTGAACTCCTCCGCCCGGGTGCGCCGACGCGGAGGCGAGGTAGAGGCCGGCGATCGGCGTCTCCGGTCGCGCAAGACCCGGCACGGGGCGGAAGATCAGCTGTTGGTGGAGTTGTGCGGTTCCTCCGTTCACCGCTCCCGCAACGAGGTTCTCGTCCTCGGCCTGGATCGCGGACGGGGTGAACACGTGCCGTCCGCGGATGAGGTCGCGAAACCCGGGCGCCAGCCGCTCCACCTCGTCCTCGACCCGCTGCGCGAAGACCTCGGTCTCGCGGTCGTCCCAGGCGCCCGTGAGCTCGTCGCCGGCGTCGCCCCTGATCCGCTGCGGCACGTGCGTGTACGCCCACGCCGTCTCGGTGCCGGCGGGGGAGCGGGCCCCGTCCGCCATCGAGAACTGGCCCATCACGAGGAAGGGCCGCCGCGGGATCAATCCGCCGGCGAGCTGGGCGCTCATCTCCGTGAGCGCCTCCATCCCGTCTGCGATGTGCAGGGTGCCGGCGCGGCGGGCGCCCGCCGCGCTCCACGGGATCGGCGCGTCGAGGGTCCAGTCGACCTTCACGGTCGCGCTGTCGTACTGGAAGCGCCGCAGGGCGCGCTCGAGCCATGCCGGCAGCGCAACGTCCGCCAGCAGGTCGCGGTAGAGGGCGGGCGCGCCGACATCGGCCAGCACCGCGCGACGGGCGACGATCTCCTCGCCGTCACCGGTGCGCACGCCGGCCGCGCGCCCGTCGCGCACCACGACGCGCGCGACGCGCGTGCCGCACCGCAGTTCGCCCCCTTGGGCGCCGAGGCGCCGCACGAGCGCTGCCGTCAACTGTCCCGCTCCTCCCTCGGGGAAGGGAAAGCCGTGCTGCTGCCCGAGCCCGCAGAGCAACCACCCGTACAGGCCGCTCGCGGTCGCGTCGGGGGTGACGTCGGCGTGCAGGGCGCACCCCGCCAGCAGCCACCCGGCGCCCGCACCACGGAAGCGCTCCTCCGACAGCCGCCGCACGGACAGGAGCGCGAAGCGCGCGAAGTCCAGCGACCCGCGTGGGCCGAGCGCTTGCAGCAGCCGCGCGCCCGACCGCACCGGGGGGAACGGCCGCAGCAGCGCGTCCATGAAGCGCGTACCGGCGCGCTCCCAGTACGTGTGGAGATCGCGCCACGCGTCGCCGTCGCCGGGTGCGAACGACTCGAGGGACGCAGTGGTCTCGTCCAGCGAGGTCGACAGCAGCGCACAGCGCCCGTCTGCCGCCGGGTGCGCGAGGGCAACCGGCGCGCGCAGCCAGCGCAGCCCGTGCTGCTCCAGGTCGAGCGCCAGCATCCCCGGCGACGCGGCCGCCATTGGATAGAAGGCGCTGAACAAGTCGTTGCGGAACCCCGGCTCGACCAGCTCGCGGGTGCGCACCGCGCCGCCGGGCTCCGGCTGCGCCTCCAGCACGAGCACCTCCCACCCCGCGCTCGCCAGCACGTTTGCGGCAACCAGGCCGTTCGGCCCGGATCCGATCACGACCGCGTCAGGCATGCCTTCGACCGTAGCCGTTCTCCAACTCGACGTGTCCTGCGGCCTGGTGATACTGGCGCCCGGCGTCGTGTCGTTTGACGACAGAGAGGAGCAGCGTCAATGAAAGACAGAAACGAGTGGCTCATACCGCTCACCGGGGTGGCGTTCCTAGTACTCGCCATCGTGACCATTGCAATCGGAGGCGAGCCACCGGAGGCGAAGGAGGGAGCGCAGAAGGTCGTCGACCACTACGTCGACAACAAGGACGCGATACAGATCTCGGCGCTCCTCTCGACAATCGCCGGCGTTGCGCTGATCTTCTTCTTCGGATATCTGCGCAAGGTGCTGCGGGCAGCCGAGGGAGAAAACGGAATGCTCTCGCTGGTTGCGTTCGTCGGAGGGGCGATCCTGGCGACCGGCATCGCGGTCGACTCGATGATCGCGTTCGCGCTGGCCGAACAGGCTGATGACATCGAACCGGCCGCCGCGCAGGCGCTCGAAGCCCTGTGGGACAACGACTTCCTACCGTTCGTACTGGGCTCGGTCACGGCGATGCTCGCGGCGGGACTCTCGATCGTGAGACATGGCGCCCTGCCGAAGTGGCTGGGGTGGATCGCGATCGCGCTGGCAGTCATCGGCATGACCCCGGTCGGGTTCGTCGGCTTTCTCGGATCCGCGGTCTGGGTCCTGATCGTCAGCGTGATGCTGTCGATGCGGGCGCGCGCGGCACAATCACCGCCGCCCCCCGGCCAGACCACGCTGGCGGGCTAGCTAACCCTTGACCAGCTCGGCGACGCGGCGGATCATCGCCGCGTCGCCGCCGATCAGCAGCGTCGTGGCGATCGACTCGCGCCAGGCATCGAGCTCGTCGCGGATCTTGTCCTCCGGCCCGATCAGCGCGAGATCCTCGACGAGCTTCGTGGGGATCGACGCGGAGGCCTCGTCCTTCTTGCCGTCCAGGTAGAGGTCCTGGACCTTCTTGGCCTCGGCCTCGTAGCCGAGCCGGACGGCGACGTCGTGGTGGAAGTTGCGTCCGCGCGCCCCCATGCCGCCGAAGTAGAGCGCGTACATGGGGCGCAGGAAGTCGGCGGCCTCCTCGACGTTGTCGTGGATGATCACCGGCACCGTCGCCATCACCTCGAAGTCGTCCCACGAGCGCCGGCCGCCGTTGGCGGCGAACCCCTCCTCAAGCGCGTCGCGGTAGAAGTCCTGGTTGCGCGGCGAGAAGAACAGCGCCATCCATCCGTCGCATATCTCGGCTGCGAGCGCCACGTTCTTCGGTCCTTCGGCGCCGAGGAAGATCGGGATCTCCTCGCGCACGGGATGGATCGTCGAGCGCAGCGGCTTGCCGAGGCCGGTGCCGTCGGGATAGGGGAGCGGGTAGTGCGGGCCGTCGTTCGTCACCTTCCCGTCGCGGGCGATGATGTCGCGCACGATCTTCACGTACTCGCGAGTGCGCGCGAGCGGCTTCGCGAACGGCATCCCGTACCAGCCCTCGACGACCTGCGGGCCGGACACGCCGAGGCCGAGGATGAAGCGCCCGCCCGAGAGGTGGTCCATCGTCATCGCCGCCATCGCGGCGGCGGCGGGCTGGCGCGCCGACATCTGCATGATCGCCGTGCCGAGCCGCACGTTCTTTGTCTGGGAGCCCCACCACGCGAGCGGCGTGAGCACGTCGGAGCCGTAGGCCTCCGCCGTCCAGATCGAGTCGAACCCGAGCTTGTCGGCCTCCGCAACCGCGTCCTCGACGCCGTGCGGCGGTCCCGCACTCCAGTAACCGGTGTTCAGGCCCAGCTTGAGGTCACGCGCCATCGGGGGGCACACTATCGGAGCACGCGCTACGGCTTCAGCCGCACTGTGTACTTCGACGTCTTGGAGTTACCTGCGCCGTCGGTGACGACCAGCGTGAGCTTCGCCTTGAGGCGCTGCTTGCGCTTCAGTGCCCGCTTGACCGCCTTCTTGGCCTTCTTCGGAAGCCTCAGCCTGAGCTTCGCCTTGCCGGCGCCGAGCGACCGGTTGACCGTCTTGAAGCGGAACACCTTCGATGCCCTCGGAACGTTGACCGAGCCCGAGAGCCTGACCGTCACTGCCTCGCCCGCTTGGAGCGTGACGCTGAGCCTGTCGACGTCCTGCGAGGACGAGGCTCTCACCGCGCCGAGCGCGAGGACCTTGTCGGTCGTGGACAGGGCACGTGGCGGCGAAGGCAGCGGGCGCACCGTTGCCGGGATCGTCACGGCGACGACGTTCGAGAACTCGAAGACGCACCCGGCGGACTCGGCAAGGCAGAGGTCGTAGGTCGGTGTGCTGACGATGTGGACGTAGTAGGTACCCGGTGCCAGTCCCAGGGGCGCCGCGAACATCGTCTGGGTGGGAATCAGCTGCACAGGTGACGCCGAGGCGAGGTTGAGGAAGCCGAATGCATCCCTGTCGGGACTGGTGGCGATCTCGGCGATCCAGGCATCTCCTCCTGGGGCCAGCGTCCAGCTTGCGGCCAGAACCCCGCCCAGCTGTATGACTGCTTGGAGCGTCGCGGCCTGGCTGTCGATCGTGACAGTCGCGATGTTGGAGAACTCGTACACGCACGACGGGTCCCCGACGACGCACGCGTCGGGAGTCGCGGTGCTGATGACGCGCACGTAGTAGGTGCCTCCGGCGAGCGGCTGCGAGGAGGTGAAGCTGGTCTCCGTGGCACCGAGCGGTGCGTATTCCCTGACGCTGTCCGGATCAAAGGTCGTGTCGCTGGAGATCTCGAGGGTCCACGCGGATGCATCGGCCGGCAGCGTCCACGACGCGCTCACGAGCCGGTTCGACTGCGTGACCGACGTCAGGTCCACGGGTGTGGCGCTTGCGACGGGTGCGACGACCAGTGCAGCGGTCGCGGCGATGCCAAGCACGCCTGCGCGCACGGCTCCACGGATCACTACCGGCTCCTCCCCTGTCGGTTCCCTCCAACTGGGCCGACGCTACCCGCAAAGTGCCTGCAAATGCAACCGTCGGGGTCGGCTTCCGTTCGTTGTCCGATACTTCACGCGGTGATCGACGTCCACTGCCACATCCTTCCCGGGCTCGACGACGGCGCGCGGGACCTCGACGACAGCGTCGAGATGGCGCGTGTCGCCGAGCGCGACGGGATCAGGCTGATCTGCGCAACGCCCCATATCCATCCTGATCACGTTGTGTTGCCCGAGGAGCTGGAGGGCCGCGCGCAGGCCCTCAACGAGGAGCTGCAGCGCCAGGGGCTCGACGTCCGGGTCGTCCCCGCGGGCGAGGTCGCCGAGCCGATGCTCGACGTGCTCTCCGACGAGGTGCTCGAGCGCGTCGCGCTGGGTGTGGGCAGCCGGTGGCTCCTGGTCGAGCCGCGCCCGGGGCCGCTCGGGCAGGACCTGTTCGACGCGGTCGAGAAGCTCGCCGACCGCGGCTTTCGCAGCGTGATCGCGCATCCCGAGCGCCATCCGGGCGTCGACTTCCGCGACCGGCTGGCGGCGCTCGTCGAGCAGGGCGCGCTCGTGCAGGCGACGGCGGCCCTGGTGGCCGAGGGCCCCGCCTCCGACTTCCTGCTCGAGCTGGCGGGGGAGGGGCTGATCCACCTGCTCGGCTCGGACGCGCACTCGTCGCATGCGGGCCGGGAGGTGCGGCTGTCGGACGGACTCTCGCGGCTCGCGGAGGTGGAGCTGCTGCGCCGCCACTTGGACTGGGTGTCGAGCGAGGGACCGGCCGCGATCCTCGCGGGCGAAGACGTGCGGCCGCCCTGGGCCGCCCCGCTGATCTAGCGCTGGACCTCGCGCAGCTCGACGCGCGGCAGCAGGTCGGTGACCACGTCGCGCGAGCCGGTGCCGAGTCCCGCGCGCAGGAAGTTTGTGGCACCGGCCGCCCCACCCCAGCGCAATGCCTCCTCGATGCTCATCCCGCGCGCAAGCGTCGCCGCAAGCGCGCCGACCATCGAGTCGCCGCTGCCGTCGGCCGCGCCGCGGGTGAAGTGGGGCGGGACCAGCTCCCA
The DNA here is from genome assembly GCA_038203635.1 of Solirubrobacterales bacterium. GTDB lineage: Bacteria > Actinomycetota > Thermoleophilia > Solirubrobacterales > JBBDJG01 > DASRIA01. Next base: position 31,206 of record JBBRDT010000010.1, read on the forward strand.
CGTCTTGTCCGCCGTCATGATCAGCGCCGGGTCGCCCCCGCGGGTGACCATCGCGCAACCCGCGCCGGCGTCGATCACCCTTCGCGCGCCGGCCTTGATGTGCTCGGGCTCCGTGGCCTCGTCCTCGATGAACTGGGCGAGCTGCCAGGTGCTGAGCTTGACGAAGTCGGCGCCGCCTTCGAGCGCGCTGTTCAGTGCCGGGGGCGACAGGTCCACGATCGTCTTCGTGCCGCCCGCCCGCGCGTCTGCGACGAGGTTGCCGAATATCTCCAGCGGCAGCGCGTCCTGCGGCACCCCACCGCACACGACCAGCACCTCGCTCTCGAGCGCCGCCGCCACGCTGACGGAGAACAGGTCGTCTGTCTCGTGGCGCGAAGGCGGGTCGCTCCACGCGGTCGCGATGATGTCGCGCTCGCCGCTGCGGCGGTCGACGACATAGCAACCGGCGGAGGCGTCCGTGTGGACGAGCCGCAGCTCCGCGTCGAGCTGGTCCATCAACGGACGCAGCACCGTGCCGGTCTCACCGCCGATGAAACCGCACAGGATCGGGTGCGACTCCAGCTCCGCCGCCATGCGGGCGACCCACACGCCCTGCCCGGCGGGATGCATGTGTACGTCGTCCTGATCCTCGCCCCGTCGTTCGATCGTGACGCCGAGCAGCGGGTGGGAGCTGAAGACGGTGACGTTGGGAAGCGGCATCCGCTGATGCTAGCCCGCACCGGAGCTGCCCAAACGCACCGGGTCACCGGCTCGCACGCCGTGGCGCGCGGCCCATCCCGCGTTGACCTCGAGCACCCGGTTCGCCGGTCGTGAGGGAGAGTAGATCGGGAGCTCCGACTCCGGTGTGCCCGGCGGTTGATCCGGGACGCGCGTTGTGACGTCGACGACGCGACCGTCGTTGATCCAGACCAGGTCGAGCGGGAACCGCATCCCCTTCATCCAGATCCGTGGGCTGTCGTCGGTGAGGACGAAGTACATGCCGGCGTCGCGGGCGAGACGGTCGCGGCCGCCGAGGCCGAGAGCCCGCTTGGCATCGTCTTTCGCGATCTCGGCCTGCAACACCTCGCCACCCACCCTCAGGTGCACCGCTCCGGACCCGCCTGCCGGCGATTCGGCCGGAGCCTTTTCGTCCGAGCCGCAGCCGGCGAGCAGCAGCACGGCGAGGGCAGCGATCGCGAGCGCGCGGGTCACTCCTCTATTCCAGCATCTCCGGCTCGGCGCGACTACGGAACGAACAGGCCCTGTACCGCGAACAGGTCGTTGTCCTCGGTCGCGGTGTTGCCGTCGGGCCCACCGTCGTCCACGCGCACCTGCCCCAGTTGCATGACCTGGCGGTCGCCGTCCTTGATCATGCCCGGCGTGAGCGCCGTCGCGGACGTGGTCAGGTTGCAGGAGCCACCGGTATCCGCGCTGTCCGTGGCAGCGCAGCCGACCGGAACCGGGAACGGTATGTCGACCATCGTCGCCGGGTCGGTCACTCCGTCGGCGTCCGCGCCGTTGAACTTGTCCGTGATGCGCGCGGTCGCGTGTACCTCGAGCTGGCCTGTGTAGTCGCTGCCCCCCCGCGCGTTCGCGGGACCGCAGGCCCCTCCGGCGCCGGCGCAGCGCACATCGCGCAGGCCGACCGTGATGTTCACGTCCGAGTCGTCCGGCCCGCCGGGCGCTCCGACCACCACGCCGTACCGGACGAAGCCCGTGAAGTTCGCCGCGGCGCCGTTCGCGTCGGGCGCGCCGACCGTGAGGTTGCCCGAAGTCTGCTCCGGTGACGCACAGGAGGGGAACGCGAGCGGTGGTCCGTGAGTGCGATCGGGCGCTGTGCATTCACGGAAGGCGGGGACGAGCGACAGGTGGATCGGAGACGCGCTCTTCGGGCGTGGGTACCCCGTCGCGTCGGAGATCTCTGTCACCGCGAGGTTCGGATCGGCCGCGATCTCGTCCTCGCAGTACGCCTCGTCCACCCATTCCTTGTTGGAGAACATGTGCGTCTGGTCGGCGAAGTACGGCGAGTTCGGGTTCGTCGACTGCGAGTACGTGAGGATCGTGCGCGCGTCGACCGGGCAGTCCTCGCCTGTGAACTGCGCGACCATCACGAAGCTCGAGCCGTGCGGGACGTTGCTGTAACCGGCGTTGGCGCCCGAGCCGGTCCACCCGACATTGATCGCGTTGAACACGCCCACTCCGCCGGGGCCACCGTGGATCGGGATCTTCTCCGAGCCGCGTTTCTCGTACTGCCAGTCGCGCAGCGGCGCATCGAGCGGGATGCCGGCGTTGCGCAGGTCGGTGACGGCATCCGCGAACGACTGCTCGACCGCAGGGTTGGCGACGTTCAGGCCGTACGGCGTGTGCACGGGGTCGGTGAAGTCGAACTGCGTCGTGTACAGGCCGGGAGTACCCGCGACCGGCACCGCACCGAGTGCGCGGGTCGCGAAGCGGCGGAAGAGGATCGCACCGCGGGAGTCGAGATTGTCGTGGAGGTCCCATGCGCGCAGCACCGGACACGCCTCGCTGACGTCGACCGGACCACTGGAGCCCGTCATGACAGGTGTTGCCTCGCAGAAGTCCGCAAGGTCGTCACGCCACAGCTCGCCGGCGTACTGGCGGTCGTCGAACACGATGTCCTGCAGCTGGCTGCGGGTGAACTTGTCACCGGGGCGGCCGTCGGTGCCGGCAAGGCGCTGCTCCGCCATCACGAAGCCCGACCGCTGGCGCAGCGAGCGCTCCGTGCGCTCGTCGCCGATGATCCGGTCGAATCCCTCGAGTGGCTGGTCGGGGTTGGCGATCCAGTAGCTGTCATTGGAGTTCAGGACGTAGTCGTTCCTGCGGAGCTTCGGCAGGTTGGACGGGCCGAAGATGCCCGGCTCGACCGCATCAGGATCGCTTCCCCATTCACACGCCGACAGCGAGCCGTCGAGCACCGGCAGCCCGAGCGCTTCGTACGTCGCGCGCCCCAGCTCGGTGTTGCAGGTCGCCGCCTGCTCGTTCGTGACGTGGGGGACGACGGAGATGTCCGCGTACAGGGCGTTGCCCTCGGAATCAGCCGCAATCGTGTTGACCCACGGCACGCCCTGGTTGCGGACGATCACTTCCTCGAGCTCATCGACGCTCTGTGCCTGGTTCACTTCGAAGAAGTGGTTCAGGTAGCGGAAGTTGCCGGCGTTCGCGTCGCCGATCGCCCATGCGGTGGTGGGGGTCCAGGGGAACAGAGGCAGCCCGAGGATGCCGGTCAGGATGGAGCCGTGGTGCGAGTCGTAGAGCGTGCGCGAGCGCTCCTCGAGCCCGCCGCTCGAGTTCTTGACCGTGACGGTCACGTTCCGTGAGGTCATCTGCCGGACCTGGCCGTCGTAGATGTAGCTGGTCGGCGAGCCGGGTACCAGCTTCAGCTCGAACGGGGTGAAGCGGTAGGCGGTGGAAACGGTGTGGCTCCAGGCGAGATGGTCGGTGTGGCCGATGTTGATCACCGGCACGCCGAAGAGGCTGGCCCCGCTGACGTTGACCTGCCCCGGGATCGTGAGCTGCGCCTCGAAGAACCGCTCCGATCCGTCCCACGGGAAGTGCGGGTTGCCGAGCAGCATGCCGCGGCCGTTGTCGGTCGCGTCGCGGCCGAGCCCGTAAGCGTTCGAGCCGATGCCGCCCAGCGGGAACTGCTCGCCAAGCTGTCCGATCATGTCATCGACCTCGCCCGGCGTCGGCGGCGTGGGGCCGGCTCCGACCGGCGGCTGCGCACCGCCGATGCCGTCGATCGCCACACCCTGGCTGGCGATCAGGCCGAGCTGGTAGAAGCGGCGATAGGAGTCCATGTCGGTGATCGGGCGCACCCATCCGGCGCCGCGGCAGCGGGGGTCGGTGATGTTGTCGACGCCCGTGTCGTGCAGGTACTTGTTGTAGCCGGCGGTATATCCGCGCACAGCCTCCTTGATCTCGGGTCGCGGCCCGCGCGGAGGATCGAGCGCCAGCAGCCGCTCGATCGAGCCGTTGTCCTTGATCTTCTGGAAGAAGAAGTCGCTGTTGAGGTTGTTGTTCGTGGTCCCGTTGCCGCCCTGGGAGTAGGACGCGTCGGGGCCGAACCAGCGCGAGCGCTCCCCGTTCACGGTCATGTAGGTGTCGGCGAGGACGCAGATGTTCTCCTTTGCGACCGCGTACCCGTAGCCGAAGCCGAGGCCCGGGAAGTCGGAGGCCACGATGTGTGGGATCCCGTGGGACGTCGTCCGGATCGTCGCCTGCAGGCCGCCGGGCGTGCCCATCGTCTGCGCCTGGGCCGCGTCGGCCGGCCCCTTGGCGGCCAGCGCCAGGGCGGCGAGCGCTGCCAGCAGCGCGAGACCTACGACGACGATGCGGGCGTTGACCCTGCTCCCCATGTGCTCCCCCTGTGCTCCGACGCGGACGGCTGGACGCGGGGTTCCTACCCGCCGGGGGCGTCTTTTGAACCACCGTTTACTAAAGGTCGGCTAGGCAGACCAGCGCACAGGCAGCGAGTGCATCCCGTAGATGCCGGTGATCGTGTCGTAGACGGGCTCGCCGTCGAGCGCGAGGCCCGGCATCCGGGGCGCCAGGAATGCCAGTCCCTCCTGCAGCTCCGCGCGGGCGAGGTTGGCACCCAGGCAGAAGTGCGGCCCGGCGCCGAAGGTGAGGGACTTGGCGGAACCGCGTGTCGAGGAGATATCGAAGCTCGAGGGGTCGGCGTCGCCCTCGGACTCGCGGTTTGCGGTCCACTGGCAGGCCATCACCACCGTCCCCTGCGGGAACGTCACGTCGCGGAACTCGACGTCCTCGAGCATCACGCGCGCCGTGAACGGCGCCACCGGCTCGAAGCGCAGGACCTCCTCGGCGGCCTGCGGCGCGAGCGCGGGATCGCGTGCCAGCTGCTCCCACTGATCGGGGTGGTCGGCGAACATGCGCACGCCGTGCGAGAGCTGGCTCTGCGTGGTGTCGACGCCGCCGTTCAGCACGTCACGCACGAGCGCCCGGCACTCCTCGTCCGACAGCCGGTCGCCCGCCTGCTCGGCCGCGATCAGCTCGGACACGAGATCCTCGCCCGGGCTGCGGCGCCGGTCGGTGACGAGCTTCGCGACGTACGCGTCGAAGTCCTCGGCCGCCCGTTCCAGCTCCTCGCGGCGCGTCATCACCGCGATCGCGTCGAACTGCTGCTGGAGGAGGTTTGACAGGCGGTGCAGCTCGGCCGCGTCCTCCAGCGGCGCGCCGACGACGGTCGCGATCATCAGGGCCGGATATGGCTTGGCGAAGTCCCGGACGAAATCGCAGCTGCCCTGGCCCGCGACCGGCGCCCAGAGCTGCTCCAGAAACCCGCGCATCGCGGGCCGGTACCTGTCGGCGGCCTTCGGGGTGAACGACGGCTGCACCAGCGCGCGCAGCCGCGCGTGCTGCTCGCCGCCGAGCGTCAGGATGTTGTGCGACAGCGAGTCGCGCAGCGGCCCGTCGGTGATCCCGAGCAGGTCGAACATGTACACGCCCGGGAACTGCGCCTTGCGCGAGCGCAGGAAGAAGCCGGCGGCCTCCCGGTCGAGCACGACATAGCCGAACTCGGACGTCGCGATCCACGAGCGCGCGCGCAGGTCCTGCATCGTCTCGTGGAACCGGTCGCCCCGCAGGTCCGGGTCCGTGTAGTCGAACTTGGGAAGGTCGAGGTCGGTGACGGCTGTCACACCGCGGACGCTACCCGAGGGCGGGCTCCGGCGCCGACTCGCGGAGCGCCGCACAGAACGCGTCCACCACCGCAGGGTCGAACTGCGTCCTCGCGCACCGGCGAATCTCCTCGAGCGCGACCTCGGGGCTCATGCGTTCCCGGTACGGGCGCCGCGACACCATTGCGTCGTATGCGTCGCACACCGAGATGATGCGCGCGCCCAACGGGATCTCCTCCCCCGACAGGGCGTCGGGATAGCCGCCGCCGTCGAATCGCTCGTGGCTGGCGCGCACGAGCTTTGCGGCCATCTTGAGCGCGGGCGCGGCCATCATGATTCGCTCTCCGATCAGCGTGTGGGTGCGCATGAAGCTCCACTCCTCCGCGCTGAGCGGACCCGGCTTGTCGAGTATCGAGTCCGGGATCGCGGACTTGCCGATGTCGTGGAGCGACGCCGCCTGCTGAAGCGGACCGCGTTGCTCGACGGTGAGCTCGAGCTCCACGGCGACCGAGTCGCAGAGTGTCGTCACGTCGCGCATGTGGCTCCCGAGGTCCGCCGAGCGCTCCGAGAGGACCTGCAGCAGCGCGTCGGTTGCCTGCGCACCCGCGGACGCGCGGCCGAGGTTCTTCCGTGCGTACATGCGCCGGTCGGCGAGCTGCAGCGCCGTGGATGCGTCGGCGATGTCCTCGTCTGGCAGCACGACGTAGCCGTACGAGCACCCGATCGAGAAGAGCTCGCCGTGCTCGGAGAGCGCGGTGGCTGCGCGCTCCGCGACCGTTACGACGTCCGCCGGGGCGACAAGCGCAATGATGCAGAACTCGTCGCCGCCCATCCGGTAGGCGTGTCCGCGGCCCCTCATCGCCTCGCTGAGCCGCTCGCCGAGCCTCCGCAGCAACGCGTCGCCGCTGGGATGACCATAGGTGTCGTTGTACGCCTTGAATCCGTCGAGGTCAAGTGTCGCCAGCACCAGCGGCCTGCGCTTGGTGGCGATCGGCAGCAGGGCCGGGAGGTCGGTCATCAGGCGGCGGCGGTTGCCGATGCCTGTGAGCGGGTCCTGGTTCGCCAGCTCATGTGCGTGCTCGGTTTCGTCGCGCAACGCCTCGCGCTGGCGGCGCAGGGTGGCGACCAGGATCATCGCGAGGACCGACAGCGCGAGCCACAGCAGGAGTCGCACGCCCAGGTCTGCGGCACTGACCGAGGTCCAGTTCCGGTAGAGCAGCGGCAGCATCGTCGCGCAGCACAGGACAACAAGGAACGGGGCGACACGGCGCGGCGGGTGTACGGCCGCCGTTGCGACGGCGATCAGCAGAAAGAGCTCCTGATAGGCTGAGGATCCGTCGCCCGCGAGGACCTGCAGGACGGCAAGCTCGGCGAGGCCCGCGTAGCTCGCGGTGAGCAGCGCGTTGAACCCGGCGCCAGGCTTGGTGATCCAGCGGAACGCGCGCAGCAGAGTGTTGAGGACGATCGCACCGGCTATCACCCAGGCCACGGTCGTGTAGTGGCCCGCCGGGACCACGAACGGCGTCAGGATGGCGATGACTGTGCCCTGGATCAACCACACGACACCGGTCATCCGCCGGGCGTTCTCGAGGTCGTTTCCCACGTAGGGGTCTTCGCGCCGTGAAAACGGCGTGCTGATGATGTTCCACAGGGACCTCGCGCCCCCGTCCGGGGCCATCTGTTTGTAATCGGTAAACCCGGCGGAAAGCTTCAGCCGGCGAGCACGGCGCTGACCAGGCGCTCCGCGTCGCGCAGGTCGGGCAGGACGGTCTCGGCGCCGGACTCCTCCAGCTCCTGCACACTGAAGCGCCCCGTCGCCACGCCGATCGCCCGCGCGCCGCCCGCGTGCGCGGCCGCCACGTCCAGCGGTGTGTCGCCGACCAGCACCGCGCGTTCACGCGGCACGGGCATCCCGAGCTTCTTCTCCGCCCGCGCGCAAGCGATCGCGACCAGCTCGGAGCGGGTGCGGTGGTCGGAGCCGTAGCCCCCGATGTCGAAGTCCACCAGGTCGTCGAGGCCCACGGCGCCCAGCTTGACCCGCGCGTTGGCCGGGATGTTGCCGGTCAGGAGGCCCTGCACGATGCCGGGCTCGCGCCCGAGCCGAGCCAGCGACTCACGCGCGCCGGGGTACGCGCGGCCCCGGCGGCGCAGCTCGTCCGCGAGCTCGGCCATCGCCTGGGCCAGCGCGCCCTCGAACGCGGCGATCACCTCATCCTCCGCCGGGATCCCGGACTGCTCCAGCAGGTCCGCGGCGATCTCGAGGTCCGTGCGCCCCGCGAACGGGACGAGCCGCGCCGGCGGAGCGCCGGCGACGCGCTCGAACGCGACCAGGAACGCGTCGCGTCCCAGCTTCGCCGAGTCGACGAGCGTGCCGTCGATATCCCAGAGGACCAGCGCGCGCAAATTCAAGCCGCGGATTGTAGGAGGCTATATTCCGACGCCGTGGAGGCCTCCAATGTCGTCGTCTTCGTCGAGATCCCGGCGGGCTCTCGGAACAAGTACGAGTTCGACCCCGAGCTCGGCGGCATCGTGCTCGACCGGCGGCTGTTCACCTCCATGAGCTATCCAGCCGACTACGGCTACATCGAAGGCGCGATGGGGGAGGACGGCGATCCGCTCGATGCGCTGGTGCTGGCCGGCGACCCGACGTTTCCCGGCTGCCGCATCCGGGCTCGGCCGCTCGGCGTGTTCTACATGACGGACGAGAAGGGGTCCGACGAGAAGGTGATCTGCGCCTCGCAGAACGACCCGGTCTGGGCACACGCCCGTGACATCCACGATCTACGGCCCGAGTTCAGGGACGAGATCGAGCACTTCTTCCAAGTCTACAAGGATCTGGAGGACAAAAAGACGGCGACGCGCGGTTTCGGCAACCGCGCCGCGGCGCTCGAGGTCATCGAGGCCGCCCGCGTGCGAGCCGGATAGCGCCGGCTACTCGGCGGTCGCGAGGCCGACGGGGCAGCTGACGCCGGTGCCACCGATGCCGCAGTAGCCGCCCGGGTTCTTCTCGAGGTACTGCTGGTGGTAGTCCTCGGCGTAGTAGAACGGGCCCGCCTCCGCGATCTCGGTCGTGATCTCGCCGTAGCCGGAGCCGTTCAGCTGCTCCTGGTACCGCGCCCGCGACGCCTCGGCGGCCGCCAGCTGGGCGGGGCTCGAGGTGTAGACCGCGGACCGGTATTGCGTCCCCGCGTCGTTGCCCTGTCGCATGCCCTGCGTGGGGTCGTGTCCCTCCCAGAAGATGCGCAGCATCTCCTCGTAGCTGGTCTTGGCGGGGTCGTACACGACCAGCACGGCCTCGGTGTGGCCGGTGCTGCCCGAGCAGACCTCCTGGTAGGTGGGGTTGGGCGTGTAGCCGCCGGCGTACCCGACCGCGGTGGTCCACACGCCGTCGGCCTGCCAGAAGATGCGCTCGGCGCCCCAGAAGCAGCCCATGCCGAACACGGCCTGCTCGAAGCCCTCGGGGAACGGGGGCGTGAGGGGGTTGCCGAGCACCGTGTGACGCTCCGGCACCGGGATCGGCGTGTCGCGCCCGGGCAGGGCGCGCTCGGGGCCGATCATGCGGGACTTGATGCGGCCTGTGAGGAAGGACATGTGGACATGGTAGACGCGCCGAGGCCCCCTTCTGTCACGTCCGCCGACCGTGGAATGGTCACCCGTCCATCCGACCGGGGAGGTCCCGATGCGTGGTCTCGAGCGTTACGCCCCACTGACGGGGTTGCTGTTCGTCGTGCTGGTGATCGCGGCGGTGATCGTCGGGGGAGAGTCGCCGGGCGCGAACGATCGTATCGGTGACGTGATCAAGTACTGGCGCGACAACGATGACAAGGCCATCGCGGCGTCCATCATCGCGGCGTACTCGGCCGTGGCGCTGCTCTGGTTCGCGGGCGTGTGGCGGGCCACGCTGGCGGCGGCCGAGGGGGTTCCCGCACGGCTGGCCAACACAGCTTTCGCGGGAGCGATCGTGGCGGTCGTGGGATGGTCGATGCTGATCGCCTTCAACTTCATGGCTGCCGAGACCGTCGGCGACGTCACGCCTCAGGTGACGCAGACGTTCTCTGCCCTGCAGGCGGACTTCTTCTTCCCGCTGGCGATCGGGGTCGCGGTGTTCCTGCTGGCGAGCGGGCTGGCGATGGTCCGCGGGGCGATGCTCCCGGCCTGGCCGGGGTGGGTCGCGCTCGTGCTCGGCTTACTGGCGGTCTCGCCCGGCGGCTTCTTCGCGATCCTCGGGATGCTCGCCTGGGTCGCCGCGATCAGCATCATGCTGTTCATGCGCGGCGAGAGCCCGACCATGCCGGAGGCGGGAGCGTCGCTCCCGCCTCCGGACTGATCAGGCGTCGCGCCCGGCTTTGATCTGGTCGCGCTCGTTCAGCCGGTTCTGACGGCGTAGCCCCGCCTCGCGCTGTCGCCGCTCCTCGTCGTCGGATTCGACGGCGAGCGGCGGCACCTGCACAGGCTGTCCCTGGTCGTCGACTGCCACCATCGTGAGGTAGGCGGTGCTCGTGTGCCGGACCTCGCCCGTCCGCGGGTTCTCGGCCTCGACGCGCACGCCCACCTCCATCGACGTATGCCACACCGCGTTGACGCTCGCACGGCACGTCAGCAGCTGCCCCACGTAGACGGGGTGCAGGAATGTCATACGGTCGATCGCCGCGGTCACGACGCGGCAGCGCGAGTGCTTGACCGCGGCGATCCCGGCGGCCTCGTCGCACATCTTCATCACGGTGCCGCCGTGTACGAAGCCCGCGCTGTTGGCGTCCTGAATACCCATCCAGCGGATCAGGGCGGCCTGCGATTCGGTTGGCGATCGAGGTTCCACAGCTGAAGGCTATTCCGAGTCGGTCGTCGGCAGTCGGCAGAGTCGCGGCTTAGGCGTTGCCGACTGCCGACTGCTGTAGCGCAGCACGGTGTAGCCGGCGGCGCGCAGCTCGAGGTCGCGGCGGTGGTCGCGCTCGAGCGCCGCGGACCTGGCGTGCGCCGTGTGGCCGTCGAGCTCCACGACGACCCTTTGGTCCAGCCACAGGGCGTCCACCAACCATCCTGCGACGCCGACGTTCACTGCAGGTGGGGTGAGGGAGTGGCGCTAGCAGAGCAGCAGGAACTTCTCTTCCAGCAGGCTCCTGGTCCGGGCCAGCTGGGAGCGCTGGCGCTTCGGCTTCGCATGGAAAGCAGCACTTCGGTGGCCGCGTGAGGTGGATGAAGCTTCTACCGCGCCTGCTCTGGACGCTGCCAGCAGAACACCTCGACGCGAATCCCGTCGGGATCGAATGCGAAGAACGCGTAGTAGTCCTCCACGTCACGATCTTCCTCGGGCGGAAAGTGGATCTTCGCGCCACGCGAGAGGCACCGTGCGTGCGCGTCGTCCACCTCATCTCGCCGGTCAACTTCGAAGGCAATGTGCTCGATTCCAACGTCGTAGTAGCGGTGAGCGCCGCCATCCGCCGGTCGAATTCCGAACATCGAGCCCGTCGCCGGGTCCTCGAGGTAGACGACTTCCTCGGTGCCTCGGTACGTCGGGTACCTGACGCTCTCTGCCCATCCCAGCGACCCAAGCACGTCGAGATAGAACGCGATCGACCGATCCACGTCGGCGACGGCAAGATCGACGTGGTGTATTCCTCTCGCCGGCATGGCTCTCCCCAGATTCGCCTCCGCCGTCGAGCGTACAGCGTCCGTCAGGGGTGTGCAGTCTGCGGAGGTCCTAGTTCGTCGGTGCCGCATTGGACGAGAAGCGGACGTCATGCGCCAGAGCACGGCGTCTACCTCCTCGAGGGGCCACGAGCTTCAGGTACTCGGCTTCGGCCAGCGCCCGGCGCAGCTCGGTGATGCGCACGACGTTCGCGATGTCGAGGAGGGTCTGGGCGGGCGGGGTGACGGGGAAGCGCCTGTGCCAAGTGCGCTCGAAGTTCTTCTCGCCATGCACACGCACGTCGCGCAGCGACGTGCGGCGAACCGCGCATGCAGACGTGCACTCGGCGAGGCTGGGCGCGCAGGACCCCCCATCCACGAGCCCGCGGTGACACCACAGAGTGCCGCACCGGGGCCGGCATAGAGGAGGGCGGCCGCCAAGTTTCCCTCCACTGACAGGCAGCCATGACCGACAGCGAAGACTCCCGGGTAGATCCGGTGCCACCGCCCTTCGTCGATCCACCGCGAGATGCCCCCTCCGGTAAGCCCGATCTCCTCGAGCTGACTCCTCTTCGCGATGCCCCACTGCCGCTCGGCCAGCTCGACGACGCGAACTTTCGCGTCTCGCTCCCGAGGGGTGGGAGCCAGGAGGGAAAGTTCGCGCACGGCGGGGAGGATGCCCCGCGGCGGGTGACGGGTTAGTGCAGTCGGGTCAAATCTTTGGAGCGAAAGGCCGGCGGCTACCGCCAGCCGTTCACGTACACGCGCTTCGCCTCTTCCGGCGTATCGACCTTCGCCGCGCAGGTTGGCTCGGCCGCAACCGTGTCCGTGTATGCGCCGCCGCCGCCCGGGCCGAAGTAGGGACGGTACTCGGGCGGGAAGCCGGGCAGCAGGCGCGGGTCGAAGGGCTGACCGAGGACGCGCACGTTCTGCACGTAGACGCCGCCCATGCCGCGCGCCTTGTCGAAGAAGTAGCGGCCCTCCCAGTTCCAAAGCTCCTGCGCGACGTGCTTGGGTTGCCCGGATACGGCCAGTTCTACAAGGGCAACCACATCACGACGATGACCTACGACTTCTGGGCGGGAAAGCCGGGCCACGTGAACGACGGGAAGCGGTTCACGCTGCAGGAGATCTACCTGTCACCGCTGGCCCACACGCTCTATGACGACGGGCGCGACCCGTCCGGCGAGCCGTCGTTCTACGGGCTGCAGAAGAAGAAGTCGCTGTCGACCTTCAACAACCACGTCGAGATCCTGGCGATGGTCCAGGACACCCACCGACGGCGAGTTCCTTGCGCCGCCGCCGAGCGGCAGCCATGTGCGCCCAAACGCCGGCCCCGTCGGCGTTGGGACGTTCAAGTACGAGCTGTCGGAGCAGTCGGCCGCCGTCCGTGCAGCTGCAGACGCCGCGATCCGCGACATCGCCCAGCGCTCGGGGATCGGGCGGTTCATGAAGCTCAGCATGCGCCACGTCTTTGCGGCTCATCCGCTGGGCGGCTGCCGCATGGCGGACTCGAAGGACCACGGGGTGGTCGATCACCGCAACGAGGTGTTCGACAACCCGGGACTCTTCTGCATCGACTCCTCCGCGATCCCGACCTCGCTCGGGGTCAACCCGTCGCTCACGATCTCGGCCGTGTCGGAACGCGCGGTCGCGCAGCTGATCGACCGCGCTGCCGACTACGGGCTGCCCGCCAAGCCGGACGGCTTCGCGCCCGGGGTGCCAGGGGTCCATCTCGGTGCACACACGAATCCCGTTCGGCGGCGCAGCGACACCGCCATCGACGCGAAGGTCCGCAGCTACGCCCAGTAGCTAGGGGTGACGGTAGCTCGGTGACCACTGCGTCACGGGCCGCTCCTGCGTCTCGCCTTCGACCTCGATGTCGACGCGCTCGTTGAAGAACGCGAGGTAGTCCTTGATGCGCTCCGCCTCGCGGAGCGGGTCGGCGTAGGACCACACGACGTTCTCCTCGCCGCCCACCGACCAGTACGACGCATAGCCCTTGTACGCGCAGCCGGTGCGCTGGTCGCTCTCCCGCAACAGGTCCATCCGCACGTCCTCGCGGAGGATGTACCAGCGCGGCGGCAGGCTGGTCTCGTACAGGACCCGCCCGCGCGTCGTGTCCGCAACCGTCTCGCCGTTCACGTTGACGCGCACGTGTCGTGACGTGTCGAGGATGTCGATGCGGTGATAGGGGTCGCGCGCGTGGACGATCGCCGGCTCGTCCTCCTCCAGCCACTCGTCCATCTTGTTCCAGTAGAAGGCCATGTAGCCGGCCAGCGGCGGGGCGTCGTCGTTGGGCTCGGGGTAGCTCCACACGGCGTCCTGCCCGACCTCGCCCCCGGCCTGCACCGACCAGTACGACGCCTCGCCCTTGTACGGGCAGACCGTGTGCTTGTCGCTGGGTACGAGCAGGTCCATGCGGACCTCGTCCTGCGGGAAGTAGTAGATCGGCAGATGCCCGTGCTCGTGCAGCAGCTTCGGGTGGCGGCTGTCGACGACCGTCTCGCCGCCGAGGCGCGCGCGGATGCGCCGCGGGGAGTCCTCGAACCAGATCACGCCCTTGGTGCGGGGCCGCTCGAAGTTGAACGTGCCGCCGGGACGCTGCCCGAACGGGCCGGTTCCTACCGTCAAGGTCATGCACGATCAAGCTAGCAGCCGGTAGGGTTCGGCGAGAGGGATGGAGAGCGGCACCGTAGAGCAGGTCTCAGCGGATCAGCCGGCTGCGCTTGCAGCCGCAACTCTGTGTGAGGCGTTCCAGATCACCGCCGCCGAGCGGCCGGGCGATGTCGCCCTGCGTACTCCGGGCGATGGCGTCTCGATCACGTGGGAGGAGTACGCGAAACGGGTGCGTCGCATCGCAGCCGGGCTCGCGAGCCTCGGCGTCCGACGCGGGGACACCCTCGCCCTGATGCTCGTCAACCGGCCGGAGTTCAACGTCGTCGATACAGGGGCGATGCACCTTGGCGCGACCGCGTTCTCCATCTACAACACCTCCGCTCCCGAGCAGGTCGAGTTCCTGTTCGGCAACGCGGCGAACCGCGTGGTGATCACCGAGCGCCAGTTCCTGCCGATCGTGCTCGCGGCAAAGGAGAACTCGCCCGCGCTCGAGCACGTCGTCCTGATTGACGGCACGGGGGGCTCCGCCCCCCTCGGCGGCTCCGCCGCCTCCCCCGAGGGAACGATCTCGCTCGAGCAGCTCGAGCAGATGGGCGATCCGGACTTCGACTTCGAGGCGGCCTGGCGTGCCGTCGAGCCCGAGGACGTGCTGACGCTGATCTACACGTCCGGGACGACCGGCCCGCCGAAGGGCGTGCAGCTGACTCACCGCAACCTGATGGCGGAGATCCGCGCGGTGGTCGACCGGCTCCCGACGAAAACGGGCGGCCGGATCATCTCCTTCCTCCCGTCCGCGCACATCGCGGACCGGTGGGCGTCGCACTACCAGTCGCTGATGGTGCTGGGCTTCACGCTCACGTGCCTGGCGGACCCGCGCGCGATCGTGCAGACCCTGCCCGAGGTGCGGCCCACCGCGTGGGGCTCGGTGCCCCGCATCTGGGAGAAGATCAAGGCGGCGCTCGAGGCGCAGGGCGTGACGGACCCGGCGGCCCTGCCCGAGGAGCACAAGGCCGCGATCAGAGAGAAGCTCGGGCTCGACCAGTGCGCGTGGCTCGTGGTCGGGGCGGCGCCGACGCCGGTCGAGGTGCTCGACTACTTCGCGGCGCTCGGGCTGCCGATCTGTGAGCTGTGGGGAATGTCGGAGACCTCTTCGTGCGCGACGATCAACCCGCCCGGCCGCATCAAGACGGGCACGTGCGGACCGGCGCTGAAAGGGGTCGAGCTGAAGCTCGCCGACGACGGCGAGCTGCTCGTGCGCGGCGAGATGGTGATGTCGGGTTACCGCGGCGACCCCGAGAAGACCCGCGAGGCCCTCGACCCGGACGGCTGGCTGCACTCGGGCGACATCGCGACGATCGACGAGGACGGCTACGTGAAGATCGTCGACCGCAAGAAGGAGCTGATCATCAACGCGGCCGGCAAGAACATGTCGCCGGTGAACATCGAGGCCCGCCTGAAGAGCGCCCATCCGCTGATCGGCACGGCGGTCGCGATCGGCGACCGGCGGCCCTACAACGTCGCGCTCCTGGTCCTCGACCCCGACGCGTGCGGGGCGTGGGCGAAGGAGCACGGCAGCGAGGACGCCTCACCCGCGGCGCTGGCGCGCGATGAGCGCGTGCGCGAGGAGGTGGCCGCGGCGGTCGACGAGGCCAACCAGTACCTGTCCCGGGTCGAGCAGATCAAGAAGTTCGCGATCCTCGGCCAGGAGTGGCAACCCGGCGGGGATGAGCTCACGCCGACGATGAAGCTGAAGCGCAAGCCGATCGCCGAGAAGTACGCGGCCGAGATCGAAGCGCTCTACTAGAGCTCGCGGCCTCGGTAGTCGCCTCAGTCGTCGTCGCGGTCGTGGCCGCGCTCGTGGCACCGGCGCTGCCACCAATGACACCGTTTCGGCTGCGGCTCGAACCAGATCGGGCTCGACACGACCTCGATGACGGGGCCGCGCTCGAGCTGCAACCGGTAGCGGCCATGCTCGCTCGCGCGGAAGCTGTAGACGTGATCGTTGCTCGTGACGGTCTCCGTGTGCACTGCGACGCCGTCCTTCACGACCTTCAGCAGCAGCGGGTCAGGCTGCGTCGCGTCGATCCCGTTCAGCACCTGCGCGCGGAGGTCGACCTCGCGGCCACGCACGACGTCGCCGATGATGCCGCGCTCCCCGTGCCTGCCGGGAACCTTCGCCGTGAGCCGCACGTCCGGTCCCTTGTTGGCGACGATCTTGACGTAGGTGTGGCGCGCCTTCACGCCGCGCCGGATGCCCTCTTCCGAGAGCTTGTCGGTGTACACGACGGTGGTCGCGGTGCCCACCGGCGCCTGCGGTGTGAGGAACCCTGCCGAGCGCCCCGCGTTGTGCGAGTCGCTCGAGCCCCCCCGCCGCGATCGTGTAGCCCAGGCCGAGCGCGCGCTCCCAGAAGTCGATCGCCGGGCGCGTGTAAAAATTGGTCGGCGGCGGCCCCGTCGAGACCTCGATCGCGTCGACCTTGGAGTACTGCGTCTCGGCGTCGGTGTAATCCCACGGGCAGCCGCGGCAGAGCTGCTGGAAGAAGGGGTTGCTCGAGGGGAAGATCGTCGGGTGGTTGATCTGCGTAAAGCCGCCCTCCTCGTGCACGTCGTCGAACAGCTCTCGCGGCGGCCGGGGAAGGCGCTTCAGCACGACCGAGCCGTCGTGCTCCAGCTCGAAGATCGGTCCCGTCCGGTAGTCGACGTACTCCGCGCTCACATGGTTGTTGGTGTGTCCGCGGTAGGTGATGATCTACCGAGCTGCGGGCGATCAGCTTGCCCGGATAGTTCGGCTGGTAGCGGCCGATCTCACCCCAGGCGGTGGGGACGACGTAGTCGGACAGGGTGATGAAGTCGAGCCCCGCACCCTCCTCGGAGAGGGGCTTGAAGGCGAAACCGAACGTCTCGGTCATCGTCGCGTCCCCCAGCGCGGAGTGCTCGGCGTGCACGTGGAAGTCACCGGCGTACCAGGCCTTGCCCCGCTTCGCCGGCGTGGTGTCGTATCTGGTGGGCTGGTAGGGCTCGTCGGCGTACGCCGGGTCATTCGAAAGCTGGATCTCCACCCTCCAGCCGACCTTGCCGTCGTTGTCGCCGAGCGATTGGGGAACGACCGCCGCGATCCCCAGCTCCACGGCCCATTCCCCGGGCATGATCGGGCCCGGAATGAAGCCTCGCGTCGTCTTGCCGGGCTCGTTCGAGCGTGGATCGGCGACGTACGCCGCCTCGCTCTTGAACCCCTCGTTGGAGACGATCACGTCCGGGTGACTGGAGCCGCCCCAGCCGCGAAACTCGTCCTCGCCGTACAGCTCGCCCGGCGGTCGCGCGCCTCGTACAGTCCCAGGTCCAGCGTGTGCTTCGTGAACAGGCTGATCGGCGGGTCCCAGCAGTACTTCACCCGCACGGCGGTGGTGCCGACCGGGACGCTGAAGGGCAGCAGGATGAAGCTGCCCTGCTGCTCCGCGCTGAACTCTCCAGTGAAGACCTGCGTGGGGTCGATCGCGGCGCCGGCGCAGGAGGTCGGTCCGAGCACCGCCGCGGCCGGCTGTACTCCGGTCATGGCGTGAGCCCCCGCCAGCGCCGGAACGCACAGCCATGCCGCAAGGCAGGCAAGACCGGCAGCAAGCGCCCCCCGGGTGCGCTTTGACCCCTCCATCGTGCGGAACATACCCATGCCAACGAAACCAATGGGGACGAAACTCCTGCGGACCTATATCCTCGATCGCGTGGCAGGGGCCGCACTCATTTCCCATGGATGGCGCAGCGTGCTCACCGGCGCTTGCCTGCTGGTCGTTCTGCTGGCGGTCACCGGGCCGGCCGAGGCGGCGCCGACGCTGCCCCCCGGCTTCCAGGACGAGCTCGTGACGCCGATCGACCGGCCGACGGCAGTCGCCTTCGTGCCCGGCGGGCGCATCCTGATCGCCAGGTTCCCGGGCGTGGTCCGGCTGTTCGAGAACGGCTCGCTGGATCCGGTTGGGACACCCGCCCTGACCATTTCCGCGAAGACGTGCTCGGACGGGGAGCGCGGCCTCATGTCGGTCGAGGTCGATCCCAAGTTCGAGAGCAACCACTTCATCTACCTCTACTACACGTTCAAGAACAACGGCAGCACGTGCCCGACGGGCTCGGCGACCTCGCCGGTGAACCGCGTATCGCGGTTCGTGCTCGGGAACAACAATCTGATCGACCCGGCAAGCGAGGTCGTCCTGATCGACAACATCCCGGCGCCGGCGGACTACCACATCGGTGCCGACCTGCAGTTCGGCAAGGACGACTACCTCTACGTGAGCACCGGCGACGGCGGTTGTGACTGGCAGGGCGGCGGTTGCCTGGGAGCGAACGACGCCTCACGCGACCAGAACGTGCTGCTCGGCAAGGTCCTGAGGATCACCCGTGACGGGGCGATCCCGGCAACCAACCCCTACCAGGGTGCCGGCACGGCGCGGTGCAACCTCACGGGCCGGACGACCGCCGGGAACAAGTGCCAGGAGACCTATGCGTGGGGCCTGCGCAATCCCTACCGCCTAGCGCCGGATCCGAACACCACCGGCACGCGCTTCTTCATCAACGACGTCGGCGATCTGAAGTGGGAGGAGGTCGACCTGCTGGCGCCCGGGGCCGACTACGGCTGGAACGTGCGCGAGGGTTTCTGCGCCGCCGGCTCGTCGACCAACTGTGGCCCGCAGCCGGCGGGGATGACCAACCCGATCTTCGCGTACTCCCACGACACCGGATGCGCCACCATCACCGGTGGCACGTTCATCCCCAAGGGCTATTGGCCCGCGGCTTACGACGACGACTACATCTACGCGGACTTCGCCTGCGGCAAGATGTTCCGCCTGTCGCCGAACGGGACGGGCGGCTATGACCAGATCGAGTTCGGCAGCGGCTTTCCGGAGTACGGCGTCACGGCCGCGAGCTTCAGCGCGTTCCAGCCCAAGAACGGGCTGTACTACGCCCACTGGGGCACGACGCTCGAGCTTCACCGCATCGTCTACAACGGGGCCGATCGGGCCGGATACCCGCGGCCGAAGACCGCCTCGAAGGTGCGCGCCTCTCTGGTACCCGCCTACAACGCATGCACGTCATCCAACCGCACGCATGGCCCGCCGCTCGTGTACGGGTCGTGCAACCCGCCGGTGCGGTCGTCCTCGAACCTCACCGTCGGCACGCCGGACGCGAACGGCGCAACCGCCAACTCGGTCGGGTACGTGCGCCTCAAGGGGATTGCCGGCAACCCGAACACCGGGCCCGATGAGGCCGACATCGCGATCAACGTGTCCATCACGGACGTGCGCAGGACAACCGCCGGGCTACCCGACTACACCGGTGAGCTGCAGCTGCGCCTTCCGCTGAGGCTCACGGACCGCATCAACGGCGGGCCGGCCGGCTTCGAGCAGGGCACGCTCCAGGACCGCAACTTCGACGCCACGGTGCCCTGCACCGGTACCGCGAGCACGTCGATCGGGTCGACGTGCACGCTCGTGACGACCGCCGACGCCGTCGTTCCGGGCGTGGTGGTGGAGAGCAAGCGGACCCTATGGCAGCTCGGCCAGATCCAGCTGCAGGACGGCGGCTCCGACGGCGTGGCGTCCACTGCGCCGAACTCGCCGTTCGCGACCCAAGGCGTGCTGGTTCCCTAGACGTACCGATGGAGAGGCCCGTCATCCGGCGGCGGCCTCTTCGTCACTCTTCGTCAGCACCTTCCCACGTGCACCATTACTCAGTAGGGTCGCTCCGACGTCATGCCGGCAGCCGAGCAGCGAGGGTTTCTGGGAGCTCTGTCTCCAGAGGACGCCGCTGCGCTCCGGTCGCTGGGCGTAGTGCGGAGCTTTTCGCGCGGATCCGCGTTGTTCCACCAGCGCCAAGAGCCGGACCGAGTGCTGGTGGTGCTCTCGGGAACTGTGCGGCTGAGCGTCGTGAGCGACGACGGCCATGAAGTGATTCTGGCGCTGCGCGGTCCCGGGGACCTGCTTGGCGAGCTGGGCGTGTTGGACGGTCAGCCACGCTCGGCAACCGCGATTTCGGCCACCGCGGTCGAGGCCGTCGCGTTGTCCGCTGCCTCCTTTCGTGCGTTTCTGGAGGCCAGGCCGAAGGTTGCGCTCATGATCCTTCGAATGCTCAGCACGCGCCTTCGCGATGCGGACACCAAGCGCGTCGAGTTTGGCGCGCAGGACAGCATGAGCCGCGTTGCGGCGCGGATCGTCGAGCTCTCAGAGCGTTTCGGCGAGGAGCATGACGGGGTGGTCGTCATCGACCTCCCGATCTCACAGGAGGAGCTCGCCGCCTGGACCGGCTGCTCGCGCGACTCCGTCGTGAAGGCGCTTCAGTCCATGCGCGGCCTCGGCTGGATCGAGACAGAGCGCCGGCGGATCACGGTGCATGACGCCGAAGCGCTGCGCCAGCGCTCCACCTAGCGGTTAGCTGCTGCAGAAAAAACGGCACGCCGGCTGACGACAACTCCGTAGACCCGCGCGACCCCCGCCCCTAGCCTGCACGCAGGGGAAAAAGGGGGAAACATGAGCACAGACAACGGCAGTCAACTCGCGATAGCACCACCGGCGGGCCCAACATCGGGCGATGACCTCGCCCTGATACGCGAGCTTGCGCCCGCGATCGCGGAGGCCGCGACCGTCGAGGATGCCATCGAGCTCACGCTCCGCGAGATCTGCGCCCACACGGGGTGGGTGATGGGCCAGGCGTGGAAGCGCAACGGGTCCCCATACCTCGAGTGCTATCCGTGCTGGTGCGGCGCCGCCGAGGACTACATGCCCTTCCGGATCAGGAGCGAGTCGCTCACGTTCAGGGCCGGCGAGGGCTTGCCGGGATCGGCGTGGTCGACGAAGCGACCGGTGTGGGTGACCGATGTCGGCTCACGTCCGGACCTCCCGCGCGGGCCGTTCGCGCGCGAGGTGGGCATCACCGCCGGGCTCGCCGTGCCCGTGCTCGCGCACGGAGACGTGGTCGGCGTGCTCGAATTCTTCATGACCGAGGCGGACCAGCGGGACGAGCAGATGATCGGGCTCGTGACCGCGGCCGCGGCGCAGCTCGGCGCGCTGATTCGCCGCCGTCAGGCGGAGGAAGCGGTGCACGTCAGCGAGGAGGGCTTCCGGCAGCTGGTCGAGAGCATCGAG
>JBBRDT010000011.1:0-50327 GCA_038203635.1 Solirubrobacterales bacterium
CCTATGGGCTTCGCTCCGCGAGACGCCGCCGCAGTCCCCTATCAGGGAAGATCAACCCAACCCAACAACCGACGCCAGGTGGAGCCACTTCAAGCCGTCGCGCCGGGGCCACTGCAAGCCGTCGTTCCGAGTCGCGGCAACCTTGCGGCGCAGGGCGCAGCGGGAGCAGAAGCGCGTCCGATGGGAGCGGGTGCGACGAGGGTGCGCACATTCCTCACACCGGATGATGCGCGTGCCGCGCGCGCATGCGCGACAGGTCGAGTCGCGATGGTCCGGATCGTTCCCGAGCGGGCGAGGCTTGAATGCGGTCAGCGGCTTTTCGTGCCCACAGGTATCGCATGAGGCGGTGGCGGCCATCATCAGTTGCCTGGTACGCGTTACGCCGCGACGGCGTCTGGCGCGAGCGGTGCGGGCGTGCCCGTGAACTCACTCTCGTCCACGTCGAAAATCTCCGCGAGCCGACGAGCGACGGCGCTCGACGGACGCTGCACGCGACCCTGCTCGGCGTAGGCGATGGTGGTCGTGGTGCAGGGGACCGCGCGGGCTACCTGCTCTTGAGTCCAGCCGCGCTCGGCGCGCAACTGCTTCAGCTTCATTCCGTAGATCATTCGTTGATAAGTCCTCCTTGACGTTGACATTTAGCTGTGATACGTTGCATGTAGGGGTTTTGCACCTTCTATTAATTATACCAAGAAATCGCGGGTTGTGCTTGTGACCTGCCCGGCCTAGGTAGTTGCGTGCGCAAGTATTTTCTGGTAAAGTTGAATGTTGCAGTCAGTTGCCTTTGAGGCCCGACCGTGGCGGCCGGTCCTCTCAGCATTCAGGCCGACCACATGGCGGCTTAGAGGGACCGGCGTTGTGGCCGGTCCTTCGTCGTTTTGTGGCCGGTCGTGGCCGTCCGGTTGGCGGCCGAACCGTTAGTGCGTGTCGCACGCTAGGGAGTGCGACACGCACCACAAAACCACGCCGGCACACAGCCACGTCAGCAGCTTGTGGCTGTGGCGCTTGACCCATCACCACTCCGAAAGCGAGGGAGCACGCGGCCCCTTGGCCGCGCGCGGACCGAGCGCCTCAACTACTACGTAGTTGTAGTTGATACCGGCAGAATAGGATTCTGGCCCTTTTTGGCTCTGGGCCTAAGTCCGGTGAGTGTCCGGAGAGGCCAAAATCCAGTCCGGAGAGCAAATCCGTGCTCATTCTGTCCTAGCGAATCGGCCCCTTTCGAGGCCATGCGGGGGCGTTCCTAATAGCCGAGCGGGAGTGGCGGCGGTGGGCGGCGACGGCATGGCGCTAACAAGCCTCACAGCGGTCCTCACAAAAACGGCAGCCATCGGGACGCTGATGCCGCCAAAGAAGCGCGTCCAGCGGCGAGCCATCGTGCGGCCTTCTGTCGGCGGGATTCTCGCGGGAAGGCCACGACCAGCCCGCGAGACTGCCGCCCGCCCAGCGACCGCACGGCAAAGCGAGGCGGCTCGCTCGCGGCGCTTTCCGCTAAGCCGGGCTGGCACGTGGCACGACGACGGGCGCGCCTCGAATCCGGACCGGCATACGAACCGACCGGACTAGGTTGCGGGGAGGCCGGGCAACACGTATCACAGAGACGCCGACGAACAGCCGGGCTGGGCTATGCGTTGTTGTGACACGTGCCGCGCGGGCTACGCCTCGGCCTCTCGCTGCCGCAGCAGGTCGAGGTATCCACGGCAGGCATCCTCGTGGTGGGCTGCCGCGCGCTTGGCTTCATGGGCAGCGGCCAGCGCGTCCTCGGCCTCGCACAGCGCCGTGTCGGCTCGCGCCTTGTTCCGCACGAATCGTTCCCACGCCTCGAACACCACCACGTCAAAGTCGAGGGCGTCGAGCGCGGCCGGTATCGGGTCGGGGCCGGGACCGCCGGGATCGGCTGCCTTCCCGAACTGCCACAAGTGAAACGCGAGGTACTCGTCGTCGGCCCGGTCGCTCATGCCGAGGGCATCCCATATCTCGCGCTCGTCGTCTGTCAGCGCGCTGCGTATCGCGTCGAGGTTGACGCTCATGCTGCCTCCCATCGTTCCCAGCGTTCGCACCGTGCCTTGCGGTCGGTTGCGGCGGCGTGCGGGCTGGGTCCCTAAGCCGCTCTTGATGGATACCTACGCGACCAGCATAGGCCGCCGGCGATAGCAGCGCGAGTTGAGTTAGGCGGCTAGTTGCAGAAGGCAGGCGTTTCGAAACGCGGCCCAGCGCATGGATTGGCGTCTAACTGAGCCGGCTCGGGTTGCGGTCGAAAGTAGATCGCCGCGCTGACGAGAATGCTTCCGATCAGAATTGCCAGCACGAGCGCCCGAGTCTTGGCATCCATCCCGATCACTTATCGGTCGAATCGCGGTAGGCGTTAGTCGAGGACATAACAGCCCAGCGAGCCTTCCATCGCGAGACAGGGGGGGACAGAATAGGTCCCAACGGCTCGTGCGTTTGGGTCCCATGAACTGATACTTCGCGCGCGGTGCGAAAGGGGGGGCCGCACCCGGCACGCCAGCGCAGCGGTGGCCGAGACGAGCCGGCTCGTGCTCGTTGCCGCCGTCGGCGAGACGTTCGATGTTGCGCACGTTCTCGTCGCCTCGCGCGGGTGGGTGGGCACAGCGACACGTAGCACCGCTAGACGTTGGCCGGCGTGCTCGTGTTGCTGTGTCGCTGTGCTGCTACCGACGGCGTACGAGCAGCAGCGCGAGAAGGCCAATCACGGCGAGTGCGACAGGTGAATGCCGCTTCGATGCTGCCGCTGCGGGTGGGGGAGTCAGCGGAACGCGACCGGCATGGCGATCATCGGGGTGGGTGAACCATCGCCAGATCAGGCCCATGAACGCGAACGCCATTACGACAAAAGACCATTTCACGATGCTTTCAACGAGGTCTGATGGCTCCTCGCCACTCGCCAGGACGAAGATGCAGACTGTAGTCGCCCCGAGGGCGACAACCATTTCCAGCGCGATCATCGTCATTGTCCGCGAGCGGATCACCCGTAGATCGCGCAGTCCGACCGCGAGCGCAATGACGAGGGTCGGGATCGCCTGCGCGCTGACTTCGTAGAGGGTGAGGTCCGGCTTCGGGTCCACGTTCGCCATGATCAAGGATTCCGGCACGGGCCGTCGTGCAGAAGTGACCACCCATCACCGACTCGACGCGCGCTGTTCGTGCTCAGCTTCTCGAACACCCGGCCGCCAGATGGTCGCTTCGGTTGCGAAGCGACCTGATCCCACCGATACTCGATACGACCCAATCAAGTGGGCCAGCAGCGCGCCAACGCCCTGGCCCCGGCACAGGAGGTACTGACTCCCATGCAACACGCAGGCTACTCAGCCGCACCCGCGAACAAGGGACGGCGCTACCCACCGGAGACGCTGACTGCCGACGAGGCGCGGGCAATCATCCATGCCGCAGGCGGTACGTCGGCACTCGCTGCGCGCAATCAGGCACTTGTCGCGATCACGTACCGCGCGGCGCTGCGGTCGGCCGAAGCTTTCGCGCTCGTGCCCAGTGACGTGGACACCCGCAGCGGGACGCTGAACGTCAGACACGGCAAGGGCGGTAAGCAGCGGGTCGTCGGCATCGACGGCGATGCGCTCGCGATGTTGCGCCGCTGGATCGAGGTTCGGGCAGCGCACGGCTTCAACGGCCGTCAGCCGTTGTTCCTATCTCTGTGCTCGGGCCGCCCGCTGGCGACCAGTTACCTACGCAAGCTGCTGCCGGGCCTCGCGGCGAAGGCGGGTATCGAGCGGCGCGTGCACCCGCACGGCCTGCGGCACACCCGCGCGGCCGAACTCGCAGAGGCGGGCGTGCCGGTCCACGTCATCCAGCGGGCGCTCGGGCACTCGTCCCTCGCGACGACCGACCGCTACTTGCAGTCGGTCGCGCCGGTTCAGGTGCTCGACGCGATGGCTGCGGGGTGGCGTCTCGACGGGTGACACAAGCGTCACAGCGACACGACCGCACGGCAGGAGTCAGGCCGTGCGCTTGCGGTTGCAGTGCTACGCGTGGTCGTTCTCGTCGGCGGGCAGTACGCCGCGCGTCACGTCTGCGTGCATGGCCGCGACCAGTCGCCCTTGTGCCCGGGTGAAGTCATCGCGGCGAGGGAGGTACGCCTCGCGCCACCGCTCCGCGCGCGTGCCTTCGGCCGCAGCCATGCCTCTGCCGACCTCGCTAAGTATCTGAAGCAGCGGCCCAACCTCGTTCGTGACGCTTGGCGGGCCGAACAGCAGGATGCCGCCGTAGAGGTAGTTGAACTCGGCCACCGTCTCGTCGTACTGCTCGTCCCTGGGCGGGTAGCCGGTCGCGTAGTAGTCGAGCCGGTCCAGCACCGCGATCATCCGGTGGTAGGTGCCCTGCCGGTTGCGCCGCTCGTCCTCACGGTGCTGATCGCGCAGGCGCTCGTTCTCAGCCCTGATGCGCTCCAACTCGACGGCGGCCGACCGTTCCGCCGTCGCGACCGTCGCGGCGGCCCCACGTTTCGCCGTGAAGTACGTGGTGACGTTCCCAATGAGGCCGACGCTGCCAGCGATGATGGCTGCCCAGAACACGTCGCTCATGCGACGAGGATGGTGGCGCGACCGGACGGTGGGCTACTTGTCCTTCTTCGGCTTGTTAGGTGCGTTCGCCACCGCAGCCGCCGTCGCGGCCGCGACCCCGCTGGTCACGATGGGCACCACCACGTCAGTGACGACACCCTTCTGTTCACGCGGCGGTTGCGCGGTTGCCTTCGATGGTTCCTTGCTCTTGTCCATGCGCGACATGATCGCAGTCGGGTCGGCGTGGTCCGGCGGTGTCAACCGGAAACAGCGGGACCAGCCGAGGACGCCGCCCGCGCCCGTCGAACTAGGTGGGATGGACGAACGCGCCGTGCGCATGGAACGTCGCTTCGCTTGGCCCGTGCTGATCGCGGCGCTGCTCGTTGTCCCGGTGATCGCGCTCGAAGATGCCCACCTAGGCGAACCGTGGGACACCTTCGCCTCGGTCGGCAACTGGGCGATCTGGCTGATGTTCGCCGCCGAGTTGATCGCGATGCTCGCCGTGGTGCCGAACCGCTGGCGCTGGATGCGGGACCATCCCCTCGACGTGGTGGTGGTCGTGCTGACGCCGCCGGTCGTACCAGCGGGGTTGCAATTCCTGCGGCTACTTCGGTTGCTACGCCTGGTGCGCGTGGTCACCCAAGTCCGGCGCATGTTCTCCCCCGAAGGCGTCCGCGCCGCCGCATTCTTCGCGGCGTACACGGTCGTTGCGGGTGGCCTGACATTCGCGGTGGTCGAGAAGGGCGTGAACGCGCTCGAAGGTCTCTATTGGGCCGTGACCACCGTGACGACGGTGGGCTACGGCGACCCGAACCCCGAGACCGCCGCGGGCAAGACCATCGCGGTCGTGGTGATGCTGACCGGGATTGGCTTCGTTGCACTCCTGACGGGTGCCATCGCACAGCGATTCCTCGCCCCGCAGATTCAAGAGGTCGAGCATGAAGTTGCCATCGAGGAAGAAGAACTGCTCGGCGAAATCCGCGAGATTGGGCAGCGTCTACAGCGGGTCGAACAGGCCCTCGCGCAGCGCCGCGGCGGCCCTTAACCGCGCTCGCAGCCGCCGGTTCGATAGCGCAGAATCGGATGAAGTTCGATGCCGTTGGGCGCGATTCCGCGCTGCCCATGCTTCACGTCGAAGAACCCGACGCCCGTGATCGTCGCCGTGCCGGTCAGGCGGCGGAAGGACCCTGCTGGCGCTGTACCGCAGGCGCGCTCGAACGCCGCGCGGGCCTTCCGCATCGCCTCGCGCTTCTTGGATTGCTTCGCGCCCTTGCAGCGAACGTCGGGGAACTCCACGATCATCGTCTGGCCTGGGTGGTTCGGGGCCGCGATGACCAAGTGGATATCACGGTCGTCCTCGCGCTTCGCCTCGACAAGTTCGGCCTCGACCCGGTAGGTGGTCGTTTCGACGCCTTTGATGCGCGGGTCACTTCTGCCCACTCCGGGGGAACGTTTGCTCCGTAGTGCCGTGACGGTGGTGCCCTTGGGCCGGAAATGCACACGGCTTACCCGCGAGTCCGAGAGCGTCTTGACGCCCCACCTTTCCACCCCGCAGCGCAGGCCGGTCTGCTTCTTCGTTGGTGGTGTCGAGGGTGGCGGAGCGGGTGGTGCCTCATCCTGGCCGGGCTTGAGACACGGGCACGGCAGGGACTCGCAATAGATGCCGTCGCCGTCCGCGTCGCGCGTGTCCTTCGCCCTCTGCGCGTCGGCTTGGTTCGAGTAGTCGGAGCAGGTCGCGGCTGCTGTTACTTGTGACCCCGCCGTTGACCACGGAGCGAGCCACATGAGCACCAACGCGGGCAGGAGCGCGAACACGCCCGCGGGTTTCACTCGCAGCCGGTGCCGTCGCCGTCAGCGTCAAGCCCATGGGGGTCGGACCCACTCACGCTGATCGGTCCGTTTACGTCCGCGCAGTCCACGTCGCCCTGTGAGTACGGCGGTACGCATGGGTCGTACCCCGGCTCGCAGTCGGCAGCCGGTTCCGGCTCGGGCTGGGCAGCCGCTTGCTGTTGCTGACGTTCCCGTTCTCTCTTGTGCGCGGCGGCGCGCGCCTTCCTGCGCCGGGCCGCCGCGCGTGCCTGCTCCCGGCGCGCTGCCGCGCGTGCTCTCTCGCGTCGGGCCTGAGCGCGCCTCTCGGCTCGCTCGCGGTCGCGGGCGGCATCCTCGCGCGCGTAACGGGCCTCCCTCTCGGCCTGCGACTCCACAGCAGACTCGTCCGTCGTTGCGGGCGAGCCACCATCCTCGCCGCAGGCGACAAGACCGAGGGAAACCGTGACCAACACGGCGGGCAGCAACCAAGCGAGGCGGCGCATGAGTGGCCGCGAGCCTAGCCGATATGGCCGAGGTCGAGGCGGCGCTGCCATAAGTCGTCTAGACCACGCACGGCCTCGGGTCGCGGCTCAACCACGATCAGGTACTCCCCGGCCGCGGTGTCCTTAGGGGACCTCGTCCTCGGTTACGTGAGATTCGCAACCGACGCGTTGCGCCTCCGACACCGCGCCGGAGCAGTAGTCCTTGACAGCGTCGCTGGCGCCGGCGGCTGCGTCCAGATCTTCCTGCTCAAACTCGTAAGAGGGTGTCCCGTCCTTCTTTTCTGGTGTGGGGTCAACTCCCGAGTTTGAGCTGCCGCCACTTCCGCATCCGGCAAGCCACAGGGTGGCTAGTACGACTGTCAGCCGTAGGGCTCGCTTGAGAGGCATGCTTCTGTGATCGGCGGTTCGGCACTTGCCCCGGGCAATGCTGGACAGATGACCTACGCGCGACGCGTGCGTCCGACCCGATGAGAGAGCAGCATGATCGCGCTTCCCTGGAACGGACTTCAGTGGTGCATCGAAATTGGTGCGTCGGTTGCGGTCCTGGCACTCAGCTATTACGTCTTGCGGGCGAGGAGCCGTCGTGGTCGCGGTCATAGCGACACGGTTGCCGCAACGCTTGCTTGCCTGTCAGTTATCGCGGCCCTCATCATGGTCACGGCCTACCTTTCGTTTGTTGGCGTGACAGCCGACCACTGGACGAAGCTGCCCTACGCTGCGACGCCGGTGCAGAGTGCGTCGGTCCCGGCGCGCATCGCGGCCGAGAAGGCTGAGGCCGCGGCCGAACGAGCACGGATCGCTGCGGTAGCTGCGAAGCGGCATGCGCGCTTCGTCCGCGCTCGGAACCGCTTGCGTCGAGCCCGTCGCCACGCTGCTGCTGTCCGTGAGTGCGAGAGCTACAGGAGCTTCGTTTACACCCGCCACGGTTGCCGCATACGTCGGCGTCCGAGGCCTTCGGTCCCGATTCCGGTTCCGCCGCCGATCCGCGTTCCGCCGTACTCCGGTGGCGGCTACTCCGGTGGCGGCTCGACCTGCGCCGACGGAACGCACTCACCCTCGACGGGCTCGGGCACATGCTCGTGGCACGGCGGCATCGCGGAACGAATCCCCACTCCGACAGTCCCCGAGTTCGATCCACCCGACTACGACTACGGCGACTAGGTTCCGTGGCGCAACCGCGCCCACCCTCCTACGCTGATGATGGAGGTAAGCATGAGCGACGACCGACTCACCGCCGACCAGATGGAATGGTGGCGGCCTATCCGCCCCGACTTGCGCGCCATCAGATTTTTTGGGACAGTCGTTGAGCTGGGGCGGCAGACTGGCCTCGTTCCACCGCGCAGCAGCGCTATGGAGAAGTTCTCGCGTCGGCTGCAGCCCTTGACCGCACGGCGCAGCGCCCGCGCTAGCCGAACCATTGATCAACCACCCCAACTCCGGGTTCGTTGCCGTTAGAGGCGCTCCGGTGGCCTCTCGGGTCCGCTGTAGAGGCATTTCGCGCTACGCGGCGGGCACGCGGATCGGCTCGCACAGCCACGTTGAGATAGACCAAGGTCAACCGGTCGCTGACCGAGGGGCGCCGGCGGTTCTTCGAGTGCTTCGGGGAGATCTCCACCGGAGGTCGTTGCGAGCACTTTCGGCCGATCCTGTCCGCGGTATGCGACGGTCACGCCGGCGAGCAGGACGAGCGCACCCTGCGGGCGCACCTGTCGTCGTGCCAGTCGTGCCGGGCTGCGCTGCGCGCCTACCGGTCAGGGCCCGCACGTCTCGCCGAGCTGGTGCCGCCGTCCGTCGTCCTGCCCCTGCTCGAGCGAGCGAGCATGTGGTCACGCTTCACCGATTGGGTGTCCGGCGGTGGCGGCGAGCGGGCCGGGGCGCTCGGCGCGAAACTCCAACAGGGCGCGGAGATGGTCACCGCTCAGAAGGCGGCCGCGGTCGTCGCCTCCACCGCTGCATTGGCCGGCGGAGGGGCTGCCGTCCACGAACAGGTGCGGGCTTTTCCCGAGCGCGAGCAGCCGGCGCGCGCCGAACGGCAGGTCGAGCCGGTCGACGCGCCGAGGCCGCCGGCCGAGATGCCGGTCGGCCAGCCCGCCCCGGCGACCGCGGAGCCGCAGCATCCTGAGCCTTCGCCGGACCCGAAGCAGACCGTTGCCGCCACGGCCGCCGGCGAGTTCGGGCCGGAGCGCTCCGCGGCCGATGCGGCGGCCGACGCGAGCGCGGCGTCCTCCGCGCCGGACGACTCGGTCGCGACCGAGAGCTTCGCCGCGGCCGCAGCCGGCTCATCCGCCCCGCGACCCGGCGCCGGAGGCGGGGAGTTCGGGCCATGAGGTTCCTGGCTGCAGCCGCAGGGGCGCTGGCATTGGCGATGTCGTGGGTCGCGCCCGCGCGGGCCGGCATCTACGAGGTGTACGCGTGTGGCAGTACCGCGGGGGCGGCGCAGAACGCGTTTGCGGCCGCTGCCGATTCGATGATGAGCGCGTATTCGATCTGCCCTCCCTCGAGTGGGGTCGGGACTGGCGTCGTCACCAAGGCGACGTCCAACGGCGGGCGCGCACCCTACGGAGCGGGCGCCTATCAGATCTTCACCGCGCCGCCCGGCACCGAGCTCGCGAATGTCACCTTCAACGTGGGGGCGATCCGCCTGAACTACGACTGGTCTGTGGGGATCGTCGCGTTCGACTCGGATTGGGACGCGGGCGACTATCCCTACGGCTGCTATCCGTGGAACTCGTACTGCGGGGTCGCGACCCCTACTTTCTCGATCGCAGCAACGGTCAACCTGTACTCGCACTCCCGGTTCAGGTTCCAGACCCGCTGTGTCAACCCCGCCGGCTGTGATCTGTCCGCGAGCCCGTTCTCACCGGCCAACCGCGGCCTGTTTTCGGCCGCCAACGTAACGGTGCGCGTGCGGGACGTCACCGCGCCGTCGCTGACTCCGGCGCACGGCGCGTTGTGGAGCGATGGATGGCACCGGGGCCGCGAAGAGGCCTGGACCTCCTACACGGACGGCTCGGGGATCATGATGTCGCGGCTCTACGTCGACGCCGTCGGGCGACAGGCGCTCGACTACCGGGACGGGTCCATGCCCGACTGGGTGCGATGCAACTTCACGCGGGCGCGACCGTGCGTCGACATCGTCCCTGGCGGGCATGACATCGACACGTCGACGCTCGCGGACGGCGAGCATCGCATCGACGTGGAGGCAATCGATGCCGGCGGCAACGGCGCGCAGGTCGGTCGGACGATTCGGGTGGACAACACGATCCCGACCAAGCCGGAGGGCGTTGTGGTCGGCGGCGGAGAGGGCTGGCGCTCTGCCAACCGCTTCGACCTGCGCTGGTCGAACCCGCCGGGTCAGGTGGCTCCGATCGCCCGAGCTCACTACCGGCTGTGTCCTGCGGGCGGCGGCGACTGCGCCCTGGGCGTCGCGGACGGGGACGACATCGCCGCGCTGGAACTTCGCGTCCCGCAGCCGGGGGAGTGGCTTGCACGGGTGTGGCTGGAGGATGCGGCCGGCAACCACGACTCCGCCCGCGCGAGCGACTCCGTGCGGCTGCGCTTCGACGACGAGGCGCCCACGGCACAGTTCGAGGAACAGGAGTCCCGTGATCCGCGCACCATTCGAGTGCGAGTCGCCGACGCCGGTTCAGGCGTGGGGGAGGGCACGGTGGAGCTGCGCCGCATCGGGACCGCGGTCTGGACCGACGCGGGAGGCCGGCTCGACGGCGACCATTTGGCGGCCCGCATCGACGACCTCGGGCTCCCGGACGGCACCTACGAGCTCCGCGCCCGGGTGAGGGACGTGGCCGGCAACGAGCGCACCGGGGCCAACCGCGTGGATGGCTCTCCGATGAGGGTGGTTTTGCCGCTGCGCGCGGCCGGAGCGCTCCAGCTCGACCGCCGGCGGTGTCGCTACAAGCGGCGCCCACGCTGCCGGACGGTGCGCAGCGTCCGCAACAGGAGTGAGTTGAGCGGCCGGCTCACCGCGAACGGCGCGTCGGTCGGGCGTACGACCATCACCGTGCTTTCCAGGTTGCGCACCGGAGGAGCATTCGCGCGGTTCGCCGCGCTGCGCACGGGTGTGGACGGCAGCTTCCGGTTCAACGCCGGATCGGGACCGTCGCGGACCCTGAGGTTTCACTGGGAGGGCACCGACACGGTCCGGCCGTCCTCGGCCGACATGGCAGTGCGGGTCCCCGCGCGATCGTCGATCGCTGTCGACCGGCGTGGCGTGCGAAACGGCGAGGCCGTCACCTTCAGCGGGCGGCTGCTCGGGCGACCCCTCCCCGAGGGCGGCAAGCTGGTCGACCTGCAGGTGAAGCTGCGCGGTCGCTGGCGGACGTTCGCAGCGCCGCGGGCCGACTCCGCGGGACGCTGGCGCTACGCCTACCGCTTCGAGGCCACGCGCGGTCGCGTCGTGTACGGCTTCCGGGCGCGCATCCGGCGGGAAACGGCCTATCCGTATGAGCTGGGCCACTCCCGCATCGTGCGAGTGACCGTCCGCGGCTAGCGCTCGGCCGCACTGCGGCGTGCGGCCTCGATCACCTCGAGCGTCGCGACCCCGTCGGCCGGATCGACGGGAGGCGGCCCGCCTGCGCGCAGCGCGCGCTCGAGCTCCGAGTAGAAGGCCGGCCACGCGCCCGGCTCGCTCGGGACCGGCTCGCTCTCCTCGCCCTGCACGAGCCGGCCCCAGCGCGACTCCGGCTCGACGCCCCATTCGCCGGGATCGTCGGGGCGTCGCCCCGACCGCAGCGCGTCCTCCTGTCCGTCGACCTCCGCGACGACGTAGGCGGCGCGCGTTCCGAGTACCCGCAGGCGCGGGCCGGGAGCGGCGGCAAGCGCGGACATCCACAGGTGGCTGTAGGCGCCGGATCGGTGTCGCAGCGCCAGGAACGTGTCGTCGTCGCCGGCCGAACCCCGGCGGTTGTCAATTTCGGCGTAGACGTCGGCCACCGGCCCGAACAGCTGCAAAGCCTCGTCGACGAGGTGACTTCCGAGGTCGAGCAGGACGCCGCCGCCCTGCTCCGGGACCGCGGTCTCGCGCCACGCATCGGTGTTCGGGTCCGGGCGCCAGCGCTCGAACCGCGATTCGTACCGAAGGATCTCGCCCAGGGCGCCCTCCGCCAGGAGCTTGCGCAGCGTGCGCTGATCGGAGTCCCAGCGCCGGTTCTGGAACACCGTGAGCAGCTGCCCGCTCGCGCGCGCATGCTCGACGAGCGCCGCCGCCTCCTCCGCGCTCGTCGCGAGCGGTTTGTCGACGACCACCGCCAGCCCGGCGTCGAGAGCGCGCTCGGCAAGCGGCGCGTGGGCGTCGTTCCGTGTCGCGACCACCACGAAATCGTGCTCGTCCACCAGCCGCCAGAGCTCCTCCGGCGTCGACACCACGCGGGCTGCGGGGTGCTCGCGAAGCGCCTGCTCGCGCCGCCCCGGGTTGCCCGTCACGACCGTCGCGATGGCCAAACCGGGCGTCGAGGAGATCAGCGGGGCGTGGAAGGCCGAGCCGGCGAGCCCGTAGCCGATGATCGCCCCTTTCAGCTCGCTCATCGCGCCAGCGTAGTGCCAGGCGGTCGCACGCGACGATGAAGGCAAGCCCAGAAGTGATATGACCTGTATGGGCATGTGCCGCGAGCCCGCGGCCACCGCGAGTGGAGGTGAGGAGATGTTTCGCAGGAACGTCCGTCTAGGTGGCGCGGCAGCGATGCTGCTTGCGCTCGTGTCGATTGCCGCCGGCTGCGGCGGAGGTGACGGGGGCAGCAGCGGCGGCACGATCGCATTGCTCTTGCCGGAGAACCACACGCCGCGCTACGAAGCGTCCGACCGGCCCAATTTCGAGGCCAAGGTGAAGGAGCTGTGCAGCGACTGCAAGCTGCTCTACAGCAACGCGACGCAGGACGCTGCAAAGCAGCAGAGCCAGGCCGAGGCCGCCCTCACGCAGGGCGCGGACGTGCTCGTCGTGGACGCCGTCGACGCGGGCTCCGCGGCCGCGATCGTGACGAAGGCCAAGGCGCAGGACGTGCCCGTCGTCAGCTACGACCGCCTCGTCACGGATTCGGACGTCGACTACTACGTTTCGTACGACAATGAGGGCGTTGGCAAGCTGCAGGGCGACACCCTGATCAAGGGGCTGAAGGAGCAGAACAAGCCCACCGGACCGGTCGTGATGCTGGCCGGCGACCCGGCGGACAACAATGCCAAGCTGTTCAAGAAGGGCGCGAACGACACCCTGAAGGCCGCTGGAGTGAAGATCCCCAAGTCGTTCGACACCCCGGGATGGAGCGCCGACAAGGCTCAGAACGAGATGCAGCAGTCGATCACCTCGCTGGGCAACGACGGCTTCGGCGGAGTCCTCGCCGCGAACGATGACCTCGGCGGTGGCGCGATCGCGGCGATGAAGTCGGCCGGGATCAAGCCCGCGGACCGCCCCACCACCGGCCAGGACGCCACGGCTGCTGGACTGCAGCGGATTCTCATCGGCGAGCAGTTCATGACCGTCTGGAAGGCGAGTAAGCCGGAGGCCGACGCGGCGGCGCAGATCGCAGTCGCGCTCGTCAAGGGCGACGACGTGCCCTCGGACCTGATCAACCAGCAGGTCGACAACGGCCAGAAGAAGGTGCCGTCCGTGATCCTGACGCCGGTCGCCATCCTCAAGGCCGACGTCAAGAAGGTCGTCGATGGCGGTGACGTCAACGCAGCGGACCTCTGCAAGGGGCAGTACAAGAGCGCATGCACGGAAGCCGGAATTCAGTAACGGACTCACGGGGCGGGCCGCTTGCGGCCCGCCCCGGCTGACCGGATGAGCACGAACGGCGCACCGCTGCTCGCGCTCGAGGGCGTGAGCAAGCGCTTCGGGCCCGTGCAGGCGCTCGAGGGCGTCGACTTCGAGGTGCGCGGCGGCGAGGTGGTGGCCCTCGTGGGCGACAACGGCGCGGGCAAGTCCACGCTCGTGAAGGCGATCTCGGGGATCAACACCATGGACGAGGGCAAATTCCTATTCGAGGGCCGGCCCGTGAAGATCACCGGCCCCAGCGATGCCGTCGAGCTGGGGATCGCGACCGTCTACCAGGACCTGGCGCTGTGCGACAACCTCGACGTGGTGGCCAACCTGTTTCTCGGGAACGAGCTCACCGGCTCCGGCGTAGGTGCGGTGACACAACAGCTCGACGAGACCACGATGGAGCACCGGTCGCACGAGCTGCTCGAGCAGTTCGCCGTCACGATCCCGAGCGTGCGCTCGGAGGTGGGCGGCCTCTCCGGAGGCCAGCGCCAGCAGGTCGCGGTGGCGCGATCGCTGCTGGGCAACCCGAAGGTCGTGCTGCTCGACGAGCCCACGGCCGCGCTCGGTGTCGTGCAGACAGCGACGGTGCTGGAGCTGGTCAAGCGGCTGCGCGAGCGTGGTCTCGGCGTGGTCATGATCAGCCACAACCTCGCAAATGTGTTCGCGGTCGCGGACCGCATCTTCGTGCTGCGCCTCGGCCGCCCGGCCGGGAACTTCGACGTAAACGAGACGACCCGCGAGGATGTCGTCGCGGCGATCACCGGGGCGACGGGGGCGGAGGAAAACGGCAACGGGGCGGGACCGCCGGCGTGAGCACCACATCGCCACCCGCACCGACCGGCCTCGAGCGCCCGACCCGCGGTGAGGTTCTGCGGAGGTTCGTGCAGGGGGATCTCGCGTCGCTGCGCGTGATCCTGGGCGTGGTCGTGATCTGGGCCATCTTCCAGTCCCAGAACGACCGCTTCCTGACCGCGGTCAACCTCACGAACCTGATGCTCCAGATCACGGCCGTCGGCCTGATCTCGGTCGGCGTCGTGTACGTGCTGCTGCTGGGAGAGATCGATCTTTCGGTCGGTGCCGTCAGCGGACTCGCCGCGGCGGTGATGGCGGTGCTCAACGTCAAGCACGGCTGGGACCCGTATCTCGCGATCGCCGCCGGCGTGCTGTGCGGGATGACGATCGGCGCGGTCCAGGGCGCGCTCTCCACCGGCTTCGGCATCCCTTCGTTCGTCGTCACGCTCGCCGGGCTCCTGACCTGGCAGGGAGCGCTGCTCTACGTACTCGGCGACACCGGAACGATCAACATCACGGACGGCAAGATCACCGGGCTTGCGAACACCTTCTACTCGGATGCGGTCGGCTTGACCATGGCCCTGGTCGCGATCGGCGTCTATGCGGCGGCCAGCCTGTGGGCGTGGCGGCAGCGCGTCGTCGCCGGCCTGGCCGACCGTCAGCTCACCGGCCCCCTCATCCGGATCGTCGTGGTCGCGGCCGCCGTGATCGCGGCGGTGGCAGTCCTGAACGCGGACCGCGGCGTGCCATTGGCGGTGCTGATCCTCGTCGGCTTCGTGGCCGGCATGGAGTACGTCGCGAGGCGCACGCACTTCGGCCGTCATGTCTATGCCGTGGGCGGCAACGCCGAGGCGGCGCGGCGGGCGGGAATCAACGTGCACAAGATCCGCGTGGTCGTGTTCGCGATCGGGGGCTCGATGGCGGCGATCGGCGGCATCATGCAGGCCTCGCGCCTCTTGGCCGTGAACCAAGGCTCCGGGGGAAGCGACCTGCTGCTCCTCGCGATCGCGGGCCCCGTGATCGCGGGCACGAGCCTGTTCGGTGGCCGGGGCTCGGTCTGGTCGGCGCTGCTCGGCGCGCTCGTGATCGGCTCGATCTCGAACGGAATGGACCTGCTGGCGCTCGAGTCCTCGGTCAAGTTCATGGTCACCGGCGGTGTCCTCCTCGCGGCTGTGATCGTGGACGCGATCGCGCGCAGGCACCGGCAGGCCGCCGGGCGCATATAGCACCGCGCGATCCCATTCGCAATGATGTCGCCGTGACCACCAAACAGCGCCTGCGCGAGCTGGCCACGCTCCGCCCCGAGGGCCACAAGGTCCTGAGCCTCTATCTGAACCTGGACCCGAGCGAGTTCCCGACGCCCAAGCACCGGCGGACGGAGCTCGAGTCGCTCCTCGACGTGGTCGAGCGGGCGGTACGCGCCGACAGCCTGCCCCACGAGCAGAAGGTGGAGCTGAGGCAGGACGTCGAACGCATCAGGACCTGGTTCACGAGCGAGTTCGACGCCAGCGGCACGCGCGGCGCGGCCGTGTTTGCGTCGTCGGGCATCGACCTGTTCGAGGTCCACCGCCTGGGCCGGCCGATCCGCAGCGAGGTCACGATCGACGACTCGCCCTTCATCGAGCCGCTCGCCGGGATGCCCGGCGGCGAGGGGTACAGCGTGCTGCTGATCAACCGCCAGCTCGCGCGCATCCTGGCCGGGGGTCGTGACGGGATGCGCGAGGTCCTGAGCCTCGTCGACGACGTCCACCGCTGGCACGATCAGGGCGGCTGGTCGCAGGCGCGCTACCAGCGCGGAATCCAGAAGGAGACCAAGGACCACGTCAAGCACGCCGGGGAGGAGCTGTTCAAGCTCTTCAAGCGCGGTGCGGCACAGCGGCTCATCATCGGTTGTCCCGACGAGATGCGGGGGGAGGTCGAGCACAGCCTGCACAGCTATCTGCGCGAGCGGATCGCAGGCCGTCTCGAGATCGACGTGAAGGCCAATCCCGCAGCGGTCGCGCGGGAGGCGGCCACGATCATCGAGCGCGACGAGCGGGAACGCGAGCGCCACTGGCTCGACCGTCTGCAGAGCGGGCTCGGGCGCAAGGAGCGCGCCGTGGCAGGCCTGGCGGACACCCTCGAGGCGCTCAACGAGCAGCGCGTCGAGGCGCTGCTCGTGGCCGACGGCTTCCGCGCCGAGGGCTATGTGTCCCCGCGTGCGGACTTCCTGTCCGCGGAGCCGGGGCAGTCGGCCACGGGCGAGGAGCTGCTGAAGCGCGACGACGTGGTGGAGTCGGCGATGGAGCGCGCGCTCGAGCAGTCGGCAGAGGTCGTGGTCACGCGCCATCACCCCGACCTCGACGCGGTCGGCTCGATCGCCGCAGTTCTCCGCTTCTAGCCGGTTCTACTCGCAGGCGCTCCACAGGCCGCGCCGCTGCTCCCGTGCGCGGCGCTCGAGGCGGTCGAAGCGGTCGGCGAAGTCGGTGTTGGGTGGAAACTCGACCGCGTGCGCGTAGCCGCGGCGGACCAGCTCGGCGTTGACGAACCGGTGCGGCCCGTCGATCAGGTACACGTAGGCGAGCGTGCGGCCGTAGCGGTCGGTGCGCTCGCGCCCGATACGCAGGCGCACACGCCGCCCCGTCACGAGCCGCTCGTTGAAGTCGCTCGCCTGCTTCGCGTAGCACTGGACGGGCGCCCCCGGCTTCACCGACTCGGGAGTGTCGACGCCGATGTAGCGGACGGTGACGGTGCGGCGCCGCTGCGGCAGGCGCACCTTCACGGTGTCGCCGTCCACGATCCGCTCCACGCGCCCCGTGAGGCCCGCGCCCTTGATCGGGCTGTTGTCGTCGGAGCCCAGCAGGTCGAACCCGCCTCCGCCCGCGAACGCGAGCACGAGGAACACGCCCACCCAGATCACGGCCGAGCGGGAGGACACGCCTACTCGTCCCCCGAGGGCCGGCGCCGCGCGCGCTTGCGCTCCGCGCGGTGGCGTTTCTGCTCCAGGCGCCGTCGCCGCGCGGCAGCGGTGGGGCGTGTGGCGTGGCGCGGGCGGCGGGGCTTGAGCGCCGCCGACAGTCGCTCGCGCAGCCGCTCGAGCGCCAGCTCGCGGTTGCGCGCCTGGCCGCGCGCGTCCTGGGCGACGGCGGTCACGCGCGGCCCCAGCCGCGCCTGGATGCGCCGCTTCTCCTCCTCGGGCAGCGATGAGGAGGCCACGTCGAACACCGCCTCGACGCGCGAGGCCGTGACGTTTGCGTGCTGGCCTCCCGGCCCCGACGAGCGGCTCGTGCGCAGCGTGACATCAGACAGCGGGACCGTGACCCCGGGACGGATTTCCATCGGGTCCTCCATGCATCCAAGGTAGCGGCGAGCGCGGCTACGCTGTCGGGAATGCAACGCGGATCCGTCGAGGCGATCTACACCGCGCCGGAGGCGGAGGTGCTCCCGTCCCCGCGCGATGCGGTCAACGCCGTCGCGGGCAAGGGCCTCGAGGGCGATCGTTACTTCGACGATGCGGGCACGTACTCGGACGACCCGCGCAGCGAGGGCCGTGACATCACGCTGATCGAGGCGGAGGCCGTCGAGGGCCTTGCGCGCGACACGGGCATTGAGCTGGCACCCGCCGAGTCGCGCCGCAACGTCGTCACGCGCGGCGTCGCGCTCAACGATCTCGTCGGCCGCCACTTCACCGTCGGCGAGGCGGAGTGCGTCGGCCGGGAGCTGTGCGACCCATGCAGCCACCTGCAGAAGCTCACCCAGCCGGGCGTCCTGAAGGGGCTCGTGAATCGCGGCGGCCTGCGTGCCGACATCGTGAGCGACGGGCAGATCAGGCCTGGCGACGAGCTCCGCGAGCTAGCGGACGGCTAGCGCGGCGCCGCGTGCGGCGCCGTTCTGGGAAGGCGCCCTGGGGGAGAGGACTCCCGCGTACCCAGGATTCGCCGCGGCCCGCGCGAGTGCGTCGTCGAGCGCGTCCTCGAGCAGGGTCAACTCCTCCAGCCCGGGGATCTCGGCAATCGTGGCGTCGATCTCACGCGCGCCCTCGCGGCCCTCCGGAGAGTCGCCGAACAGGTAGATCGCGAGCGCGTCGACCTCCTCCTGCGACTTGACCCCTGCGCCCACGGGCGTCCAGAAGGCCTGCAGTCCCGCGCGGACCATCTTCCCGGCGCGCGGGTTGTCCTCGAGCCGCGCCTTCGCCTGTGCCCGGTAGAAGGCGAAATGACGGCGCTCGTCCTGGATGATGCGGCGCAGCATCTGGTGCAGCACCGGGTGGCTGGAGCGGCGCATCAGATGGTGGTGACGGACGACGGCGGCTACTGACCCGGGCGGGGGAGCGACGAGGTGTCCACGACCTCGAAGTCGCTTCCGCGCACCCGGCCCAGGCCGTGCAGGTCGTCGTTGTCCCAGCCGCGTGACGGCGCGCCGCTGAGGAACCACGGCGAGCCGTTGTCGGCCAGCAGCATTCCGTAGCGCTTCAGCGCACGCAGCACGACGCGCGACTGCGGCCCGAAGCCGGAGGTGTCGAAGCTCGCGCGCAGCCGCACGCGCAGGCCCATGGGCGGGAGGCCGGGGTCGGTCGCGCTCGACGCGAAGTGGCGCGCCGGGTACACGTATGCGCGGCGCGTCTCCGACGCCGTGAAGCGCAACGCGTGGTCGATCTCGCCACGCCGCACCTCCTCGTAGCGGGCGAGGCCGGGCAGGATCGGCAGCCCCGCCGCGTCGGCCGAAGTCCAGCCTGCCGGGCGCAGCTTGTTCGAGCGCAGGCTCCAGATCGCCCCCGACCCGGCGCGCCAGCTGCGCCCGCCGCTGACGGGATAGGCGGCGAACAGCTCGTACAGGCGGCACCGCCGCCGGTCCACGACGATCACGTGGCGATCCCCGTCCGCTGCGCGGCCGCCCTCGACCGGCGCCTTGCGCGGGATCGGATACCGCCGGCCGTCCGACTCGCCGGCGTATTCGAAGGTCACGGGAACCTTCTTCTGGCGTGGCCCCACGGTGGTGAACGGAATGCCGATCGGGCGTCCTTCGTACAGCCCGGACCCGAAGTCCGGATGCACCGGAGAGGTGAGGCCGATGCTGCGCACCAGCGCGCCGGAGTTCGACGCCACCGGCAGCGAGTCGACCCGCTGGTTCCAATGGTTGCTCCGGGGGAACACGTCGCAGCGCGAGGCTCCCTTCGGTGCCTGGCCGCTCGCGAGCGCGCCGGCGCACACGAATGCGGCGGCGGCGAGCAGGAGAAGGCGCAAGCGCATTGCACGAGGCTAGAGCCGCGCACGGCTGGTGCGACAGGGTGCTGGACGGATGGAGGATGATCGACCCGTGCGCCCGAGGATTGCGATCACGATGGCCGTGGCCGTCGTCGCGGGCATCGCCGGTTGTGGCGATCGCGGCGGGGGCGAGGCCGCGCCTGACCGCGCACCCGAGGCCGTGATCCGCCATTGGGCCGACACGCTGCGCGCCGGCGACGTGCAGGGGGCGGCCGACTTCTTCGCCCTCCCGAGCGTCGTGTCGAACGGAACACCGCCGATCGTGTTGCGCACACGCGCGGAGGTGCGCCGGTTCAATGCGGAGCTGCCGTGCGGCGCGCGCCTGCTGCGGACCTCCTCGTCGGCGGGCTTCACCACGGCGGTGTTCCGCCTCACCGAGCGGCCCGGCCCGGGCGTCTGCGGCACCGGCACCGGGATGACCGCGCGGACCACTTTCGTCGTGCGGGACGGCAAGATCCGCGAGTGGCGCCGGGTGGAGGACTCACCGGCTCCCACCGGCCCGATCGTCTGAGCGCCACTCATCTAAGATCCCGCCCGTGAAGCAGGTCGCGGACGATCTCTGGCAGCTCGGCGGCTTTCCGCCGAACGCGATCAACGTCTTCCTGATGGGCGACGTCCTGATCGACGCCGGGACCCGGCACTCGGGACGGCGCATCTTCCGCCAGCTCGACGGCCACAAGGTGGCGACCCACGCGCTCACGCACGCCCACCCCGATCACCAGGGGGCGAGCAAGGAGGTGTGCGAGCGGCTCGGCATCGAGCTGTGGTGCGGCGAGCGCGACGCCGACGCGATGGAGAGCGGCAATCTCGGCCAGAAGAGGCACCCGCTCAACACCCTGATCATGAAGATGTGGGGAGGGCCGCCGCACCCGGTCGCGCGCCGGCTGCGGGAAGGCGACGAGGTCGCCGGGTTCCGCGTGCTGGACGTGCCCGGGCACTCACCCGGCCACGTCGCGTACTGGCGCGAGTCCGACCGCGTGCTGATCGCCGGCGACGTGCTGAACGGCATGAACCTGATCACGGCGATCCCGGGCCTGCACGAGCCGCCCGCCGCGTTCACGACCGACCCCGCGCAGAACCGCGAATCGGCTCGCAAGCTGGCGGCCCTGGAGCCCGCCGTGGTCGTGTTCGGCCACGGCCCGCCGATGCGCGACACGCGTAAGTTCGTCGACTTCGTGAACGGCCTGGCGCGCTAGCGCCGGTTTACGGCGCCGCGGCGGGGCGGATGTTCTGGTTGCCCCGGAACACGTTGTCCGGGTCGTATTGCGCCTTGATGCGGGACAGCCGTGCGTACTTTTCCTCTCCGAACGCCGCGCGCACGCGGTCCTCGCCCTCGTCCCCGATGAAGTTGAGGTAGGTGCCGCCCGACGAGAACTGCCGCATGTCGTCGCGGAACCCGCGTGCCCAGCCGATCACCCGCTCGTCGTCGGCGGGGTCCTCCCACAATGCGAACGGGTGCACGACCCAGGTCGCGTCCCGCTGTGAGAGCGGCGTCTCGTCCTCGCCGATCTGCGCCACCGCACAGCCCCAGGGCACGACCAAGGTCTGGGACGGCCCCGTGGGTGTTGCCAGCCCGTGGCGGTGGATCGTCTCGAGCGCCTCGTCGCTGATCTCGTGCAGATACTCGGCGGTCCACCAGTTCCGGTAGCCGGGCGGATCGTCGATGGAGCACTGGAAGTCCGCGTACTGAACGGCTCCCATGAGGTCCACCTCAGGCCGGAGGTCGCGGAAGGGCTGGACCAAACGCTCGCCGTCCTCGACCGCTCCGGAGTAGCACAGCGCGAGCCCTGCGACGAGCTTGCCGTGCAGATGTGCGGGCAGCTCTTCCTCCAGTGGAACGGTCAGGTAGGCGATCGCGGGCCCGAACTCCGGTGGCGCGCCCGCCATCAGGTCGCGCACCAGGCGCAACAACTCGCGGCCCTTGTCCGCATCGAAGAGCATCAGCCCCGCGAACACCTCCGGACCGACGGGATGGAGCTGGAACGTGAGCGCGGTTGCGACACCGAAGTTGCCGCCGCCACCGTGCAGCGCCCAGAACAGATCGGGGTGCTCGTCCGCGCCGGCGGTGATCCGGGATCCGTCGGCGGTCACGAGCTCGACCGACACGAGGTTGTCGCAGGACAGGCCGTGCTTGCGCTCCAGCCAACCCGATCCACCGCCGAGGGTGAGTCCGGCAACGCCCGTGGTCGAAACACGACCACCGGTGGTCGCAAGCCCGTGCTCCTGGGTGGCCCGGTCGAGCTCGGCCCAGGTGCATCCGGCCCCGACCCGCGCGGTGCGCGCCGCGGGGTCGACCTCGATCCCGTTCATCGGCCGCACGTCGATCACGAGCCCGCCCTCGTTCAGCGACATGCCCGCCACGGAGTGTCCGCCCGCCCGCACGGCGATCTCGAGATCTCGATAGCGGCCGAAGCGAAGGGCGGCGATCACGTCATCCGCGGATCTGCACTGCGCGATCAACTCCGGGCGCTTGTCGATCATCGAGTTGAAAAGCGTCCGAGCCTCGTCGTAGGCGGCATCCCCCGCCCGGATCACGGATCCACCGAACTGGCCGTTCAGCCGGTCCAGAGCGTCCGTCGTGACAGCGCTGGCCATCTAACCCCTCCCTTGTTGAGAAGCCGAATCACCCCCGAACCTACCGCCGCGCGCGACGCCGGGAACGTGCCGCTCGTCACACATGCGGATACCTCTACAGTGCGGCGATGGCCGAACGGGTGGGCTTCATCGGGCTCGGGATCATGGGCACGCGCATGGCGGCCAACCTCGCGCGCGCCGGATACGACCTCGTGGTCTGGAACCGCACGGCGGAGACCGCGCGCGAGTGGGCCGCAGAGCATGGCGCCGAGGTCGCCGGGTCTCCCGCCGAGGTCGCCGAGCGCTGCGATGTGGTGATCACGATGGTCGTCGACGGCGACCAGGTCGAGTCGGTGTTGCTCGGCACGGGGGGCGTCGCTCAGGGCGCCCGCGGCGACCTTCTGTGCATCGACATGTCCACCATCGGCCCGCGCGCGGCGCGGCGCATCGCCGGGCGCCTGGCCGAGCGCGGTGTCGAGTTCATGGACGCGCCCGTCACCGGCTCCTCACCCAAGGCCGAGGACGGGACGCTCACGATCATGGCGGGCGGCTCACCGGATTCGTTCGAGCGCGCGCGCCCGCTGTTCGAGGCGATGGGGAAGCTGATCGTGCATGTCGGCGAGGTCGGGCAGGGTCAGCTCGTGAAGGTCATCAACAACGCGGTCGCGGCCGCGAACACCGCGGTCGCCGCCGAGGCGCTGCTCGCGGGCAAGCTCGCCGGCGCGGACCTCGATGCCCTCGTGACGGTGGTCGGAGCGGGGTCGGGCGCGTCGGCGATGATGGAGCTGAAGGCCGGGCCCATGCGCGCCCACGACTGGAGCACGCTCTTCAAGCTCGAGCACATGCTCAAGGATCTACGCCTCTGCCTCGAAGAGGCAGAGGCGGTTGGAGTCAGGATGCAGTTGGTGCAAGACACTGCCGAGGTTCTCGCCGAGGCTGAGCGGCGCGGGCTCGGGGAGCGGGACTTCGCGGCGCTGCTCGAGGTGGTCGAGAAGCGCTCGGGCGCTCGCCTCTAAGCCTTCAGCGGTCGACCGGCGGGCGGCCGGGGCTTGCAAGGCCCCCGCCGCGAGCGCGGCGCACGAAGTACACGATCACGGTGGCGAACAGCACCGCGATCGCGATTGCCGGCCCTTTGTCCCACAACGCGTAGGTGACCAGACCTGCGGCCAGCGATCCGGCGATCCCGACCAGCATCGTCTGGCCGAGCGTCATCGGATCCTTGCCCGGAAGCGCAAGGCGTGCGAGTGCGCCGACAAGCAGCCCGCCCACGGAGATCAGGATGACGAATGCGATGAAGCTCATGCCGCTCCCGGCGGTGCTCCCGGACGCACAGGATGCTCGCCCGGCGGCAGCTGCCCGTCGCGCCCGACGTAGCCGTCCTTGCCGCCGGTCACGACGATCACCGCGTCCTCGTCGGAGACGTTCCTGATCTTGCGGACCGTGGCCGCGTCGACGCGTGCCAGGCCGCCCGGGCCGAGCACGTGAGCCGACCCGTCGCCGAACTGGAACTCGACCGTGCCGCGGTGCACGAAGTAGGTCTCCTCCTGCTCGTCGTGGTA
Source organism: Solirubrobacterales bacterium (assembly GCA_038203635.1). Classification (GTDB taxonomy): domain Bacteria; phylum Actinomycetota; class Thermoleophilia; order Solirubrobacterales; family JBBDJG01; genus DASRIA01. The sequence continues at coordinate 23,791 of JBBRDT010000011.1, forward strand.
GTGGCGCCCGCCCTCGTAGCCTGCGGGGAGCACGAGCGCGTTCATGCCGAACGCGGTCACGCCCAGGCCTTGCCGGATCTTGCGGAAGCCGTATCCCTCTCCGAGCGCGTCGAGCGTGCCGACCCCATAGCCGTCGCCCGTCACCACATCGTCGATCTGGTCGTTGGCCATCGGCCCGATCCTACCGTCCGGCGGCCCGCGCCGGACTAAGCTCCCGGCATGCGGGCACTGACATTGCCGATCGCGATCGTCCTCGCCGCCGTCGCGATCGGTGGTTGCGGCGGCGATGGTGGTGGTGGCAACGGCGACGGCGGCGGCAATGGCGGCGGCAACGGCGACAAGCCGAGCGCGACCCGCACGCTGAAGTTCGACCCTCCGTCCGAAGCGGGTGTGAGCACTACGATCCGCCGCTACCTGAACGCGCTCAACGCGGGTGACGGGAAGCGCGCGTGCCGTCTGCTCGACGAGCGGGGAAAGGCTGTGGTGATCGCCTTCCTGCCGAGCCGCAAGCTGGCGCTCGGTTGCGAGTTCGCGATCAGGCGGGTCGCACGGCAGGCGGTCCCGGTGCGCAATTTCAAGGTCAAGAAGGTCTCCGTGTCCGGCCGCAGCGCGACGGCCAGGGTCGAGGGCACCGATCCGCCCTATTCGAGTGGAGTCCTGCTCGGCTACGAGGACGACAGGTGGAAGATCGCCTATCCGCCGGGTTTGCAGGCCAAGTCCGGCAGGCCGCCGCCCGACGCGGTGCCGGGAGTGCCGCTCGAACAGGATTAGCGCGGTCCTGCCGGACCGATGATTCCGGGCCCTCGGAGGTCGACTAGATCGCGGCCGCTGCGCGCGGGCGGAGCCGCTGCGCCAGCCCGACGCACGCATACGTCGCGGTGACCACGGCGGCGATCGACGCACCGCCCGCGGTGTCCGCGTAGTACGACAGGTACAACCCGGCCGCCCCGCCCAGCATCGCGAGCAGCGCAGCGAGCGACATCATCGGGATCAGGCGCCGCGACACGAGCCCGGCGGTCGCGGCCGGTCCCACCAGCATCGCGAGCACCAGCAGGCTGCCGAGCGCCTGCACCGCGACCACGGTGACCGCGCCGACCAGCAGTAGGAGCACGAGGTCCACGGCGGCCGGGGGCGAGCCGAAGGCGCGGGCATTCGAGCGGTCGAAGCCGACGATCAACAGCCGTCCGTGGGCGAGTCGCAATGCGGCGAGCACGCACGCGGCCAGGGCTGCCGCCAGCACCAGGTCGCCGCTCGTGAGGGCGAGCACGTCGCCGAACAGCAGCTCCTGCACGGCCGCGGGCGTGTCGGGAGAGAGCGCGAGCAGGGCGCCGGCCCCCACGAGCGTGGTGACCACGACGGCGACGGCGGTGTCGCCGCCGAGCGCTCCCAGCCGGGCGGCGTAGGCGATCGCGGGCGCTGCGACGATGGCACCGAGCGCCGCGCCCAGCACCAATGGGAAGCCAGCGAGCGCAGCGATCACGAGACCGGGGAACAGCGCGTGGGCGAGGGACTCGGCGCTGTAGGAGAGTCCGTACAGCACGACCCAGCACCCGAGCGGGCCGGCGGCCAGTCCCAGCAGCGCGACCTCCACCAGGGCACGGCCCGAGATGCCGTTGCGCCATGGCTCGAGCAGCACACCGGCGACGTCGGCGACCGGGAGCGTCACGCCGGGTCGTGGTGATGGTGGTGGGCGGGGAGCACCCCACGCGGCTCTCCCGCACCGGGAAGCATCACGATCGAGCCGCCGTACGTGCGCTCCAGCACCTCGCGGGTGAGCGTTACCTCCGGCGCGCCGAAGGCGACCTGGCGCCGGTTCAGGCACAGCACGCGGTCCCACGCGCGGGTCTGTTCCATGTCGTGCGTCGCGACCAGCACGGCGCGTCCCTGGGCCGCGAGGTCGTCGATCAGCGTCGTGAGCCGCGCCGCGCTCGTCTCGTCGAGCCCGGAGAAGGGCTCGTCGAGGAGCAGGACGTCTGCGTCCTGCACGAGGGCGCGCGCGACGAGCACACGCTGGCGCTGGCCGCCCGAGAGCTCGCCGAAGGTCTCACCGGCGTGTTCCGACAGCCCCACGGCGGCGAGCGCCTCGACCGCCAGGCGGCGCTCGGCGCGGCCGGGCCGTCGCCACCACGGCACGCGTCTCAGTGCCCCCATCAGGGCGACATCGAGTGCGCTCACGGGATAGTCGAGCCGCGAGCGCTCGGTCTGCGGAACGATGCCGCACCTGCCGTCCACGTCGACCGTGCCGGCCAGCACCTGGACCTCGCCCAGCAGTGCGCGGAACAACGTGGTCTTGCCGCCACCGTTGGGGCCCAGCACGCCGACGCGCATTCCGCGCGTGATCTCCACGGTGACGCCCTCGATCGCGGCCGAGCCCGAGTAGCCGGCCGAGAGTTCGCGGGTGGTCACCAGCTCACGCCTGTCGGCGGCGCGGATCGTGTCTAGCGCGGACATCCGCTGCGGCCCCCCGTGAAGCCGCGCACGATCGCGTCGGCGTTGGCAAGCTCCATCTTCAGATACGTGTCCCCGCTCGAGCCGGCGGGCCCGAGCGTGTCGCCGTACAACGAGTAGTGCGCGGTGGCCCCGGTCTCACGCGCCAGCGTCTTGGCGACCTCGGAGTTGACCGAGTGCTCCGGGAACACCGCCCGCACGTGCTCGCGCTCGATGGTGTCGACGAGGTCGGCGAGCTCCCCGGCGGAGGGCTGCGCGATCGTCGAGCGAGCCGGGATCGCGGCGCCGACGACGTCGATGTCGTAGCGGGCAGCGAAGTATCCGAGGGCGTCGTGGTCGGTGACCAGCTTGCGGCGTTCACGCGGCACCTCCGCCACGCATGCGGCGATGGTCGTGTCGAGCCGGCGCAGCGCTGCGACGTAGCGGGTCTCCCGGCGCTCGACCGCGTTCGCGGCTCCCCCCGACACGGACGCGAGCGCGGCGCGGATGCGTCCCACGGCGCGCTCGGCGTTGCGCGGGTCGTGCCACCAATGCGGGTCCCGCTCGCCCGAGCGGTCGCGACGGGTGTCCAGCCCGTCACCGACATCGACCACCGCCGCGTCGCCGCCGGCGTCGTCCAGGGCGCCGTCGACCCAGGCGTCCAGGTCGCCGCCGCTCTTCAGGACGATGTCGGCCTTCGCCAGGGACTCCACATCGTCCGGCCGCGGCTCGTAGTCGTGGGGATCGGTGTTCGGGCGCAGGATCTGATGGACTTCGAACCGGTCACCGGCGAGGGTGCGGGCCCAGTCCCCGATCTGGGTGGTGGTGGCGACAACTGGCGGGCGCGCCGAGCCGCCGTCGCTGCCGCAGGCGACGGGCGCCAACAGGAGCGCCGCACCGGCAGCCGTCGCGACCGCGACACGCCGCACACGCAGGCTCGCGGACCGCACGACGGCGGCCACCGCGAACACCCCGCCCGCAAGCGTCGCGATGGTCGCACCGGGAGGCGCGTTCAGCTTGACCGACGCCCACAGCCCGGCGACGCCCTCGAGCGCGACCAGCGCGACCGTCGCCGCCTGCCAGGAGGCAAGCCGGCTGGTCCACAGGCGCACGGTCGCGGCCGGCACCACGACGAGCGCGGTCACGAGCAGCGCGCCGAGCGCCGCGAGCGCAGCGGTCACGACGAGGGCCACCAGGCCCAGGAGCACGGCGTCGAACGCGCCGCTGCGCACGCCCAGGGACCCGGCGGCGGCAGGATCGAACCCGCTCGTGAGCCACGCGCGCCCGCAGATCACCGACGCGCCCACGGCAGCGACGCTCGCCGCGGCCGCAACCGCGAGATCGCGGGGCTCGATGAGCAGGAGGCTCCCGAACAGCAGCGACTCCACGCCGGGGCCGGACGCGAACACGTCGCTCGCGAGGATCGTGCCGAGCGCCAGCATGCCGGCCAGGCCGAGCGCCGTGGCAACGTCCGGGCCGAGCCGCTCGCGGCCGCTCAGCGCCACGACGAGGACGGCGAACGCCGCAGCCGCCGCGAAGGCGCCGAGCGGAGCGGCGAAGCTCAGGCCGTCCGCCAGCACGAGCCCGGGAAAGGCCGCCGTCCCGACCGCGTGGGCATAGAAGGAGAGGCCGCGCAGAACGATCCAGCACCCGAGCACGCCCGCGCCGGCGGACAGCAGGAGCACCTCCGCCAGCCCGCGCTGGACGTAGGGCAGTTCGAACGGGGCAGTGATGGCCTCCACCCGACGGTATATACCAGATAATGCGAACTGTTCTCATTACCATCACGGCCGCACCCGGTCTATGATCGACGGCATGGCGAGTCACTCCCATGAGCGGGATGAGTGGCGCCGGCACGCGCTCGAGGAGCTGCGCCGTGCCGGGCACCGCAGCGGGGGCGCCCGCTCCGCCGTCGTGGACCTGATGGCGCGCCAGGACTGCTGCCTCACGGCCCAGGACGTCTTCGACCGGCTGCGTGCCGACGGCACCGTCGTCGGTATCGCGAGCGTGTACCGGGCTCTCGACCTGCTCTCGCGGATGAGCCTCGTGCGGCGGATGGACCTCGCCGACGCCGCGTACTACGAGCCGGCGCACGCGGGCGGTGAGCACCACCACCACGTCGTGTGCGACCGCTGCGGCAAGGTCTCGCAATTCGAGGACGAGGCGCTGGAAAATGCGATCGAGCGCCTGGGAAAGCGCCTCAAATTCTCCGTCGCGGAGCATGACGTAGTGCTGCGCGGGTCGTGCCCAGACTGCAAAAAGTAGTGCGCCGTGCGCCGTGCGCCGTGCGCCGGCGAACGGCGAACGGCGAACGGCGAACTTCCGGATAGCATCCCGCCAATGGAGCTCTCCCCCAAGCAATGGCGCGCCCTCAACGCGATCTGCGACACGTTCGCGCCTGGATCGAACGGCGCGCCGCGCGCATCGCAGGCCGGCGTCCCGCGGGCCCTGATCGAGGCGGTCGCGATGAATCCGCGCGAGGCGGAGCGCAAGCAGGTTGCCCAGCTCCTCTCCCTGTGGGACACCCGCGCGCTGACCGCGCTCGGCGGGGGCGGCTTCGACCACTTCAGCGAGCTGCCGCCCGATCGCCGCGAGCGCGTGCTGCTCTCCTGGTGCGACAGCCGGTTGCCACAGCGGCGCGCGGCGTTCCAGGCACTGCGAAAAGGGGCGCTGCTCTTCTACTACATGGTCCCCGGTGAGAACGGCGGCCGCAGCCCGGTCTGGGACACGATCGGCTACGCAGGGCCGCTGGGCAAGAACGAGAACGCGCCTCCGAAGGCCATCCGGGTGGTCGACGTGGACGGCGACACGAGCCTCGAGTGCGACGTCTGCGTGATCGGCTCCGGCGCCGGTGGCGGGACGGCGGCCGGTGTGCTGGCCGCCGCGGGGCTCGACGTCGTGGTGCTCGAAGCCGGCGGCTATTACGACGACGAAGACTTCGACGGCGGCGAGTACGAGGGCTACGGGCGCATGTACATGGACGGAGGCGGAGCCGCCACCCACGACCAGAGCGTCGGGCTGCTGGCCGGCAGCTGTCTCGGTGGCGGCACGACGGTCAACTACACGACCTCGTTCCGCACGCCCGACGACGTGCGCGCGGAGTGGGCATCCCACGGCGTCCCCGCCTTCGCGACCGGCGAATACGGCGCGAGCCTCGACGCGGTCTGGGAGCGGCTCGGCATGAACCAGGAGCACAACCGGGAATCGATGCGCGAGCAGGTGCTGCACCGGGGGCTGACCGACCTCGGCTGGCACGTCGACTCGATGCCGCGCAACGTGCGCGGCTGCGACCAGGGCGAGAACTGCGGCTACTGCGGGTACGGCTGCCGCCTGGGAGCAAAGCAGTCCACGGTCAAAACCTGGCTCGCCGATGCACACGCCGCGGGTACGCGGATACTGGTCAACACGAGCGCGGAACGGGTGCTCGTCGACGCCGGCGCGGCCCGTGGAGTGCAGGCGCGTACGACGGCGGGGCACCGCGTGACCGTGCGGGCGAGGGCCGTCGTGGCGGCCTGCGGCGCCATCCAGACGCCCGCGTTGCTGCGCCGCTCGGGACTTCCGAACGAGAACATCGGCCGGCACCTGCGGCTGCACCCGGCCCAGGTGGTCTGGGGCGTCTTCGACGAGGAGGTGCGTCCGTGGGAGGGCACGATGCAGGCCATCTACTCGGACGAGCACCGTTACATGGACGACGGTTACGGCGTCAAATACGAGACGGCTGCGATCCACCCGAGCCTGCTGGTCACCTTCTCCCCCTGGCGCGGCGGCCGCGAGCACGCCCGGATCATGGAGGCGCTGCCCCATTCGGTGCCGGTGGGCGTGCTGCTGCGCGACCGCGACGGCGGCGAGGTCCGCGTCGGCAAGGACGGCAATCCCGTCGTGAAATACCGGATGTCCGACTACGACATCGCGCACATGCGCAGGGGCACCGAAGGCGCCGCACAGATCCTGGAGTCGGCCGGCGCACAGCGCATCTTCTCCTCGCATTCACGGCTCGTGTCCTACGATCCCGGCCGCAACGGCGATCGCGAGCAGTTCATCCGTGACGCCGACGCATGCGGATGGGACGCAGGGCATTGCACCTACGGCTCCTTCCACATCATGGGATCCGCGCGAATGGGTGGTTCGGCTGCGACATCTGCCTGCAATCCGCTGGGCGAGACCTGGGACGTACGCGACCTGTATGTCTGCGACGGCTCCGCGTTCCCGACCGCGTCGGGCGTCAATCCGATGATCTCGATCGAGTCGATCGCGCACATGAACGCCTCGGCGCTCGCCGCGTCGATGCGCTGAGTATCCGAACCTCGTCTAATCGCGTGTGAAAAGCGCATCATTGGGCATGAAGTACCCGTACTCGCGGTCCCCCGCGTGAGTTAACGCGCGCAGAAGGCCGACATGCAACACGACAGAAGGAGGCGTTCGTGGCGGAGCTCAATGCACGCGACACGAAGCTGGTGCAGTACCTCAATGAGGCACTGACGAAGGAGAAGCAGCTCGAGCAGGCGCTGGAGGCACACATCGCGATGACGACTGTTGCGACGTACCGCAAGCGACTGAAGGAGCATTTGACCGAGACGAAGCGTCATGCTCGCGAGGTCGAGCGGCGCGTGAAGAAGCTTGGCGGCAAGGCAGACGGTTTCAGCGGCGTGGTGCACGACGCCGCCGGCGTCGTGCAGGAAGTTGCCGCCAAGGGCGCGGCACCGGCCCAGGGCCCGGTCCACATGGTGCGCGGCACCAGCGAGCAGGAAGTGCTGCTGAAGAACGCGCGCACCGAGTTCAAGGAAGAGGCCGAGGAGATCGCCCACTACACCGCGATCCAGAACCTGGCCGAGGCGGTCGGTGACAAGGACACGGCGAGGCTCGCGAAGGCGATCCTGCGCGAGGAGAAGCGCATGGCCGGGTTCCTCGAGAAGCTGATTCCGCGGCTCACCAAGTCGGTCGTCCAGGCCGAGATCCCGCGCAGCGAGCGCAATGGGGGACGGCGGCGGACCGCAAGCCGCCGCACGACCTCCAGCAGCTCACGGTCGAGCAGCGCACGTTCCCGCGGCACCAGCGCGCGGAGCGGGACCAAGCGCTCGAGCAGCGCTCGCAGCGGCTCCACCCGGAAGGCCGCCCCGCGCTCACGCAGCGCGTCGCCGCGGTCGCGGAGCACCACCGCGCGCTCGGGCTCGACCCGGCGCACGACGTCCGGCCGCGCATCCAGCGGCCGCGCGACGACGCGTCGCGCCTCCGGGACCTCAGCCCGCCGCAAGACGGCGCGCCGCACCACCGCCCGCGGGTCCCGCTAGCCCCGCAGCGAACCTGTCCTCCGGTGGCGCCAGGCGGCGCCGCCGGAGGGTTGCGGGTTCATCTCGGCGTCAGCGCTGCGTGTTGGCCCAGTCGCACAGGGCACGGAACCCCGCGTGTGCGAAATCGTTGAAGCCCACCGGGTCGTCCACGAGCTAGGCGGGCGCCGGGCGCGCGGCCTGCTTGCGCGCCCGGCGCAGGCCCTGCTTCGCGAGCAGCCCGTTGAAGAACAGCAGCAGGGTCTTGTTGGGCGGGGCCTTGAAGCCACTCTCCGTGTGCGGGGCGTAGACGGCTCCCTGTTCGCCCACGGTCAGCCAGCCCGTGTGCTGGCGGGCCGCGAGGCCGATCAGCTTCGCGCGATAGGAATGGCCCACGATTCCGGCGCGGCGGCCGCCCGGCGGCAGGGGGCGCGCCGCTGCGAGGTGGATGCCGTCGGGACCGGCATCGCCGACCGTGACCGGGACGATCTCCGGGTATCCGTCACCGCCGACGTAGGCGAGCAGCACGTGGTCGAGGCCGCGCAGGCGCCGTGCGGCGCGCTCGGCGTCGACACGCGGCCCGGCGCCGTTCTTCGGCTCGTCCTGCGGCGCCGGGTCGCCGGCCGCGGGCGCTCCATGCACGTCCGAAGGGCCGGAGCAGTCGAGTTCGCTCCATACGCTCACACGCTGCACGTCCACCGCCACGGGGACACGGTCCTGGTAGTACTCGCGCAGCCACCGGTCCCAGAAGAGCTTCCCCTCCTTGGGCGGCCCCATGAAGCGCACCGCCTGTGGCCGTAGCGTCCCCTCCAGGTACTCACGCGAGGGATCGGTGGAGGCGTTTGCGTCGCCCTGCACGAGCACGAAGTCCGACGACTCGGCAAAGCCGTGCTCCCGGGCGTGGTAGGCCAGCGACACGCGGGGGTTGCGCTTGATCCGCTCCAGCTTCTTGCCGAAGCCGAGCGACGTAGTGAAGGAGACGGTCCCCGCGTCGCGGTCGCGCAGGCCGATCGGCGCCACGGCCGTCACGACGGCGCCTCCGGCGGGGGTCACGTACGCGACGGCGGCCGCCAGATCGCCCGCGATCGCCTCGTCTGCCCTGTCGGGCCAAGTAATCGCCATGATGAGCGGGGAACGTACCGTGAGTGGAAGCCAGATGCGAGTAGAGGAAAAGACATGAAGGTCCTCGTGACCGGCGCGAGCGGCCTGATCGGGTCGGCGCTCGTGTCGATCCTCGAAAAGCAGGGCCACTCGGTCGCGAGCCTCACCCGCAGCGAGGCGCGCCGGCCGGGAGAATTCCGCTGGGACCCCGACCGGGGGCACATCGACCCTGCGGCGCTCGAGGGCATCGATGCGGTCGTGCACCTCGCCGGCGAGACCGTCGCGGGTCGCTGGAGCGAGGACAAGAAGCGCCGCATCCTCGAGAGCCGAGTCAACGGCACCCGCCTCGTGAGCGAGACGATCGCGGCACTCGAGCCGCGGCCACGAGTGATGGTCTCCGCATCTGGGATCGGCGTCTACGGCGATCGCGGCGACGAGCCGGTCACCGAGGAGAGCCCCGCGTCCGCCGCCGGGTTCCTTGCGGACGTCGTGCGCGCCTGGGAGGAGGCCGCCCAGCCCGCCCGCGACGCCGGCATCCGGGTCGTGCACACGCGCTTCGGGATCGTGCAGAGCGCGCGGGGCGGTGCGCTCAAGACGCAGCTGCCGCTGTTTCGCATGGGCCTCGGCGGGCCGGTCGGCGGAGGCCGCCAGTACGTGAGCTGGGTCTCGATCGACGACGTGGTCGGCGCGATCATGTTCGCGCTGACGCGCGACGACGTCTCGGGCGTGGTGAACGTCACCGCCCCGGCGCCGGTCACACAGGCCGACTATGCGCGCACGCTGGGACGTGTGCTCCGCCGCCCCGCCGTGCTTCCTGCTCCCGGGTTCGCCGTCCGCCTGGTGCTGGGCGAGTTCGCGGGCGAGGTGCTCGAGGGTCAGCGCGTGATTCCTCGGAAGCTGCTGGACAGCGGGTACGCCTTCCGCCGTCCCGAGCTCGAGCCGGCGCTGCGGCACGTCCTCAGCCGCTAGCGCACGCGGAAGGAGAAGCCGCCGACGCGAATCCCCATGGTGCAGCTCGCAGCCGCCGGCAGGGAGGCGGGGCCGCACCCGGCCGCGAGCACCTGCTCGAAGCTGACACTGCCGCGGTACGCGCCGCGGCACCAGCGCTTCGCGGGCTTCCCGTCCCCGGAGAACGGCTTCACCCGGTAGCGCACGACGGCGTCCTTTCGGTAGCGCACGCCGAGCGAGCTCGTCTCGATCTTGCCGCACCCGGACGGGCCCTCCACCTTGATCGAGAAGAACTCGCCGTTGGTGGCGACCTCCTCGAGCGCGCGGAACCGGATCAGGAAGGTGGTGGCGCGGCCGCCTCTGTACGGCGACGCTGAGGGCAGCGGAGAGGAGAGGAGCGTCTTGTGCTCACACCCGATCAGCTTGTCCTCGCGGTCGGCGCTCACGCGGTCGCGGCCGGGCCCACAGCGCACGATGTCGCGGCGCGCGTTGGCAACCTCGACGACATCCGCGCCCGGGCCGCCGGCGATGCGATTGGCTCCCGAGCTGAGGCCGAAGGCATAGGACGAAGGCGCGTCGGTGAGACGATCGGCACCGCTGCCTCCCGCGAGGCGGTCGGACCCGGGGCCGCCCACCATCACGTCGTTTCCGCTGCGGCCTGACAGCAGGTCGTTGCCCGGGCCGCCGTCGAGGCAATCGCGACCCGCGCCGCCCGTGATCTCGTCGTCGCCCTCCATCCCCAGCACGCGGCTGCCGGCCGCGACCACGGTGAGCTGCTCGGATGCGGCCGTGCCCTGGATCAGGCCCGTGCATCGGGACGCCCCATCCGCGGGAGTCGGAAGACATCCGGCGAGGATCGCGGCGGTCAGAGTCGCGGGCGCGAGGAATTTGCGCACAGGAGCACGTTAGACACAGGCCCGGCCCCTCCTTCCGATCGCTGGACGTTTGGCCGATAGGGTGCGGCCGTGCCCTCCGGCGATTGCAAGTTCTGCGCGATCGCGCGCGGCGAGATCGACGCGCGCATCGTGTTCGATGGTCAGCGCACGCTCGCCTTCCTCGATCACCGCCCGGTCTTCCCGGGGCACATGCTGCTGGTCCCGCGCGAGCACCGCGACACGATGCTGGACACGGAGGCCGACCTGCTCGGAGAGCTGATGACCGACGCGCAGCTGCTTGCGCGGGCTGTCGAGACGGGGCTGGGTGCCGACGGATCCTTCGTGGCTGTGAACAACCGGGTGAGCCAGAGCGTTCCCCACCTGCACGTGCACGTCGTGCCACGCCGGCGCAAGGACGGCCTGCGCGGTTTCTTCTGGCCACGCAACCCCTACCGCGACGAAGCGCACGCGGCGGAGGTCCAGGAGGCCCTGCGCGCGGCGGTGGCGACGCTTTCGCGCTAATGCAGGCACGCAGGCGGGTACGGCGAAGAGAAATCGCGCAGGACACGCGATCGGAGCCGATGAACGGAGGACCATGGCTGTAGAGCAGGCGTTGCAGCAGTTCAGTGAGACGGAGAGCAGCGAGAGCTTCTCGTTACAGAACCACAAGCTGCTCAAGGTCGAGCTGGCCGACGTGACGATCCAGGCAAAGCTGGGCGCGATGGTGGCCTACCAGGGCGAGGTGAAGTTCGAGCGCGCCGCGACGGGCGGGATGGCCCGCCTGGTGAAGAAGGTCGCCACGGGCGAAGGCGCAAAGCTGATGAAGGTCTCCGGCACCGGCGAGGTCTTCCTCGCCGATCACGCGCAGGAGGTCCACCTGGTGAAGCTCGACAACGACAAGATCACGGTGAACAGCCCGAACCTGCTCGCGTTCGAGGACGGCATCGATTGGGACATTCGCAAGGTCGAGGGTGCATCGGGGATGCTCGCGGGCGGACTGTTCAACCTCGAGCTGTCGGGCTCCGGCTGGGTGGCGCTGCTGTCGGACGGTCCACCGATGCTGCTCCAGCTGAAGGACGACCCTGCGTTCGCCGACCCGCAGGCCGCAATCACGTGGTCGAGCGGGGTGAAGACCTCGGTCAAGACCGACATGAACCTCAAGACGCTGATCGGGCGCGGCTCCGGCGAGTCGATCCAGATGCAGTTCTCCGGCGACGGCTGGTTGCTCGTCCAGCCCTCCGAGGGCCGCGTGAGCCAGGCCGGCGCGGCATCCGGTCGCGGCGGCGGGCTCGGCGACCTGCTCGGCGGCGGTTAGACCCGCGTCCTGGGAACATCTCCGGGGGTGAGCCCCCGCGTCGAGTTCCTGTGGTGGGAGGGATGTCCCTCGCACGAGCGTGCGCTCGCCGAGCTGCGCGACGCGATGGCGCAGACAGGCCTGGACCCCGCCGCCGTCGAGGTGCGCCATGTCGCCAGCCGCGAGGATGCCGAACGCGAGTCGTTCGCCGGATCGCCGACGATACGCATCGACGGTCGTGACGTGTTGCCGCCTCCGCCGGGCGAGCCGGTTGGGCTAACGTGCCGCGTCTACACGTTGCGCGACGGCCGCATCTCGCCGACTCCCGATCCGGCCGACGTGCGCGACGCTCTCATGTCAGCGACGAAGGCGGGATGACAATGGCGGAACCATCGATCGGGGACCAGGCCCCAGCGTTCGAGCTCGAGGACACCGAAGGCGCTCCGCACACCTTCCCGGCGAACGGCGAGCGGCCCACGGCGATCGTCTTCACCTGCAACCACTGCCCGTATGCGCTCGCCTGGCACGACCGGATCCTCGATGTGGCCCGCGACTACGAACCGAAGGGCGCACGCGTCCTGCTGATCAGCCCGAACGACGCCGAGCGCTACCCGCGCGACTCCTATGAGGCGATGCAGGAGCGCGTGCGCGACGACGGAGGCTGGCCCGCTCCCTACCTGTACGACGAGTCACAAGCGGTAGCACGTGCCTACGGCGCCAAGACGACGCCCGACGTGTTCGTCGCCGATGCCGACGGCCGCCTGCGCTACCGCGGCGCGCCGGACGCCGACTACAACGATCCGGATCAGAACGCGCAGTGGCTGCGCGGCGCACTCGACGCGGTGCTCGCGGGGTCCGACCCTGCGCCGGCGGAGACGGACCCGGTCGGCTGCAGCATCAAGTGGAAATAGCTAGACCGTCAGCGCTTCGCTGATGATTCGATCCTGCTCCAGCCGGTGCGCCGCCGGATACCCCTCGCCAGGGCTGGCACGGTACTCGCGGCCGATGTAGTCGAGCTTGACACCCTCGGGGACCATCTCCCGCTCCCGGTTGCGCGTGAACATGAAGCGCCGTGCGCCCATGTTCTTCGGCTCCTCCTGGACCCACATGATCTCGGTGAGGTTCGGGTAGGAGGCGATCAGCTCTGTGATCTCCTGGCGCGGGAACGGGTACAGTAGCTCGACGCGCGCGACCGCCACGTTTTCGCTGCCTTCGTACAGCTCGTGGCCCGTGATGTCGTAGTAGATGCGGCCCGTGCAGAGCAGCAGGCGCGTGACCTTGTCACGTCGCGTTGCGGCCCGCGGGTCGTCGATCACTCGCTTCAGCAGGCCGTCGGCCAGCTCCCGCAGCGTCGAGAAGGAGCGGTTGTTGCGCAGCAGGCTCTTGGGCGTGAACACGATCAGCGGGCGGATTTTCTCCACGAGCGCCTGGCGGCGCAGCAGATGGAAGTACTGGGCCGGCGTGGATACATTGGCGGCGCGGATGTTGCCCTCGGCTGCGAGCGTCAGGAAGCGCTCCTCGCGCGCGCTCGAGTGCTCCGGCCCCGCGCCCTCGTAGCCGTGCGGCAGCAGCAGCGTGAGCCGTGACGTCTCGCCCCACTTGGCGAGGCCAGACACGATGAACTGGTCGACCGCGACCTGCGCCGCGTTGACGAAGTCGCCGAACTGCGCCTCCCACATCACGAGCGTCTCGGGCGCCTGCACGCCGTAGCCGTACTCGAAACCGACCGCGGCCGCCTCGGACAGCGGGCTGTTGTGGATCTCGAACGAGGCCCCCGCACCCTCGAGGTGCTGCACCGGGGCGTAGCGCTTGCCCGTCTTCACGTCGACGAGCACGAGGTGGCGCTGGCTGAACGTGCCGCGGGCGCTGTCCTGGCCGGTGAGGCGCAGCGGGCGTCCCTGTGTCAGCAGCGTTCCGAAGGCGAGCGCCTCGGCCTGGCCCCAGTCGACCGGGTCGTCCGGCCCGGCCGCGGCCCGTTTCTCCCGCTGCGGAGCGAGCTTCGGGTGCACGTTGAAGTCGTCCGGTGCGCTGAAGATCTGCTTGTTGACCGACAGCAGGTCGTCCAGCGGATACGTGGTGTCGGGCTCTTCGCTCTGTGTGCGGTCGAGGGTCAGCTCGCCGGTGGGTGGGCCATCCTGATGCTTGACGTGCTCGTGCGCCTCCGCCAGGCGCTCCTTCGCGGCGGCCAGCATGCGGTCCGGCTCGTCCGCGGGGATGATTCCCTGCGCGACCAGCGCATCGGCGTACAGCTTTCGCACCGGCGGATGCTTCTTGATCAGCTCGTACATGCGCGGCTGTGTGTACGCCGGCTCGTCGGCCTCGTTGTGCCCGAGGCGGCGGTACCCGATCAGGTCGATGACGGCGCCGCGCCGCCACTCCTCGCGGTACGCCATCACGAGCCGCACGGCAGAGACGCACGCCTCCGGGTCGTCGGCGTTCACATGGATGATCGGAATGTCGAAGCCCTTTGCGAGGTCGGACGCATACCGCGTCGAGCGCGATTCATACGGCTCGGTCGTGAATCCGATCTGGTTGTTGGCGATGATGTGGAGCACGCCGCCCGTGGAGTAGCCGTCGAGGCCCTCGAGGTTGATCGTCTCGGCGACGACACCCTCGCCGGGGAAGGCGGCGTCCCCGTGGATCAGCAGGGACAGCGCGCGGCGCGGGAAGTACTCGGCGATCGGCTTGTCGCGCTCGGTCTGCCGGGCTCGCGCGCGGCCCTCGACGACGGGGTCGACGTACTCGAGATGGCTCGGGTTGCTCGCGAGGGTGACCGTGATCTCCTTGCCCTCGTCGGTCTTGTAGGTCCCGGTCGCGCCCTGGTGGTACTTGACGTCGCCGGTGCCGCCGCGCGGGCGCGCGGTGACGACGTCGATGTCCTTCTCGCCCTCGAACTCGGCCAGGATCTCGTAGTAGGGGCGCCCGACCGCGTGCGCCAGCACGTTCAGCCGCCCACGGTGGGCCATGCCCATGAAGACGTCGCGCACGCCTGCATCGGCGGCCAGCCCGAAGGACTCGTCGAGCATCGGCACCAGCGTGTCGAGACCCTCGATCGAGAAGCTCTTCGCCCCGATGAACGCGCGGTGCAGGTAAACCTCGAGCGCCTCCGCGTCGGTGAGCCGCGCCAGCACTCGCTTCTTCTCCTCGGGCGACAGCGGGCGGCGGTACTTGCCCGACTCGATCCGGTTGCGCAGCCACACACGCTGCTGGTGGTCGGAAATGTGCTCGATCTCGTATGCGATGGTCCCGCAGTACGTCTCGCGCAGATGGGGGAGGGCCTCGGCGAGCGTCGCGCCCGGCACCTGGATGCGCAGGATGTGGGCGGGGATCTGCTCCATGATCTCCTGCGTCAGGCCAACGGTCGCCGGCTCGAGCGCCGGGTCGCCGACCGGCTCGGAGCCGAGCGGGTCGAGCCGCGCTGCAACATGCCCGTGCGTGCGGTGCGCCTTGACCAGCGAGGTGGCCGCCTGCACGTGGGCGAGCATCTCCTCTGACGGCCCCGCGGTCGGCTTGGCCACCGCCACGGGCTCCGCGACCGGCGCGGCCGGTGTCTCGAGGCCGAAGCTGCGGAACACGCCCTCGTAGAACCCGTCGGTGCCGTGCAGCAGCTCCTCGATGCGCCTCAGGAACGCGCCCGACTCGGCGCCCTGGATCACGCGATGGTCGTAGGTGGAGGTCATCGTCATCACCTTCGACATGCCGAGCTCGGCGATCCGCGACTTGTCGAGGCCGCGCAGTCCCGCGGGCAGCGCGATGGAGCCGGTCGCGACGATCGTTCCCTGCCCTGGCATCAGCCGTGGGACAGAGGCGACCGTCCCGATGCCCCCGGGGTTCGTGAGCGTGATGTTTGCCCCCTGCAGATCGTCGGGCGAGAGCGACCCGTCGCGAGTCTTGGCGATCATGTCCTCGTACACCTCGCGGAACTCGGCGAAGTCCATGCCGTCGGCGCCTTTGATGACGGGCACGATCAGGGTGCGCGAGCCGTCCTTGCGCTGGACGTCCACGGCCAGGCCGAGGTTGACGTACTCGTGCACGATGCGCTGTGGCTTGCCGTCCACCTCCGCGAACGAATGGCCCATCGCGGGGTGGTCGCGCACCGCAACCGCGATCGCATAGCCGATCAGATGCGTGAACGACACCTTCATGTCGCGCTGCGCGGTCTTCAGCGTCTCGTTCAGCTGGCGACGGCGACGGTCGAGCGTGTCCACCTCGAGCGTCCGGAAGCTGGTCGCCGTGGGGATCTCGAGGCTCTCCTTCATGAAGCGCGCGAGCACCGCGTCGGCGCCGCGGATCGGCGTCAGCTGCGGCTCGGGGGCCGTCGGCCGCGGCTTGGTGGCGGTCGCACCGTCGCCGCCGTTGCGCTCGAGATGCGCGAGCACGTCCTCCTTCACGACCTTCCCGCCGCTGCCGCTGCCGCTCACCTGCTCGAGGTCGATGCCGTGGGCAGCCGCGACGCGGCGTGCGACCGGCGTGCTGGGCGTGTCGGACGTGACCGGCGGAGCGGCGGTAGCGGTTGGTGCAGCAGCCTGGGCAGCCGGCTGTCCACCATTTCCGCCCTCGGCCGCGACGGTCGTCGGCTGCTTCTTCGGCGCGGCGCCGTCACCGGCCGGGGCCTCGCCGGGCTCCAGCTCCGCGAGCGGCTGCCCGACCTCGACCGTCTCGTCCTCCTGGGCCAGGATCTTGACCAGCTTGCCCGCCTGTGGGGCAGGCACCTCGGCGTCGACCTTGTCGGTCGAGACTTCGACGATCGTCTCGTCCTTCTCGACCCAATCCCCCTCCTGCTTGTGCCAGGTCAGGATCGTGCCTTCGGACACGGACTCACCCATCTGCGGCATGGGAATCTGGAGAGTCTCGGCCATTTCTATCTAGTCAAACTCTCGTTTCTCAAATATCGAGGGGACTTCGTCCCCACCTAAAGTCCTGTGCCCCCGAGCTACGCCGCTGTCCGGAATAGCCGGCCACCAGAGATTCATCCTAGCCTCACGCGCTAATCGCTTCTCACTGGGGCGGAAGGGGGTCGGGCGTTTCCGTCCGATCACGAACATATGTTCGGGTCGTGAGCGAGAGGGCGGTCATCCAGCAGGCGTACCGCTTCGCGCTTGACCCTACCGCCGAGCAGGAGCAGTTCCTGGCGGCTTGCGCGGGCGCCTCGCGGTTTTGGTTCAACCAGGGCCTCGCGCTTGTCAAGCTGCGCCTCGATGAGCGCGAGGCAGACGAGGACGTCGACGTGCCGTGGTCCTACAAGTCGTTGTGCGTCGCGTTCCGTGGGGATGCGATCAAAGACCAGCTCGCGCCATGGCGCAGCGAGGTCGTGACTGGCTCATATCAGGCTGGGTTGGAGGCGCTGGGTAAGGCTTTGCAGAACTACTCGGGCGGCCGGGCCCGTGGGGCCGGCTTCCCCCGCTTCCGCGCGAAGGGGCGCGGCCACGAGGCGGTCATCTTTCAACGTCCGCGGCTGCCCGACAGCCGTCATGTCGCACTCGACCGCCGTCTCGGGCCGGTGCGCACGAAGGAGTCAATGCGCGAGCTGGTGCGGCTGCTCGATCGCGACATGCGCGCGCGGGTCATGCGCTCGACGGTGCAGCGCACGAACGGCGGGTGGGTCATCAGCTTTACGGTGCAGCGCTCGGCCAAGCAGCGCCGCGCACGCCGGCCACACGCCGTGGTCGGCGTGGACGTGGGCCTCGCTCGCCTTGCGACGCTCTCGACCGGGCATGTGGCCGCGAACTCCCAGCCCTTGCGGGCGGAACTGCGCAAGCTGCGGCGTTTGCAGCGTCAGCTCGACCGCCAGCGCCGAGCGAACAACCCGGGCAAACTTCACAAGCGCGTGGCCAACCTGCGCCGTGAGCAGGCCCATCAGCTCACCACCACGCTGATGCGCGAGTTCGGCGTCGTCGGCGTTGAGTCCCTCGCGGTCAAGAACCTCCTCCGCAACAAGCGGCTGGCGCGCCACATCATCGACGTCGGCTGGGGCACCATCCTCAGCCAGCTCGCGTACAAGACCTCGTGGTCGCGCGGCTCGCTCCTCGTGGCGGTCGACCGTTACTACCCCTCCTCGAAGACGTGCTCGGCGTGCGGCGCAGTGAAAGCCAAACTGCGCCTCGCTGACCGCGTGTTCACCTGCGATGACGACGCCTGCGAGCACGCCCAGGACCGCGATCTCAACGCGGCGTTCAACTTAGCTCGCATTGCGCACCGGCACGCGGAGGCCGAGGGCATCTCGACGTACGTGGCCCGCACCGGACGGTTCATGCCAACTGCGCGCCGAGGGCAGATCAGCCTCGTCCACCCGGACGAGCACAGCCCCGTGAAGCGCGAAGCGTCCTCGGACGCATCCCAGCGCCGCAAGACGCTGGCTCTTGCTGCTTAGCCGGGCGGATTCGGCCCACTAAGCAAGCGAGAGGGGGGCCTCACCTCTCCGCCGGTGACAGGTGGTGGAATCCCGCGCGCACGATCCTCGTCGGCCTGCTTGCGGTCTGCGTCTGCCGCCGCGCGGAAGAAGAAGAAGACAAGCGCGCCCATCATCACGAAGAAGTCGACGCCCAGCATGAGGCCGCCCGCGATCTGCTGGTCCGTCGTCGGAGAGAGGCCGTGGTCGAGCGCCCGCTGCCCGTAAAAGCCCTGATAGATCGGCCTCTGAAGGATCACGAACGCCATTCCGAGGAACATTCCCGCGAACCGCGTGCCCACGATGTGGGGGATCTTCCACAGCTCCCCTGGCACACGGCGCCGGGTCGGCTCAAGCACGGACATCCACACCAGGATGGATGCCGCGATGAAGCTCTGGTGCTGGAGCGCATGCAGGACCGGGTGGCGCAGCGCGGCCTCGTAGGCCGGGGCCATATGCCATCCGTAGAGGACGGCGATCCAGATCGGAGCCGCCACCCACGGCTGCTTGAGGACCCGGAACGCCGCGCGCAGCCGGTGCGAGCGAGCGAGCTCCACGAACAGCGCCCGGGGCAGGATGAAGGCGTAGAGCGGTGAGCGCAGGCCGATGACGAGCAGCGGTGCGGAGAGGTCGCCGATCAGCAGGTGCTGCGCCATGTGCGCGGAGAGCAGATCCGTCTCGCCAAGCGAGTCGAGCGGCGACAGCAGCGCGATGCCCATCAGCGCCAGCCCGCCGTACCAGGAGACCTGCTGCCAGCGCGGTATGCGGTACCCGCGGCGGGCGAGGATCCGCGCCGCGCGAACGTAGAGCGCGGCCGGCAGGACGAGCAGGTAAAGGGCCGTGAGGTCCATCTATCTCAGAGGTCGGGGTCCGGTTCGTCGACGTCCCCGCGGCGGCGGTCCCGGATCGTGATCCAGACGAACCACAGGATCAGGACGAAGACGGGCACCACCGTCAGCAGATCGACGAGCACATGGCCGGCGTGTGCGAGCGGGTACGTCACTGGTTCGCCTGCGACAGCAGGAACAGCCCGAAGGTCGTGAACGCGACCATCACGGCCAGCATCCAGTATTGCGAGGTGGTGGCCGTGCGCGCCTTCCCGTACAGCGCGAGCGCCCGGTCGTGGGCCAGGATGAGGCCGCAGACGTGGCCGCTGACGAGGACGCCGACCTGCACGTACCAGACGGTCGTGGCGCCTACCACGGTGTAGTCGATCGCCCTGTCGGCGGTGCCGAACAGATCCCACCCCTTGCCGAGCGGGTCCGACGCGAGATACGCGATCGACTGGCCGTTGTACGTGAGAAACGAGAAGTAGTGGGCCAGGACGTAGACAGCGGCGATCGGCACGAGCGTATGGATGAACAAGTGGGCGATCTCGATCGCCGGGCGCCGGTCGATCGTCCTCACGCCGAAGACCCCGATGGCATAGATCAGAGCCACGAGCCCCAGCGCGAGCAGCATCCCGATCGTGAAGGTCAGCTCGAGCGACGAGGCGGGCCCGAATCCGCGCGCGATGAAGAAGTCCTGGATGTCCGGCGCTATGTCGACCCACGGACTGCCCTCGCTTGCTCCGTCGAACATCACGGTCCCGATCATCACGAACAGCAGCGCGATGGTCCCGGGCAGTGGCTCGAGCCGCGCGACGGCGGCCAGCGGCTTCCGCAGCCCGAGACGTCCGTCCTTCACCGCCACCGGTGAGATTCGCGAGAACAGGTTGAAGTAGACCGAGAATGCCTCGCCGCGCGCGAGCCACTTCTCCGTGCCGAAACAGGCGATGCCGAGGAGCGTCAAAGCGCTGTAGACGAGCGCCGCGATCGCAAGCATGCTCGGATCGTCTCCGTTGCGGTACGCGAGCTCCATCCAGGCAAAGCCCAGCAGCCCGGCCGCCGCCGGCCAGCGGCCGAATCTCTCCGGATAGGCGAATGGAGCGGGCATCGGCCCGGAGACCCGCGTCGCCACCGCGCCGGCAACCCGCGCGATCGCCCGCCACGGGTTGAAGGCCCTGAAGATGTCGCCGAAGACGACGCTGAGCACGACGGTCCCCACCCAGAAGATCACGTAGATGAACGTGGGCGCGAAGTTGGCCTGCGGGGCCTGCACGCCGGCAAGCCCGGCCCAGATCGTGACGCCGAGCAGCGCGACGCCGATGAGCCCTGCGAACACCTCGGTGGCGGGGTTGATCAGCGTGAAGGACAGGCCCTCGGGGAGCGGGCGGAAGGTCTCGTCGCCCTCGAGCTTCGGTGTCTGCCACAGGGTTGCGAGCCCCGCGAAGGACACGATCAGCACGACTGCGGCCGCCCAGCCGAAAAGCCACGCCGGGATCGGCAGGTCCGCCCGCCCGACCAGCCCGTGCGCTGCCGCAGTCGCCGGCACGGCGAGCGCCGTCCCCGCCGCCACCGCGATGATCGCGGCGGCCCATCTGCGCCGCATCAGGGCGAGATCCTCAGTTCCGCGATCTGTTCCTTGCGGTTCTCGAGCTCGGCCTCGAAGATGCCCTCGAGCTTGGCCGGGAAGGAGAAGCGCACCGAGCCGCCCGCCTTGACGTCCTTTGCGATGTCGTAGCCATGGACGTGGACCTCATCCGCGACGTCGGAGGTGACGACGAACCGGATCTGGTCACCGTTCTTGTAGGAGAGCTTCTTGACCCCGCCCACGGGCTTGCCGTTGCGCACCGTGATCTGCTCGTCGACCGCGACGTCCGGTGTCGTCTCCGTGCCCGGAGTCGTCTGAGCCTGGGTCGTCGTGCTCTTGTTGTCGCCCTCGTCGTCACCTCCGGCAAAGACGATGAACAGGACGACCACCGCTGCAAGGGCGGCCAGGGCAATCGCGATTCGAGCCCCCCGATCTCTCACGGCGTGGATTCTAGGCTCTCGGGGGTAGCCCAGGATGCGGTTGCTACCCTCGCCGGTTCCCGCCGCCCGCCACCACTTTCGACGGAGCCTTCCACGTGAACAGAGAGACCCAGCGGCGCGATGCCGCGCTCGACGGCCTTCGTGGCATCGCCGCGCTCACCGTGTTCTCGATCCACGTGTGGATCTACCAGCTGCCGAACACGGTCGAGCTGCGGCGCGACTCGTGGGAGAAGACGCTGCTCTTCGAGGGACGCGTCGCGTTCGTGATGTTCTTCGTCCTGTCCGGCTACCTGCTCTACCGCGCCTTCGCGCGCGCCGCCTTGCGGCAGGGCGAGCCCATCAACGTGCGCAGCTACCTGGTGCGCCGCGCCGCCCGGATCGTGCCCGCCTACTACGTGGCGATCCTCGGGACGCTTGCGCTGCTGTGGGCGGCGGGGGACGTGCCCGGCCGGCGCCTGGTCGACGCGGCACAGCTGCCGCTCTTCTTCGTGTTCGGGCAGAACTACTCGCCCGACACCCTGCTGAAGCTGAACGCCGCGACCTGGACGCTCGCCGTCGAGGTCGCCTTCTACCTGATGCTGCCCGTGATCGGCTGGCTGGCGCTGCGCTGGTCCCGGGGACGGGTCGGCCGTCAGGCGCTGCTGCTCGGCGCGCTCGTGCTGGCGGGGCTTGCGTGGAACGCCGTCGACTACGCCGCCGGCTGGGGCCCTGTCGCATCGCATTCGCCCCCGTCCTTCCTGCCGTACTTCGCGTGCGGGATGCTGGTCGCCTTGCTGGTCGAGTCGCGTCGCCTGCGCGGCACCGCGCCGCTCGGCCCGGGCGCCAGCGTGGCGCTCGTGTCAGGCGCGGCCGCTGTCCTCGTGCTGAACGGGTGGTGGCACGCGACCTTCGCCCACGACGCCGTGGCGATGGAGGTGCTGGCCGACTCCGGTGCGGCGCTGGCGTTCGCCGCGATCATCGCCGCGCTGGTGCTGGGCACCGGCACCGGGGTGCGCTGGATGGGATCGCGCCCGCTCGCGTGGATGGGCGAGATCACGTACGGCTTCTACCTGTGGCACATCCCGTTGATCGTCTGCGCGCGGGGGCTCGGCCTGCTGCCGGGGGGCGTGCTCTCCGGTGTGATGCTGCTGCCCGTGGCGATCGCCTTCGGCGCCGCGAGCTGGTACTGGATCGAGCGCCCGATCATGCGCCGCGCGGCGCGGCTGAAACGCGCGCCGGCGGAAGCCTCCGGCGTCGCGGGCCCCGCGATGCCCACCCGCGTCCGGTCGACCCGTTCTCTACCGGCAACGAACTACAACGGTTGATCGATTTGCTCCCCTATGAGGGGGCAAATCGATCAACGAAGGCGGCGAGCGGCCGAGAGCGGCCTACCGCAGCCAGGTCCGCATGATCGCGTTCGCGAATCCCAGTCCATAGCGGATCACGGCCGGCTTCTTCGAGTGGCCGTGCAGCCGCTTCGTGACGGTGATCGGGATCTCTCGCGCGGGGACTCCGCGCTTGATCGCCTCGATCATGAACTCGGAGGTGTGGAACTGCTCCTGGCGCAACACGAGCTGCGGCAGCACCGACGAGCGCACTGCTCGATAGCCGTTCGAGCAGTCGCTGACCTTGGTCCGCGTGATGAACGAGACCATGCGGTTGAAGAACACGATCCCCATCTCGCGCGCGAAGTGGTTCGGCTCGGCGTGTCCCAGCACGCGTGAGCCGTGCGCGACGTCCACCTCGCCGTCGAGCACGGGGCGCACGAGCCGCGACATCTCCTCCGGCAGGTGCTGCCCGTCGGCGTCGAGCGTCACGACGACGGACGCCTGCGAATCCGACATCAACCGGTAGCCGGTGCGCAGCGCAGCGCCGCCGCCGCGGTTGATCACGTGCCGCGCGACGGCCGCTCCGTGGGCGCGCCCGATGTCACCGGTGCGATCGCGCGACCCGTCGTCGACGACCAGCACCGCGGTCTCGACGCCGCAGACCGTCGACGGGATTCGAGGCAGGACGGCGCCGATGTTGTCCTCCTCGTTGTAGGCGGGGATCACGACCGCGACCTTGTCCTTGAAGCGCTCGGGCAGCCCCGCGCTGCGGAACTCCTCCCACGCGATTCCCTCCAGGACGGCCGAGAGCTCACGGTCGACACGCGCGGTCAGTGCCATGTTGCGCAGCAGCAGCAGGAACATGATGAAGATCGCAAAGACGGCGAGGCCGAGGATGCGCCCCCCGCCTCCCTTGCGGAACGAGAAGAGCTCGAGCAGCGCGTTCGTCAGCTCGGTCGCTGACACGATCGCCAGCGCAAGGCCGGCGAAGAGCAGGATCAGGACGTCGACGTTGCGCAGCGAGCGGCGCCGCCAGACGGCGAAGCCGATCACCGCGGCGCTGGCGACGAGGCCCGCGACGCGAATGGCGGATAGCTCCATGGAGGAGCCGAATCGTACCGGCGCCGAAGGAGGCGACACCGCACCGAACGACCGGGCACGGTGTTTCACTGAGCGCCATGGCCCGTCTCACATGCGTCGCCCTGCTCTTGCTCGCCCTGTGCGCGAGCACCGCGCTTGCGGCGCCACCGTGGTCGGCGCCGGAGAGCGTGTCATCTGCGTCGCTGTTCGTCGACAACCCGGACGTCGTCTTCACGGCGGACGGCCGGGCGATTGCAACGTGGCGCTGGAGCGGCGCGAAGCCGTCCGCGACCGCCGATGCGCCAGGTGGGTGGCGACTGGCGGTGCGCGAGCCCGGCGCGCTCGACTTTGGCCCCGAGCGCACCGCCCCCAAGTTCGTTACCCCGTTGATCCCCTACGGACTGGATCGCCTGATCGCCCTCGACACGCGGCAGCCCGGAAAGGACGAGAGCCGGATCACGCTGCGCGCCCGGTACGGCCGCTCGGACGGGACCTTCGGCCGCCCGCGCACGATCTCGACCTATCGCCCGGACGTGGGCACGCCCTCGCTTGCGGCTCCCAACGGTTCGGTAGCCGCATGGATCGCCAACGGCCCCCGTGGACGCCGCGTCGTGCGCGCCGCGCTGAAGCGCTCCGGCGGCCGCTTCAGCCGTCCGTTTACGCTGCGCGACCGCGGACGTGCGCACGATGTCGTGGCGGGCGCCGCGCTGGGCGTGCTGTTCGTCGCCTGGGAGCGCGGCGGAGTCGTAGAGGCGCGCGTAAAGCTCGCCGGGCGCAGGTGGGGACGCGTGCAGCGGCTCGGACCATCCCAGCCGTTCGCGACCACATTCGCGGTGACCGGCTCGGGCCGGCGCGCCTACCTCGCGTGGGTGGCGCAGGCCGCGGAGTCCGCGGTGCTACGAGTGGCCGCGCTGCCGGCGGCGAGGAGCCGCTTCCGCCGGTACCAGACCATCGACACTATCGAGCACCAAGCACCCGGCGACGGGAACACGGTCGGTCTCGTCCCCATCCCGGATCGCGACGCGCTGCTCGCCTGGTCCGATTGGGACGGAGCCCGGTGGCGCGTGCGCGCCACCACCACGAACCCGGGTCGAGGAGCCGACTTCGACGTTCAGGTCGACGTCTCTCCCGCCGGCCAGAGCTCCGTGCTCGGCGACGCGGCGGCCGCGCCGCTCGGCACTCCGGTGGCCGGCGGCACCACAATGCTCGTGTGGAGCGTCCTCGACGCCGTCGGCGAGCTCGGGAACCACGTGCAGGCGGCGATCCGCCCGCCCGGCGGTTCGTTCGCTCCCGCCGAGGACGTGAGCGACCTCGACCGCGCCCGGCTGCCCGCCGTCGCGTTCGATTCCAACGGACATCGCTGGACGACCTTGTGGTCACAGCGCATGGGCCCCGACGGGCCCGGCGTCCCGCTGTCCCAGATCACGACCTTCGCGCGCTCCTCCACCCGCCCGGGCTGACGTAGGCTTCCCCTCCCAAGCAACACGGGAGGAGAGATGGCCAGCGAGACCAAGATCCTGCTCACCGAGTCCGAGATCCCGACGCACTGGGTGAACCTGATGCCAGACCTGCCCGGCGAGCCCGCGCCGCCGCTGCGCCCGGACCTCCAGCCGGTCGGCCCGGACGACCTCTCGCCGATCTTCCCGATGGGGCTGATCCAGCAGGAGGTGTCGGGCGAGCCCGAGATCGAGATCCCGGACGAGGTGCGCGAGATCTACAAGCTCTGGCGTCCCACGCCGCTGTACCGCGCCCGCCGGCTCGAGCGCGAGCTCGATACCCCGGCGCACATCTACTACAAGTACGAGGGCTCCTCGCCGGCCGGCTCGCACAAGCCCAACACGGCGGTTCCGCAGGCTTACTACAACCGTGAGGAGGGCGTGCGGAAGCTGTGCACGGAGACCGGTGCGGGCCAGTGGGGCTCCGCGCTTGCCTTCGCGTGCCGGCTGATGGACATGGAATGCGAGGTGTTCATGGTCGGCTCGAGCTACGACCAGAAGCCCTACCGCCGCTCGATGATGGAGACGTGGGGAGCGACCGTGCATCGCAGCCCCTCGGACGACACGCAGGCCGGGCGCGCGCAGGCCTCGCATCCGACCGGCTCGCTCGGCATCGCGATCTCCGAAGCGGTCGAGATCGCGGCCGGCGCCGAGGACACCAACTACGCGCTCGGGTCGGTTCTGAACCACGTGCTTCTCCACCAGACGGTCGTCGGCCAGGAGACCGTCGTGCAGATGGAGAAGGCCGGGGAGTACCCGGACGTGGTGATCGGCTGCGTGGGGGGCGGTTCGAACTTCGGCGGCATCACCGCGCCGTTCGTGCGCGCAAACCTGCGCCACGGGAAGCACACGCGTTTCGTGGCCGCCGAGTCCGCAGCGTGCCCGACCCTGACCCGCGGCGTCTACCGCTACGACTACGGCGACACGATGGGGATGACCCCGCTGATGCCGATGTACACGCTCGGCCATGACTTCGTGCCGGCGCCGGTGCACGCCGGCGGACTGCGCTACCACGGGGACTCGCCGCTCGTCAGCGGCCTGGTGCGCGCGGGCATCGTCGAGGCGCGGGCGTTCCGCCAGAACGAGACGTTCGAGGCCGCCGTGCGCTTTGCACGGGCGGAGGGCATCATCCCCGCGCCCGAGCCGGCACATGCGATCAAGGCGGTGTTCGACGAGGCGCAGGTGGCAAGCGAGGCTGGTGAGGAGCGCGTGATCCTGTTCAACCTCTGCGGCCACGGCCACTTCGACCTCTCGGCCTACGACGCCTACTTGGCCGGCTCGCTGGAGGACACGGAGTTCTCGGAGGCCGAGATGCAGGCCGCCCTCGACCGGCTGCCCGCGACGCCGGCACTCGCCTAGATCAGGGCTAGATGGTTGATTCCAAACTCCCCGCACCCACGGATGACGCTGCGAACCTTCGCTGGATCTGCGTCCTCGGGCTCGCCCATGCAACCAGCATGGGCTTCACCCTGCGTCCTTGTCCAGCTCGGTTCTCGCGCCCCCGT
>JBBRDT010000012.1:0-47667 GCA_038203635.1 Solirubrobacterales bacterium
TAGCGCGCTCAGCCGTGCGAACGGTCGGAGAGCCCAAGGTCAGGACCGTACAGGACACCGACTCGGGCGGCGCTGACCGGCGCACCCTCCGCGCACTTAGGGAACAAACACTCCTTGCGTGGCGAAGAGCGCATTGTCGCCGGTCGTGCTGGCGATGCCGTCTGGGCCGCCGTCGTAGACCTGAACGTTGTCGAGCTCCCAAATCGACCGCCTGCCCTCGGGCACTGCGCCCGGCATCAGCGTGTCGGCAGTGGTCGTGAGGGCGCAACTCGAGCCGATCGACACGTCGATGGTCACCGTGCACGGCACGGTCACGCGGAAGGGGAAGTCCTGTGTCGTCTCCGGCTCGGTTCCGCTCGCGCTTGGCTGCCGGTCGGTCAGGCGTACGCTCAGCACAGTCTGTAACTCGCCCGCATAGTCGGCAAGGTCGGACTTCTTCCGTACGTCCGTGAGCGAGGTGGTGATCTGTGCGTCCGCCTCGTCCGCGGGCGTGGACGGGTCGCCCGGAATCGCGACAAGCCTGACCGACCCAATCGAGTTCGCGGCCGCACCGTTCGCGTCGGGCGTGCCGATCGTCAGGATGCTTGAGGTCTGAATAGGCGGATTGCACGAACCAAAGGCGAGAGGCGCTGCATGACTCCTGTTCGGGCTGGAGCACCCAAGGTAAGCGGGTATCAAGGAGACTCGGAACGGCGAAGCTCCCTTAGGTCGGGCGTAAAAGCCGTACGCGCTGGCGTCGTAGACGTCCTGCGAGCTGTCGAGGTCGTCCGTCGTCAGCTTGTCGCTGGTATCGATGAAGACATGCGTGCCATCCACGGATGAGCCTTGGAAGAAGCTATCGAAGGGACCGTTGCCGCCGCCCGGACCAACCGATACCTCGGTCGTCACGCCAGCGAGCCGCTCGTACACGTCCTTGAACCCGTCGGTGTCGGCGCTGACGAGCGAGTCCTGCGTGTGGAAGAAGACGTCTGTGCCGTTCTGTGAGGCACCGTCGAAGAAGGAGTCGTACGGCCCGTTTCCTCCGTTGGGTCCTATCGACACGAGCGTCGTGGTGCCGCCGGAGCGTTCGTACACGTCCTTGAACCCGTCGGTGTCGGCGCTGACAAGCGACTCGGATGCCTGGAAGAAGACACGCGAGCCGTCGGCGGACGCGCCCTGGAAGTAGGCTCCGTCCGTCGTGTCCTGGCAGCAGAGTGGCCCGGTGGAGACGAGCGTCGTGGTCCCGTTGTAGCGCTCATAGACGTCGCGCGAGGTGTCCGTGTCGTTCGAGGTCAGCGCTTCGAAGGTCTGGAAGAAGACGTGCGTGCCGTCGGCCGACGAGCCGCTGAAGAACGCCCCGTCGCTCGTGTTCACGCAGCACTGCGGACCGGACGAGACGAGCGTCGTGGTCCCGTTGTAGCGCTCGTAGACGTCGCGCGAGGTGTCCGTGTCGTTCGAAGTCAGCGCTTCGAAGGTCTGGAAGAAGACGTGCGTGCCGTCGGCCGACGAGCCCTTGAAGAACGCCCCGTTCGCCAACCTGGCCGAAGCCCGCTTCCTCGCCGCCGACTGGCAGCACGACTACAACCGCGAGCATCCGCACTCGGCGCTTGGCATGATGTCGCCGAGCCGATTCGCTGCCAGCTGGCAGCGAATCGAAGGAACGAACGGATCAGTCAACCCCGAACTCTCAGAAGGGGTGGACCGATGAACGGGGTCCGGTCAATCTGGCTTCGGCTTTCGGAGCCCCGAAATGGGCAGCGAGCGTGCGTTAACCTTGCTTCCGATTTCACGTTTGATGGGGCTGTAGCTCAGTTGGGAGAGCGGGGCGCTGGCAGCGCTCAGGTCAGGGGTTCGAGTCCCCTCAGCTCCACTTCCTCGACGCCTCCGGAGGTCGTTGGCGCCAATCAGTTCCGCGACCGCTTCGGCTGGTACATGGAGCGGGCAGCTGCCGGGGAGGTGTTCCAGATCACTCGCCACGGCAGGCCATTCGTCCGGATCATGGGCCCGAGTTAGCGGCGTCCCCCAAGACCCAGCGACTACTGCTCCGCGGGCTCTTCTCGCTCGACGACGCGCAGGAACGCCTCGACGACGATCTCGTCGAACTGGCCGCCGGCACACGCACGCAGCTCCTCACAGGCGCGGAACTTCCCGATCGACTGCCGGTACACGCGGTCGTTCGTCATCGCCTCGTAGGCATCCGCGACAGCCAGGATCCGTGCTTCAAAGGGGATCTCGTCTCCCGCGAGGCCGCGCGGATAGCCGCTGCCGTCGGGGCGCTCGTGGTGGCAGTAGATCCATTCCCGGATCTGGTCCAGCCCGGAATCCTCCAGCAGCTCGACCGCGATCCACGGATGGCGGCGCATCTCGAGCCATTCGATGTTGCTCAGCGGACCGGGCTTCGCGAGGATGCGTTCCGGGATCGCGGACTTCCCGACGTCGTGCAGCATGCCGGCGAGCCGGATGTCGTCCACGACGTCCTGGGGGAGGCCGAGCTCGCGCGCGGTCAGCTCCGCGTAGCGGGCGACAACCTGTGAGTGTCGCTTGGTGCCTCCGTCGCGGGCGTCGATCCTGTGCGCGATGTCCATCACGCGAGCGATCGAGTCGGCCAGAATGCGGCGCGGCCCCTCCAGGCGGGGAATCAGCTCGTCCACGCCACCTTCCTACGACCGTGTCTGCCCGAATCCTGCGAACGCGGGGGCGGCGCACGCACGTGCCCGCCCGCGGGGCGCGTCCGGACAAAGGGAAGGGCCCGCCTTGCGGCGGGCCCTTGGGCCATGGGAAGCGCGGATGTCCGCGCGAGCGGATATGTGATTTTTTTGTGCCGGGCTAGCCGGCGTGTTGCTCCTCGGTTGGATGTACCCTCGGCGATGCCGCGCTCTTACGCGAAACCGGCACGGACTCGGCCATCGGGTTGCAGTGGTGACCGTGTCGGGGGGCATCCATTGCTGGATTCAACGAAGAGGATTCCCGGAACCTGCGGGTACGAGCGCAGCCTGGACGCACGTACGAGCCGTGCCGGCCGGGAGGATCTCGGCCGAAAGCGCTAGCGCGCGCGCTTTACGCGCAGCGTCGCGTGCATGCCGGCTTGGTCGTGGCCGGGGAGCGAGCACCACAGGCGGTAGCGCCCTGACGCCAGCCTCGCGTCGAGCTTTCCGAGATCGCCCGACGGCGTCTCCGGCACCGAGAAAGTACGCCGTGCCGATACGCCCGGGTTTGCGATGCGGCGCATGCGCAGGTCGTGCGGGTCCTCGCCACGGTTGAGGTACTGGATCAGCGCCGGTCCCGACATGATGCTCTGGCGCGACAGCGTCAGGCTGTGCTCCTTGGCGGATACGAGCAGACGCGCAGGCGGCCGCTCGCGGCGTGCACCGGCCACATCGGCGGCACCCAGCACGGCTGCACATGCCGCGACTGCCGTGGTCGCAAGCAGCACCGGCCGCGTCATTTGACCAGCGCGGGCCGGCCGAACCGCGCCGCCTCCGGGATCACGGCAGCGGCGTCGTGGCCGAGCCACTGCTCCAGCAGGCCGCAGTACACGCCCCTGAAGTCGGACGTCATGCGCAGGTTGCCGTCCTCGTCGAGCTGCTCCATCCCGGGGTACTCGCCGACCAGCTGCCCGCGGGCGTGAGTGCCGATCAGCATTCCGAGCCCGGCAGCGCCGTGGTCGGTGCCCTCCGAGCCGTTCTCCTCGCCCCGGCGGCCGAATTCCGACCAGACCTGGACCAGCACTCGATCCGCCAGGCCGCGGGCCTCGAGGTCACGCTGGAAGGCCAGCAGGCCGTCTGCTGTCGCCTTCAGGTTCTCCGTGAGGTCCGCGGGCTGGCCGGCGTGCGTGTCGTAGTCCCCCGGCGCGTTGAGTGCGACGCACTTCAGGGGCAGGCCGCCCGCGAGCATCGCGGCGAGCGCGGACAGGCGGCGCGAGAAACCCGTGTTGTCCTCCTGCGGATAGGCGACCGGACTCTTGATCGCCTTCCCCCCGAACGGTGCCAGCTGCTGGCGCAGGCGGCCTGACTGCACCGCCGCCCCGCCGGCCTCGGCCATCGCGGGGTCGCGGCTGCCGGCGTGCGTCTGGCCGAGCGATTGGAATGCCTCGAGCATCCAGCTCTGAACCTCTCCGTACACCCCCGGCGCATAGAAGTCGTAGTCGCCCGGCCCGTTGATCGCCGCGACCGGCATCTTGGCCGTCGCGAGCGCCGGTGCCAGGTCACCGCTGAGCGCCAGTCCCTGCAAGGGGTTGTCGGGGCGCCCGACTCGGTCCAGGTACCGGCCGAGCCAGCCGGTGAGGAGCTTCGGCTGCAGCGCGCCGACCTCGTAGAAGTGGCGCGAGTTGAAGTGCGACTGGTCGGGGTGGTCGTAGCCGACGGCCGGCATCACAGAGGCCTTGCCCTCTGAATGCAGCGTGGCGAGGCCCGCGGCCGAGGGGTGCCAGCGCAGGCGGCCGTCCTCGGTGAACGGCGTCCCGTCGGAGTCGGCCAGTGCGAGCTTGGGCCGCAGGCGGCGGTAGGCCGGGTCGCCTACCGGAGCAAGGACCGAAACGGAGTCGACGCCGCCCGGCATGAAGATCGATATGAGCACCCGGTCCGCGGGCGCGGCGGAGGCGATGCCCTCCTCGAGCGCGGCGATGTCGAGCTTCGACGCCCCGTAGAGGCTCAGCACGACGCCGGAGCTGCGTAGCAGGAACTGGCGCCGGTCGAGGCCCTTCCCGGCGGCCATGGGCGCGCGCGGGTCGCGTGGTGCGACGGCGCGCCCGGCGCCTGCGGCGGCCCGGCGCAACGCCTGTGAGCGTGTGAAGTCGTTGCAGCAGTTGTGGGACATCAGGCCGCCTGGAGGTCGGGGGAGGTCGCCACGAGCACGCGTAGCGCGTTCTGGCGCAGGACCGGATAGGCCTTGCGCTTGGATTCGTTGGTTGCGCCCTTCTCGACGTGCTCCGCGAAGGCCACGAGCTTCAGGCGTGTCGCCGAGGAGATCGTCGGCGAGCCCCAGAACTTGATCGCGCGCTGCACGGCATCCGCAGGCGTGTCGGGCTCGTAAGGCTCGTCGTCCTTCAGCTCGTGGTCCCGGACCGCCTCGGTGGCGGTCCTCCATCGCCCGCGAAACGAGCCCGTGTCGAGCCACCGCTGGTCGTCCCAGCCGGCGACGTTCGGGGGATAGAAAAGCCGCTGGTTCATTCCCTCGGACAGCGACACCCAGTTTTCGGTGTCGACGCCACGCCGCATGCCGCGCAGCAGTCCCGCGAGGTATACGACCGGCGGCTTCACCATCCGCGGTCCGCGATAGAGGCTCGGGTGCTTGAGGATCGCCTCGAGGACAGGCCGGATCTTGTATCCCTCGCGCAGGTACAGGCGCTGCAGCGCGAGCCGCGTCTTCTTTCCAGGGGGCACCGGGATGAAGTACGACCAGAGCTTCTCGACGAAGAACGACGGGTGGCTGTCGTGCTCGAGGCACAGCTTGCACGAGTCGCGCCAGTCGAAGCGGCCCTTCTTGCCGAACACCTTCTTGACGTCCGGGTCGTGCTGCTCGGGGTCGAAGTGGAAGTTGTGCGGGCCGACCCCGTCCGAGTACTCGTTCTGGAATCCCGTCAGGGACCGTGCCTGCTCGCGGACGTCGTCTTCGGTGTAGCCGCGGTCCGCGCCGAGCGTGAAGAGCTCCATCACCTCGCGCCCGTAGTTCTCGTTGGGCGAGTCCTTCGTGTTCTCCGAGCCGGAGAGCCAGAGCAGCATCGCCGGATCGCGTGTGACGCGAATCAGGAGATCGTTGAAGGTGCCGAGGCCGTGCTTCCGGAAGAGGTCGTTCTGGTGGAGCATCAGGCGCTGGGCCTCGACCCCGTTGTTGGACGTCGCGAACCAGTCGTGCCAGACCAGCGTCATGCGCTCGACCAGCTGCTGGTTTGAGCGCACCATCCGGTCGAGCCACCAGAGATGGTCGTGGCCGTACGCGTCGGCGGGCGCCAGCGGATTCCCGTCCTCGTCCTTGGGCGGCGGCCCGGTCAGCTTCTCCTTCGGCGGGCGGGTGAGCGACGTGACGGCGCCGCGCAGGCCCTTCTTTGCAAGTTTCTCCGCCTCGCCCGGGCGCGGGCCGAAGCCTGCGCGCCACAGCAGGCGCTCCGCCTGCGCGGGGCCGAAATGGTCCTTGTAGACCGACACTCCCGTGCCGGCCGACCGGCGCCGGCGCCGGTCACCGTGCTTGCGCTTCCGCTTGCGTGCGGCCAGCGCTTCCATCTGCTCTTCCCGGTTGCGTCCCTGCGACACGGCGGTCCCTCCAGACCCGTTGCCCTTTGTTCCCTTAACGGGCTATCGGCAGGGCCATTTCCCGTGTTTACCGCCGTGCTCGACGCTTGTTCTAGTCCGTTCGGGGAATCCCAGCTGCCACCGGTCACATGCCGCGCCGTCGGGGTCGTTTTAATGAGACATATGGCCAAGCCCCCCGAAGGCACCCCGGACCGCTATGACGCCCGCGCGATCGAGCGCCGCTGGCAGGAGCTGTGGGACCGGGAGGGCACCTGGCAGGTGCCCGGTCCCGGCGATCCGGGGTTCGACCCCGACGTGCCGGAGAGCTACGTGCTCGAGATGCTGCCCTACCCCTCGGGCGAGCCCCACATCGGCCACCTCAAGAACTACTCGATGGGTGATGCGCTGGCCCACTACCGCCGGCGGCGGGGGATGCGGGTCCTGCACCCGATGGGCTTCGACGCCTTCGGCCTGCCCGCCGAGAACCACGCGATCAAGACCGGTGAGCATCCGGCGGTCTCGACGAACAAGTCGATCGAGGAGTTCCGCCGCCAGTTTCTCTCATGGGGCATCTCGATCGACTGGCGACGCCAGTTCGGCACGCACGAGCCGCGGTACTACCGCTGGACGCAGTGGATCTTCGTGAAGCTGTTCGAGCGCGGCCTCGCCTACCGCAAGCGCGCGCCGGTCAAGTGGTGTCCGAAGGACCAGACGGTGCTCGCCAACGAGCAGGTGATCGACGGTGCCTGCGAGCGGTGTGGCACGCCGGTCGTCGTGAAGATGCTGGAGCAGTGGTTCTTCAAGATCACCGACTACGCCGATCGGCTGCTCGAGGACTTCAAGCTCCTGGAGTCGTGGCCGCAGCGTGTGATCACGATGCAGCGGAACTGGATCGGCCGTTCGGAGGGCGCGGAGGTCGTGTTCCAATGCCCGGAGCCGCCGGTCGAGTTCCCGGTGTTCACCACGCGACCCGACACGCTGTTCGGCGCGACGTTCTTCGTGCTCGCGCCCGAGCATCCAGACCTCGAGCGCCTCGTCGAGGGCACGCCCATGGAGGAGCGCGTGCGCGAGTACGTGCAGCAAGCGCTGAAGGAGTCGGTGGAGGAGCGCGCCGACACCCAGCGCGAGAAGACCGGCGTGTTCACGGGCAGAGACGTCATCAACCCTGTCAACGACGAGCGCATACCCGTGTACGTGTCCGACTACGTGCTGATGGACTACGGGACCGGCGCCATCATGGGCGTGCCGGCACACGACGAGCGGGACTTCGAGTTCGCGAAGAAGTTCCGGCTGCCGGTGCGGCCGGTGGTCGAGCCCGCGGACAGGGACGCGTCCGCCGATCAGGCGTTCGTGGGCCACTCCGAGCACGAGCGGTTGATCAATTCCGCGCAGTTCACCGGCATGACGGTCGCGGAAGCGACCGAGGCGATCATCCGCTGGCTGGAAGGCGAGGGCAAGGGCCACCGGGCTGTCAGCTACCGCCTGCGCGACTGGCTCGTTTCACGGCAGCGCTATTGGGGTGCCCCCATCCCGATCGTCTACTGCGAGAAGTGCGGCATGGTCGCGGTCCCCGAACACGAGCTCCCCGTGCTGCTGCCCGAGGTCGAGGACTACGCGCCGAAGGGCAAGCCGCCGCTGGCGGCGGCCCAGGACTTCGTTCACACATCGTGCCCATCTTGCGGCGGCCCTGCGCACCGGGAGACGGACACGATGGACACCTTCGTCGACTCCTCCTGGTACTTCCTGCGCTATTGCGACCCCGGCAACGACCAGGCGCCGTGGGACACGCAGATCGTCGACTACTGGATGCCCGTGGACCAGTACATCGGCGGCGTCGAGCACGCGATCCTGCACCTGATGTACGCGCGCTTCGTCACGAAGGCGCTGGCGGACATGGACCTGGTCGGGTTCCTGGAGCCATTCGCGAACCTCTTCACGCAGGGGATGATCACCTACGGCGGCTCGAAGATGTCCAAGTCGAAGGGCAACACGATCAGCCCTTCGACGATCGTCGAACGCTACGGCGCCGACACGGCCCGCTGCTACGTCCTCTTCCTCGGTCCGCCCGAACATGACGCCGACTGGTCCGACGACGGCGTGGGCGGCGTGCACCGGTTCCTCGGGCGCGTCTGGCGCCTGAAGTCCGCGGGCGGTGACCCGCTCGTCTCACCGGGGCTGGACGACCTCAGCGGCGCGGCGCTCGAGCTGACCCGCAAGGTGCACTGGGCGATCCAGAAGGTGACCGCCGACATCGAGCGGTTCCAGTTCAACACGTCGATTGCCGCGCTGATGGAGCTCGTCAACGAGATCTACCGAGTCGAGTCGGACCTGCGCGACGACGAGGCCGGAGAGCACGCGCTCTCGTTCGCGAACGCGACCGTGGCGTCGCTGCTGTTCCCGTTCGCTCCCCATCTGGCCGCCGAGGTGTACGAGCGGATGACGGGCGCCAGAGTGTCCGAGGCAGATTGGCCGGATGCCGATCCGGCGCTGCTCAAAAGCGACACGGTCACGGTCGTGGTGCAGGTGAACGGCAAGGTGCGCGACAGCGTCGAAGTCGATGCGGACGTGGACGAGGAGGAGCTGAAGCGGGCA
The DNA here is from genome assembly GCA_038203635.1 of Solirubrobacterales bacterium. Taxonomy (GTDB): domain Bacteria; phylum Actinomycetota; class Thermoleophilia; order Solirubrobacterales; family JBBDJG01; genus DASRIA01. The sequence continues at coordinate 8,799 of JBBRDT010000012.1, forward strand.
GCGCGCGAGCGTCCCAACGTGCAGCGCCACCTCGACGGACAGGAGGTCGCGCGCGAGATCGTGGTGCCGGGCAAGCTCGTCAACTTCGTGGTTCGCTGAACGAAGCTGACACGACGCCGTGGAGCGATTAGGATCGCGCCGGAGGGATCGACCGTGAAGAGAGCGACGGCTCGTGCAGTGCTGCCATTGCTTGCCGCTGTGCTTGTCACCGCGGCGCCGGCCCATGCTGCCTTTCCCGGCGAGAACGGCAAGATCGCTTTCATACGGGACTTCCAGCACGTCTTCACGATGGAGCCTGACGGCAGCGGACAGCAGAGCATCTTCTCGATGGGCGGAAGTCACCCCGCCTGGTCGGCGGACGGTCAGAAGATCGCGCTCCAGGTCTGCCCGAACATCAACCTGCCCAGCTGCGGGATATGGACCATGAACGCGGACGGGACCGGCGCCCGGCAGCTGACGAGCAGCCGCTTCGACGCGGCCGCCGGCGGGGGGCCGAGCTGGTCACCGGACGGCCGGCGGCTCGCATTTACCCGCGGCAATCGCTCGTGTGCCGATCCCGCCTGTGGCGGGGACATCCACGTGATGAGCGCCGACGGTGCCGACGTCGTGAACATCACGAATCATCCCGCCGAGGATCAGGATCCGGCGTGGTCGCCCGATGGTGAGCTGATCGCGTTTCGCAGCGACCGCAGCGGCGACGAGGAGATCTACACCATGAGGCCCGACGGTACCGACGTCCGAAGGCTCACGGACGCCGTGGCGAGCGCGAGCAGTTTCGACTCGGCGCCGAACTGGTCCCCGGATGGGTCGAAGCTCGTGTTCGAGCGTCTTGGAGACATTGGGCCGACGGACATCGAGTTGTTCACCGTGACCCGCGACGGCAGCGAAGAAACACGCATCACGTTCGATCCGCGCCTCAACCTCGCGCCCGCATGGTCCCCGGACGGCACCAAGATCGTCATGCACACCGCGCGCCTGTTCGAGCTGAGCTACGACATCGAGGTGATCAACGCCGACGGGTCGGGCGGCACACCGATCGCGGCGGGTCCGGAGGAGGACCGGTACGCCGACTGGCAACCGATCCCAAGCCGGCCGCCGGACTGCGCCACGGTCTCGGCCAAGCCGCGCAGGCTGTTTCCCCCCGACCATTCGTTCCGGCAGGTGGCGCTGAAGGGAGGCAGCGATCCCGACGGGGACCCGGTCACCTTGCGGATCGACAGCGTGACGCAGGACGAGCCTGTGAAGGGCCGAGACGATCGGACCTCACCCGACGCCCGGCGCAGCGCCGCAGCGCATCGCATTCGCCTGCGCGCCGAGCGCAACCGCCACGGTGACGGGCGCGTCTATCGCATTGCGTTCACGCTGTCGGACGATCATGGAAAGAGCTGCGCAGGCACAGCCACCGTTGGCGTCCCGCGCCACAAGCACCGTCCCGCGGTCGATTCTGCGCCGCCGGCCTACGACTCCTTCGCGCGTTAACCGTTTCAGACCAAGGGCGCTGAGAGGCAAGGGCTAGAATCCTCGCCGTGCGGCTTCGGCACCTTTCAGAAGCGGCCGTCGAGGAACGCGGCCGGCTGCGCTCACACTTCCTGATGGACGCGGGTGACCTCGGGTCCCGCAACATGACCGTGACCTGGGTGGACGTCCCGCCGGGCACCGAGCAGCGCGCCCACTCGCACCCCGATGCCGAGCAGGTCTATGTGATCGTGCGGGGTCGCGGCCGCATGTTGGTCGCCGGCGATGCCGAGGAGGTCACGGAGGGCGACCTCGTGTTCATTCCGCCCGCCACCCAGCATGGCATCGTGAACGACGGGCCCGAGACGCTCGTCTACATCTCGACGGCTTCGCCACCGGTTTCGATGGAGGAGCTGTACAGCGCGGAGCTGGCGCCCGACGTGGCCGGGTACGTCGAGGACGAGTAGTCACACACTCCTGACTCCCGCGACTGGAGCGGTACGGCCTGTGTCCGTACGGTGCCGCGCAGCATGCTGGAGATCTCGAGGCAGCAGTTGGTGGTGTACGCGGCGGCGCTGCTGGCCGTCGCGCTGATCGGCGCGCGGTACCTGAAGTCCGAACGCGATCCGCCTGCTCGCGCGCGGCCTGTGCCGGTGAAGGTGGAGCGCTCGGGCGGCGGCGATGCGGTCGTCCACGTGGTGGGTGCGGTGCGACGGCCGGGTGTGTACCACCTTCCGTCCTGGGCGCGTCTGGCGGCTGCGGTCCGGCATGCGGGTGGAGCCACGGCGCGCGCCGATCTGCAAGGCGTGAACCTGGCCGCCAAGGTCTCCGACGGGCAGCAGGTGATCGTGCCCGCGCGCGTGGCGGGCAGTTCGGGCGCCACGGTCGCGCCAGGGACGGTGGCGCCGGGACAACCGGTGAGTCTCAACAACGCCACGGTGGATCAGCTCGACGAGCTCGACGGGGTCGGTCCCGCCACGGCGCAGAAGATCCTCGACTTCCGCAAGGAGCACGGCGGCTTCGGATCCGTCGAGGACCTCAAGCAGGTGAGCGGCATCGGCCCGAAGCGCTTCGAGGCGTTGAAGGAGAAGGTCCGCATGTGAGCGGCGCGGACACGCTGCGGCGGCACCCGCGGCACGCTGCGCTTGCGGCGCTCTGTGGAGGATTGCTGCTCTGCGGCCACGCGGAGGTGGCCGCGGTTGGCGGGTTCTGCGCGGCGGCCGCCCTGGTGACATGGATACGACCTGCTCCGACCGCCGTGGTGGTGGCGCTGGTCCTGCTGCCCCCGGCTGGTGCGCTCGCCGGATCCGCGCGCGTGGCGGCGATCGACCGCTCCGACCTCGTCCCGCTCGCCGGATCGGCGGTGACGCTGCGGGGTCATGTCGTGAAGCGCGAGCGGGAGTCGTTTGGGACGGCGCGCGTGCGGGTGCGCTCCACCGGCCTGCAAATGCGCGGTCGCTGGCAAGCGGCCACCGGCCTCGTACAGGTCCGGGTGCGTGACACCGGACAGGAAGAAAGGCCGGGTCGAGCCACTCCCTCGATCGGCGACGAGGTGGAGGCGTCGGGCCAACTCGCGGCGCCGAGCCGGGCGGCGGAGGAGTCCGGATACGCAGCGTACCTGAAGCGAGGAGGTGTCCGCGTCATCCTGCACGCCGACCGGATGCGGCTCACCGGGCGTCGTCGCGGCGGCCTCGAGGGTGCGATCGACTCGGTCCGGCGCCGTGCGGAGGCGGGTGTCAGCGCGGGTCTGGGCGATGGTCAGGCTGCGCTTGCCCGCGGGATGGTGCTCGGCGCGGACGAGGACATACCGGAGCGGATGGCGGACGATTTCAAACGCTCCGGCCTCGCACACCTGCTTGCCGTCTCGGGCCAGAACGTGGCGCTTTTGGCCGTGCTCGCGTGGCCGTTGCTGGGTGCCGTCGGGGTCCCGCGCCGGCCGCGCCTCTGGGCCGTGCTGGCGCTGGTCGCGCTGTACGTCCCGCTGACCGGCGCCGGCCCGTCGATCGTGCGTGCGGGCGCGATGGGCATTGCCGGCACGCTGGCGGCACTCGCGGGCCGCCCCGCGTCGCGTTGGTACGGGCTGCTGATCGCGTGCGCCGTGACCCTCGGGCTCGATCCGCGCGCATGGCAGGACGTCGGCTGGCAGCTCAGCTTCGCCGCGGTCGTGGGCATCTTCGCGCTCGTCCGCCCGCTGGCAAGGGCGCTGGGACGGGTGCCCGAGCCCGTGCGAAGCGGCACGGCGTTGACGTTGGCGGCGACCCTTGCGACGGCTCCTCTGATGGCGTTCCACTTCGGGCGCACCTCGCTTGCGGCCGTGCCGGCCAACCTCGCCGCGCTGCCCGCGGTCGCTCCCGTGATGTGGCTCGGCATGCTGAGCGCGGCGGCCGCGCAGGTCGCGCTCGAACCCGCCACCTTGCTCAACGCGGTCAACGGGTTTTGCCTCGCACACGTGGCCGCGATCGCGCGCTGGGGCGCAGAGTTGCCCGGCGCGTCGATCGGCCTGCACGTCGGCTCGCCGTGGGCGCTCGCGTCGGTCTACGCGGCCGGCGCCGCGGCGCTGTGGGGCGCCGTGCGGCTGTGCAGGACGCGGTCGGGGCGGCTGTCGATCGCCACGGCTCTGTTGGTTGCGCTCGTGGCCGGCGCGGTGTTCGTGTCGCGCGCCACGCCGGCCGCTCCCCGGCAGTTCACCGTGACCTTCCTGGACGTCGGGCAGGGGGATGCCACCCTCCTGCAGACGCCGGACGGCGGGACGGTGCTCGTGGACGGTGGGCCGCCGGGGGCGGGCCTCCCCGGCAAGCTGCGCGACCATGGCGTGCGATCCTTGGACCTCGTGGTGCTCACGCACGCGCAGGAGGACCACGAGGGCGGCCTCCCCGACGTGCTCGCGTCGTTCGAGGTGGGACTCCTGCTCGACGGGGGCCTGCCGCAGGACGGCGCGGAACATCGCCGCATCGTGGCGCTCGCAAGGCAGCGGGGCGCGCAGGTCAGGCCGGCGCGCGCGGGCCAGCGCTTTCGCGTCGGCCGGGATCTGCGGCTGCGCGTGATGTCAGCGGTCGGCCCCGGCTCCTCCGCCGACACCGACCCCAACCTGCGCGCGGTCGTGCTGACCGCCGTCTACGGCAGCCTCGACGTGTTCCTGCCGGCGGACGCCGAGAGTGAGGTCACCGCCGGGCTCGCGCTGCCCGACGTCGACGTGATGAAGGTCGCACACCACGGCAGCGAGGATCCCGGCCTGCCCGAGCTGCTCGAGCGCCTGCGGCCCGAGATCTCCGTGATCGAGGTCGGTTCGCACAACCGCTTCGGGCATCCTCGCCCCGGCACGCTGGCGGCGCTGCGCGCAGCGGGCTCGGCCATTCGCCGCACCGACCGCGACGGGGACGTGACGGTCACCGACGTCGCGGGTCGCCTACGGGTGGGCAGCGGCGGTTGAGCGGCTGGGATGAGCTCGTGGCAGCAAATCGCGCCCCTGTAGGACCGGAAATGCTGCCACGTGAGCCGACGGGTTGACCGCGCGCCGCGCGAGCCGCCCTACTTGGCAGCGGGCCCGCCGCTGATCAGCGCGGTGCGGCCGGTGCGCACGTCGCGCACGTATACCGAGCGTGCGCCTGTGCTGCGCGTGGACGCGAGGTCGCGGCGGTTGGATGCGAAGGCGATGCGCGTGCCGTCGCCCGACAGCGATGGATCGAAGGAGATTCCTCTGCCATCGGTGACAGCGGTCGTCTGGCCGGTCGCGCCGTCGAAGAGCACGACGCGCGAGCGCCCGCCGCGGGCCGACGTGTAGGCGACACGTGCACCGTCCGCTGAGATCGCGGGCTCGAACCCCGACCCGTCGGCGGCGTTGCTGATCGTCGTGGTGGCCCCCGTCTGGATGTCGCGCACGTACACACGTACTCCGCGCGAGCCCGCTCCGAGGTTGCGCGCGGACGAGCTGAATGCCACGAACCGACCGTCGGTGGACGAAGCCGGCTGGGATGAGGGCCCGTTCGCCACGGCCCCGTTCGCCCCATCCGCCCGATCGACGAGCGTCGCCTCCCCGGTCGTGAGGTTGGTCCGGTACACGTGCGACCGCGAGCCGTCCCGTGGCACCCAGGTGAATACGAGCCGCCGCCCGTCGCCGGACAGGCAACCGCCGTAGGCGTCACCGGGCGGCGCGCCCTGCGGGCGGGGCGTGACGATGCCGGTGGCCTTGGTGTCCGCGTGCCGGACCCAGATGACCGTGTTGCCGTGCACGCCCACGGCCGAGAACGCCAGCTCCCGTCCGTCGTCCGACAGCGACGGGTTGAACGCCGAACGCGAGTAGCCGGGCTTGACGACGGGACCGTCGATCGCCTCGGTCTTGCCGGTGGCCGCGTCGTGCAGGTTCACGTGGATCTGGCCGTAGCGCTTGGCGAAGTTCAGGTTGCCTGCCGCGATCTCGAAGGCGACGAAGCGCCCGGTCGCGGACGTGGCGGCGTTGTAGGCCGAGCGTGGGTTCCCCGCCGCCGTGCTCGACACCAGCGTGCCCGCGCCGCCTGCGACCGGGGACGAGAACACCCCGATCTCCCCCCTGTGCTCACGGCCAGCGGCAAGCGCTGCTCATAGGACTCGAAGGCAACCCGGCTGCCGTCGGTGGAGATCGCCGGGTTCGTCGCGTAGTTGCGCGGCAGCTCCACGAGCGTCCCGCGATGGGGACCGTGGTGGTGCGTCGGCGGCGGGCCGTTGTAGCGCGACTGCTGGAGCCAGCGCGGAACCTGGCTGACCTGCCTGCTCAACAAGAGGCGCGCCTGCTTTGCCGGCGTCGAGCGCGTACGCATCCCGGCCCGCGAACGCTCGCGCAGGGTGGCGATCACCGCCGTCTGCACCTGTCCCGGCGAGCGCCCGTAGAGCATCCCGATCTGGATCGGGCTCAGCTCGGCGCGGCGCAGGGCGAGGTAGCGCTCCTTGGACAGGCCGAAGATCCCGCGCGCACGCGCGGGCACCGCGAACTGGTGCAGCGAGTGGAAGAAGATGTGCTGGGCCATGTGGCCCTGGGTCAGGGTCCGCACAGCGCGGCTGCGCAGCAGGCGCAGACGCGCGGCCGAAACCTTGCCCCGCCACGGCGCGACCAGCGCTGCGGAGAGGCGGTCTTGGCTCCAGCCGTGGCGGCGGGCGAGCTGGGCGAGGTTGTGGCGGTCGTCACGCAACTGCTGCCAGACGTCGCTGCGCTTGATCCGCAGGAGCCGGTAGAGCCGGGTCTCGTCGTACGGAAGCCAGTGGTTCGAGACCCACGCCTCGCCCGGCAGCCAGTGCGGCGGGGAATCGGGTGGCGCGTCAGGATCCGGGACGCCCGCCGCAATCGCTGACGACGGCAATGCGACGGCCAGCAGTGCGAGAACGAGCAAGCACGGGGGCGTGACGCCAGGATCGCCTGTGGGCTCCCACTCCTGAAGTATCCTCGCCGCGATGGCGGAACTGAAGCCGGTCTACCTGATTCATGGCGAGGACGAAGTCAAGCTGGATGCCTGGCGAGCACGCATCCGGGACCGCGCTGCGAGCGAGGAGGCGTCGCTTGAGCTGATGGACGCCGCGCGGGACTCCGGCGAGACGGTGGCTATCGCGCTCGCGTCGATGACCCTGTCGATGGGAACGCGATACGTGGTCGTTGACGGCATCGAGCGCTGGAAGGACAAGGACGTGACACAGGTGGCCGAGGCTTTCGCGGCGCCTATTCCCGATGCTGTCGTGCTCCTGGTCGGAACGGTCCGGAGGGAGCCCGGGAAGAAGCCATGGTCGGTGCCCGCAAAGCTCGTCAAGGCGATTCAAAAGCTGGGTGGGGAGGTGGCAGAGCAAAAGAAGCCCAATCTCTCCCAATTAGCGGCGTGGTCTGCCGACCGTGGATTGGAGCTTGGTCTCAAGGTGGACCGTGACGCCGGCCAGGCACTGGTCGAACGGATCGGCAATAACCAGCGGCGTCTAATGCGCGAACTCGAGAAGATCGCCTCCTGGGCTCCGGAGGGCGGTCGTGTGGACGTGGATGTAGTGGAGGAGCTCACGACACCTGACATAGAGGCGAAGGCGTACCAACTTGCCGACGCCTTCATCGATGGCAACACCGAACTTGCCCTGGCACTTGCCAATGACCTTCAAAACCGCGGCGCTGACATCATGCAGATCCTCTACGCGCTCTTGCGGCAGCTACATCAGATGCGCCGTGCTTGGGCCGTCCTCGAGAACGGCGGCACCATGCAGCAAGCGATTGAGGTGATTGGAGGACCGCGATGGAAATCGAAGCCGGTTGCCGCCCGCGCGGAGCATGCGAACGGAGAACGACTCGAGCGAATCGCCGGCGCCCTTGCGGATCTCGACTACGCGGTGCGCGGCGGTGGCAAGGTCGACGCGCAAACCGCGCTGATCCTCACGCTTGCTGCCTGAGCGGGTGGCTAGGCCTGGCCGGCCCGGGCGCGGATGCGCGCCGCCCGCGCCTTCTTGCGCGCCGCGTTGTTGCGGTGCAGCGCGCCATATTCGGCAGCTTTGTCGATCTTCGAGACGAGCGTGCGGTGCTCGGCCTCGATCGCGTCCCCCGCGCCGTCCTGGACAGCCTGCTCGAGGCGCCGGAAGTGGGTCCTCACGGTTGACGTGCGGCGGCGATTCTCGATCCGCTCGCGCTCTGACCGGTGAATGCGTTTTTCTTGGGACTTGATGTTGGCCACGGCGGCGGCGAAGTATAGCGGCGGGTAGGCCGGTGGCAGAAATCCCGCCGGATCCAGCGCCCGCGCCGCGCGCCGGGCGGCTCGCCCTCTCGACGGCGTTCTTCTCGCTCGCCACCGGGCTCTCGCGGGTCGCGGGCCTCGTGCGGGAGATCGTCGCGGCGAGCTACTTCGGCGTGAAGGGCCCGATGAGCGCGTTCACGATCGCGTTCCAGGTTCCGAACCTGATCCGCAGCCTGTTCGCCGACGCTGCACTGCAGGCCGCGTTCGTCCCCGTCTTCACCGAGCAACTCGAGAAACGCAGTCGCCACGAGGCCTTCCGGGTCGCTTCCGCGCTCGTGTTCGTGATCTCGATCTCGCTGGGTCTCATCACGGCGCTGTTCGTCCTGCTCGCGCCGTGGGTCATGCCGCTGTTCGCGCCGGGCTTCGACGACCAGCTCACAGACCTGACGGTGAACCTCGCGCAGCTGATGTTCCCGATCGTGCTGCTGCTCGGCCTCTCGGGGCTCGTGGTGGGGGTGTTGAACAGCTTCGAGCACTTCTCCGTGCCGGCGATCGCGCCGCTCTTCTGGAATCTCGTGATCATCGCCTGCCTCGTCGGGCTGACGCCGCTGTTCGACGCCGACGACCGCATCTACGCGTACGCGATCGGGATCGTGCTCGGGACGATCGTGCAGCTGCTGCTGCCGCTCCCCTGGCTGCGAAAGACGGGCTTTCGCCTGACGCGGGACTTCAACTGGCGCGACGAACGGGTGATGCAGGTGCTGAAACTGATGTTCCCCGTGACGCTCGGCATCGGGCTGATCAACTTCAACCTGTCGGTGAACAGCATCTTCGCGACGCTGATCTCGGAGCAGGCGCCCGCCGCGATCGACAAGGCGTTCCGCATCTACATGCTTCCGCAGGGAGTGTTTGCCGTGGCGCTTGCCACCGTGCTGTTCCCGACGTTCTCGCGGCTTGCCGCGCGCCGCGACATGGACGGCCTGCGCGCGGTCCAGGGCAGCGGCACGCGCCAGATGCTGCTGCTCCTGGTCCCGGCGGCGACTCTGATGCTGGTGCTGAGCGAGCCGATCACGCGCATCGTCTACCAGCGCGGCGAGTTCGACCCGGCGCAGACCGACATCGTCGCGGAGGCGCTGTTCTTCTTCTCGCTGTCGCTTCCGTTCGCAGGCGTGAACCTGATCATGATCAGGACCTTCTTCAGCCTTCAGCTGCCGTGGCGCCCGACACAGATCGCGCTCGCGAACCTCGGGGTGAACGCCGGGCTGGACGCGATCCTCTACAAGCCGATGGGCGTCGGCGGGATCACACTCGCGACCGCGATCGTCTCGCTCGTCACGTCCGTCGCGCTGGCGATCGCGCTTCGCAGGCAGCTGGGGGGAGTGGACATGGCCCGGACGGTCAATGCCGGGGTCAAGATCCTTGCCGCCGGTGCGCTCTGCGCGGCGGTCACGCTGGGCGTCCGCGAGGCGCTCGGCGGGCTCGACGACACCCTGCTGCAGCAGACCGCGCTGGTGGTCGCATCGTCGACCGCCGGCCTGATCGCCTACGTCGCCGTGGTGACGGTCACGCGGGTCGAGGAGGCGCGGCAGATCGCGGCCCTGATTCGCGGCCAGCTCGCCAGGCTGCGGTAGCGCTCGCTGGACACTTGACTCCCAGATGTCGGAGCAGTTGAAGCCCGCGCTTACGCGGTGGGAGCTACTGGAGTGTCACGCGCGTGTGACGGTCGAACTTCGAACGGCCATGCTCGTCCCTTTCGCCCGTGAACTCGAACACGTGAATGTCAGCCTCTGACGGCCAGGTGCCGAATATGCTTGTGAGCGCCTCGGAGTTCTCGATGCCCTCCGCCGGGAGAAGGCTAGCGAGCGCCTCGCATCTCGCCAATCCAAAGTCGCCTTCCCGCGCACCTATCCTTAGCCAGCCATGGAAGACATCCGCAACTTCTCGATCATCGCCCACATCGACCACGGCAAGTCGACCCTGGCCGACCGCATCCTCGAGCTCACGCACACCGTGGACCCGCTGAAGATGCGCGCCCAGGTGCTCGACTCCATGGATCTCGAGCGCGAGCGCGGGATCACGATCAAGGCGCAGGCCGTCCGCGTGCTCTACACGGCCCGCGACGGCAGGACCTACAAGCTCCACCTCATCGACACTCCCGGGCACGTGGACTTCAACTACGAGGTCTCGCGGTCGCTGGCCGCCTGCGAGGGCGGGCTGCTGGTGATCGATGCCGCCCAAGGGGTGGAGGCGCAGACCGTGGCCAACACCTACCTCGCGGTCGACGCGGGCCTCGAGCTCGTCCCGGTGATGAACAAGATCGACCTGCCGAGCGCCGAGCCGGAGCGTGTCGCGCACGAGATCGGGGAGCTGATCGGCGAGACGAGCGAGGACATCCTGCGGATCTCGGCCAAGACGGGCGAGGGGATCGAGGACGTGCTGGAGGCGATCGTGCGGCGCATCCCACCGCCGCAGGGCGACCCGGAGGCTCCGCCGCGCGCGCTGATCTTCGACTCGGTGTTCGACCAGTACCGCGGCGCGATCGCGTACGTGCGTGTGGTGGACGGCCGGTTCAAGCGCGGCGAGGCGATTCGCGCGATGCAGTCAGGCACGCAGGCGGACATCGACGAGATCGGCTTCCTCTCGCCCGACATGGTCAAGACCAAGTCGCTCGAGGCGGGCGAGGTCGGCTTCATCATCACCGGCATCAAGGACGTGGCCAAGCTGCGCGTCGGTGACACGCTCACGACCGAAGCCCAGGCGGCGGCTGAGCCGCTGCCCGGGTACAAGGAAGCTCGTCCGGTTGTCTTCTGCGGGCTCTATCCGGTCGACACCGACCAGTACCCGGACCTGCGCGATGCGCTGGAGAAGCTCTCGCTCAACGACGCTTCCCTGTCCTACGACCCCGAGACCTCGCAGGCGCTCGGCTTCGGCTTCCGCTGCGGGTTCCTCGGGCTGCTGCACATGGACATCGTGCGCGAGCGCCTCGAGCGCGAGTACGACCTCAACCTGCTCGCGACGACCCCGAACGTCGAGTACCACGTGCGCATGTCGAGCGGCGACATGGTCGAGGTCCACAGCCCGGCCGACATGCCCGACCCCAACTACATCGAGGCGGTCGAGGAGCCCTACATCCGGGCCAGCATCATCACGCCCCCGGACTTCGTCGGGCCGATCATGGAGCTGTGCCAGGCGCGGCGCGGAACGCACGTCGACATGCACTACCTGTCGGAGCAGCGGCTGCAGCTGCGCTACGACCTGCCGCTCGCCGAGATCGTGCTCGACTTCTACGACCAGCTGAAGTCACGCAGCCGCGGGTACGGCTCGCTCGACTACGAGATCATCGGATACCGCGAGTCGGACCTCGTGAAGCTCGACATCATGCTCGCGGGCGAGCTGGTGGACGCGCTGTCGCTGGTCGTGCACAAGGACAAGGCGTACTACTCGGGCAAGGCGCTCGTGGAGCGTCTGCGGGAGAAGATCCCGCGCCAGCTCTACGAGGTGGCGATCCAGGCGGCGATCGGATCGCGCATCATCGCGCGGGAGACCGTCAAGCCGGTGCGCAAGGACGTGATCGCCAAGTGTTATGGAGGCGACATCTCGCGCAAGCGCAAGCTCCTGGAGAAGCAGAAGGCCGGCAAGAAGCGCATGAAGCAGGTCGGCCAGATCGAGGTGCCGCAGGAAGCATTCCTCGCCGTCCTGGAGCTCGAAGGCAAGAAGTAGCCCGGCTTGTAGAGTTCACCCCCTCGTGAGCAGGGGCTTTGCACTCGCCATCGCTGTTTCGGCCCTGACGCTTGCCGTTGCTCCACCAGCGACGGCGGCCGACGAGGCGCTGACCCGCGACCCGACCGCGGCCAACGTGAGCACCCACAGCGGCCAGCCGGTGTGGTCGCGGATCGCGCGGGACGGTCAGGCCCGCCTCGTGCAGCGCGTGCGCGGGCGCAACCGCGACCTGCCCGTGAAATCCAAGGCCGGGCTCTTCGACCCGGACGTCGGCACCACGCCGCGCGGGAACTTCACGGTCGTCTACACCCGTTGCGCCGGGCTCTCCGGCCAGGGCTGCGACGTGTGGCAGTACGACGGCTTCGACTTCAAGGAGCGCAAGGTGAAGGGTGCCTCCACCGCGACGTGCTCGGAGTTCGCGCCGTCGGTGTGGCTCGGCTCGGTCGCCTTCGCGCGCACGGGCCCGGGCAAGTGCAGGGGCCTCTTCGTCGTGCGCCGGGGCAAGCTGCGCCGGATCGACAACCGCGTGCCCGCGGAGACCGATCTGCGCGGCGGGCGCGTCGCCTACCTCTTCATCCCGCCAGGGGACACCTTCCGCAGCCAGATCCGGGTGCGCACGCTGCGCAACAAGCGCTCACGTGTGGTGGTGACCGGGTTCGCGGCGGAGAAGGAGAGCTATGCCGTCAGCAGCCCCGTGCTGACCGGCCGCTACATCCACTGGTTGCAGGAGGACCGGGTCCGCAAGGAGTTCTTCGCCGGTCGCGCGCTGGCCGCGCCGCGGGAGGCGTCGCTCGAGTTCACGCAGCGAACGTTCCCGGGCAACGTCGACTCGATCGCGATCACGCGCGAGCGCTTCTACTACACGAACGGCAGGGGCCTCTACCTCGCTACCGACCCGTCGCCGATCTTCGCCGGGCGCGGTTAGAATCGCGCGTCCCACCACGACGAGGAGTCACTTGGCAGACGCACCGGTCGGCAAGCATTATCCGGCGTTCGAATACGAGGTCGGCAGGGAGAAGATCCGCGAGTACGCGAACGCGGTGGGGGAGTCGAACCCTGTCCACCATGACCCCGAGGCGGCAAAGGCGGCGGGATTCCGGGGCGTCGTTGCGCCACCGATGTTCTGTGTCGTTTACTCGGCCGGGGCGATGGGGCCGGCGATACTCGACCCGGAGTTGGGCATCAACCTGATGCTGATGGTGCACGGCGAGCAGGTCTTCGAGTGGGGTGAGCCGGTGTGCGCCGGGGATACGATCACCACGTCGGCGAAGGTCAAGGACGTGTTCGAGAAGAAGGGCATGACGTTCTACGTGTACGAGTCCGAGTCGAAGAACCAGGATGGTCAGACGACAGTCAAGGGCACCTGGACCAACATCGTGAGGGCAGGCTGATGGCAGACACCAAGCTCGAGCCCGGCGCCGAGGTTCCGGCGCTGAGCGTCACTCCCGACAAGTACGTTCCGCACCGCTACGCCGGAGCCTCCGGAGACTTCAACCCGATCCACATCGACGTCGACTTCGCCAAGGCGGTCGGCCTCCCGCAGAACATCCTGCACGGCCTCTACTCGATGGCGCAGGTCGCGCGCGCCGCGACGCAGGCGGGAGGAGGGGACCCACGCGCGCTCAAGCGTCTGTCCGTGCAGTTCAGGGGAATGGGCATTCCCGAGCAGGAGATAAAGGTGACGGGAACCGTGCGCGAGGTGAAGGACGGCCGGGTCGTGGTCGACACGGTCGCCGAGCAGGCGGGCAACCAGATCGTGCGAAACGCAGAGGCCACAATAGAGCCGGATTTCCCTTAGCCGGGAAATCCGGGAGCTCCGAGGGCCCCCTCCTACAATTCACTTGATGCTTACCGACCGACAGCAGATGCTGCTGCGCACTCTCGTGGAGGCGCACGTCGAGCTGGGGCAGCCGGTCGGGTCCAAGTGGCTGGCCGAGCGCTCCGACGTCAATTGGAGCTCCTCGACGGTTCGGTACGAGCTTGCCGCGCTCGAGGAGGCCGGGTATCTCAACCACCCGCACACGTCCGCGGGCCGGGTGCCCACCGACGCGGGCTACCGCTACTACGCCGACACGATCCTGAGCGAGGGCCCGTTGCCGGCGCCCGCAGGGATCCAGTTCGACATGGAGCTGTCCAACATGCGCCGCGAGGTGGACGCGGCGATGCGCTACACGACCACGACGCTCTCGCAGATGACGGACCTGCTGGCGGCGGTATCGGCCCCGCCGCTGCACACCGCGACGATCAAGCACGTCGAGGTGCTGCTGCTCCAGCCGCAGATCGCGCTGGTGGTGGTGATCACCTCCACCGGCACGGTCACAAAACGGGCCTTCACCTTCGAGGCCCCGGTTGACGCCGGCCTTGCGGACTGGGCCGCCAGCTACCTCAACGAGCGGCTCGCGGGCACCGACCTCGGCGCGCTCACCCTGCTCAGCAAGCTCCTGCTCCCCGAGCTCTCGAAGACCGAACGCGGCTTCCTCGAGGCAATCGCTCCCGTGTTCTCGGACCTGCCCGACACGGTGGAGGACACGCTCTACATCGACGGCACCTCCCGGCTCCTGTCGGGCACGAGCGACGTCTCCGAGATGAACGACCTGATCCGGGTGCTGGAGCGCCGCGTGACGCTCCTGTCGGTGCTGCGCTCCGCGCTCGGCGAGCCGACCGTCTACCTGCGGATCGGCGCCGAGAACCAGGAGCCCGCGCTGCGCTCGGCAAGCGTCGTCGCCGCGAACTACGGCCTCGGTCACCGGACACTGGGCGCGGTCAGCGTGATCGGCCCGGTGCGCATGGACTATCGCAACGCGATCCTGTCGGTGCGCGCGGCCGCGAAGGCGCTGAGCGGGTTCGTCGAAGAGGTCTACGAGTGATCGCCGACCGCCGCTAGATGCCGCGCGACTACTACGAGGTTCTGGCGGTCCCGCGCCAGGCGGGTGACGACGAGATCAAGAAGGCGTTCCGCCGGCTCGCGCGCGAGTTGCACCCGGACATCAACCGCCACGACCCGGAGGCGGAGAACAAGTTCAAGGAGGTCGCGGAGGCTTACGAGGTGCTGAGCGACCGGGAGCGGCGCTCCGTCTACGACCGCTACGGGCATGACGGCCTGCGCTCGGGCGGCTGGCAGCCGAGCGCCGGCGGCTTCGGCAACATCTCCGACATCTTCGAGGCCTTCTTCGGCGGCGGCGACCCGTTCGGTGGTGGCCGCGGACGAGCCGGCCCCGAGCGCGGCCGCGACGTCGCGGTACAGGTCTCCATGACGCTCGCAGACGTGCTCACCGGCGCAGCGAAGGAGGTCGAGTTCGAAGCCACCACGCAGTGCTCGCACTGCAACGGCAACGGTGCCGAGCCCGGCACTCCGATCGAGACCTGCCCTCGCTGCGAGGGCACGGGCCAGCTGCAGTCGATGGCCCGCACCGTGTTCGGCCAGGTGGTTCGCACCCAGACCTGCGACCGCTGCGGTGGCGACGGTCGCATCGCGCAGACACCGTGTGGCGTATGCCGTGGCTCGGGCCAGGAGGTCCAGGCGCGCAGCCTGAGCGTGGACATCCCCGCCGGCATCGACGACGGGCAGCGCGTGCGGCTCACCGGCCAGGGTCACGCGGGCGGACGCGGGGGGCCACGCGGCGATCTCTACGTCCTCGTGATGGTCGAGCCGGATCCGCGCTTCGAGCGCCACGGCGAGGACCTGGTGACGCGGCTGGACGTGCCCTTCACGCAGGCGGCGCTCGGCGGGACCCTGCCGGTCTCCACGCTGGAGGGACAGGAGGACATCGAGCTCGAGCCCGGTTCGCAGCCGGCAAAGGTGGTGCGGTTGCGTGGGCGGGGCCTACCCGCGCTGCGCGGCCGGGGCCGCGGTGACCTGCACGTCGTCCTGAACGTGATGATCCCGAGTCACCTGACCGACGAGCAGAGAGAGCTGCTGCGGCGCTTCGAGGACTCCGCCAACGGCGAGACCTACGCCTCGCCGCACGACTACGGCCTGTTCGACCGGATCCGCCAGGCGTTTCGCGGTTGATCCGGCTCGCGGTCCGCTGCCGCGCGCAGCAGGCGGAGTTCGTGCTCGCGGAGCTGCTCGAGCTCGCGCCGGGCGGCTTCGAGCAGGTTGACGCGCCGGACGGCCGGGACGACGTCGTCGAGTTCGCCATCTACGGCGCGGCAGGCGAGCTGCCCGACCTCGGCACGGTCAGGGCGGCGGCGGGCGTCGACATCGTCGAGGTGGACAGCCGGGAGGTCCCCGACGACTGGGACGAGCGCTGGAAGCGTTTCTATTTCCCGGTGCTGGTGGGCGGGAGGCTGTACGTGCGCCCACCATGGGAGGAGCCGGCGCAGCGCGGCGGTGTCGAGGAGGTCGTGATCGACCCGGGCGGCGCGTTCGGCACGGGCACGCACCCGACCACCCGGATGTGCCTGGAGCTGATGCTGGAGACTCCGGCCGGCGGCTCCTTCACGGACCTCGGCTGTGGTTCGGGCGTGTTGTCGATCGCCGCGGCAAAGCTCGGGTTCGACCCGGTCCTCGGCGTCGACGCCGACCGCGCCGCCGTCGATGAGACGGATCGCAACGCCCGCGCAAACTACGTGCAGGTCGGCGTCCGGCGGCTCGACCTGCGCACCGAGCCGGTGCCCGTCGCGGACGTGATGGCCGCGAACCTGACGGCGCGGCTGTGTGAGGCCGTCGCGGAGGGATGGGCGGAGCGCGATGAGCGGCCCGGCACCCTGGTCGCCTCCGGGTTCCTGCGCGAGGACGCGGACCGCATCGCCGGTGCATTCGCCGCGTGCGGCCTGGAAGAGCGCCGCCGCGTGGTCTCCGGCGAGTGGGCCGCGGGCCTATATTCCGCCGGGTGACCACCTTCCACGCGAAGTTCCTCGGCTGCAAGGTCTCGCAGGCCGACGCGATGCTGGCCCGTGCTCGGCTGCTCGAGGCCGGGCACGTCGAGGCGCCGGAGAACGAGGCGGAGCTGCACGTCGTAAACACGTGCTGCATCACGCGCGAGGCCGAGGCCAAGTCGCGTCAGTCGGTGCGGCGCTCGGCGGCCGGGCGTGCAGGACGGCGCGTGATCGTGACCGGCTGCGCCGCCAACCTGAATGCCACGCAGTTCGACGAGATCGCACCCGAGGTGACGGCGCTCGTCGGCACCGCGGACGACGTCGCCGAGGAGGTCACCGGCGCGGCCGGACCCGGCTGCGTCGACGTCGAGACCGACGTCCTTGCGCGCCAGCCGCTCTCCGCCACGCGCACGCGCGGCTTCGTGAAGGTGCAGGACGGCTGCGACTGTCACTGCTCGTACTGCATCATCCCGAAGGTGCGCGGCGCGGCGCGGTCGCGGCCGGCCGGCGCCGTGCTCGAGGAGGTGCGCCGGCGCGTCGCGCAGGGCCAGCCCGAGATGGTGATGACCGGGATCTCCGTGGGCGACTACCGCGACCCGGAGCGCGGGCTCGAGCTGGGTGACCTGATGCGGGAGGTGGCGGCAGTGCCCGGAGTCGAGCGGGTGCGCCTGTCCTCGGTCGAGGTGATCCACGTGCGCGACTCGCTCCTCGACGCGCTGGCGGAGGAGTCGCGCATCTGCCCGCACCTGCACGTTCCCCTCCAGTCGGGCGACGATGGAGTGCTCGAGTCGATGGGGCGCAACTACGATGCCGCCGGCTACGTGGCCGCGATCGAGCGCCTGCGCGCGCGGGTGCCGCAGGTGAACGTGACAACCGACGTGATCGTGGGCTATCCGACCGAGAACGACGCGGCGTTCGAGCGCACGCTCGACGTCGTGCGGGCGACCGGCATCACGAAGGTCCACACGTTCAGCTTCTCCGCGCGCCCCGGCACCGAGGCCGACCGGTTCGGCGACCCGGTTCCCGCGGAGGACAAGAAGCACCGCAGCCGCGAGCTACGGGGCCTGTCCGAGGCGCTCGGCCGCCACCACCGCGCCGCGAAGCTGGGGACCACCGAGGAGGTGCTGGTCGACAAGATCGCCGACGCGCAGGTGTCGGGCTACAGCCGCGACTACACGCGCTACTACCTGGCGGCCGGCGCGGCGCTCGCCGGCGAGACCGTCAATGCGCGCGCCGCGGAGCTGTACTCCGACGGCTGCGCCGGCGTGCTCGCAGGGTGACGCACGATGTACACGTACAGCGTGTAATAGGTGCGGCACCCGGCGTTCAGTCGTGCCCGCGCCGCCGCGGCGGCGTCTGGCGCCGAGGTGAGGGGCTGCGGTCGAGGGTGCGGGGGAGCGTGTCCCGGAGCGCGTCGGCGGACGCTTTCGGCTCGCCCGGTGGCGCGAGCGCCGCGCGCAGCGTGAAGAAGACCGGCGTGGCCCCGATCACCGCCGCGCCCAGGAAGCTCACCCACACGGTGGTGTACACGCCGAGGATCATCAGCACGATGCCGACTCCCACCCAGGCGGTCATCAGGCGCACCTTGCGCTGCCCGGCTCGGTCCCGATTGGCCACGCTGACATGATGCCGCGCCGGCGGCCGGGACGGCTTCCCCCGCTACCCTTGACCGGGTGAGCATCACCGAACGCATCCAGGCCGAACTGACGGCTGCCACGAAGGCCCAGGATCGGCACCGGGTCGCGGCGCTGCGCTTGCTGGTGGACGGCCTCCAGAAGGAGGCGAAGCAGGCGCGCGGTGACCTCGACGAGCAGCAGGAGATCGCCGTGCTCAAGCGCCAGCGCAAGCAATGCGCGGAGGCGGCCGAGGCGTTCCGCAAGGGCGGACGTGCCGACGCGGCTGCCTCGGAGGAGGCCGAGGTCGCGATCATCGACGCCTACCTCCCCGAGCAGATCTCCGAGGACGAGCTTCAGACGCTGATCGCCGACGCGCTCGCAGAGACGGGCGCGGACTCCCAGCGCGACATGGGAAAGGTGATGTCCGCGGTCATGCAGAAGGCCGCAGGACGCGCCGACGGGCGGCGGGTGAGTGAGCTGGTCAAGGAGCGCCTGGCCGGCTGAGCCCGGCAGTCAGCACTTTGCGCGAGCAGATCACACTCGACCCCGTCGTCGCGACGGAGCTGGCCGGCTCGGAGGACACCGTGCTGAAGGCGCTGGAGGGCCACCTCGACTGCGACGTGTTCATGCGCGGCAACCTCCTCACGCTGGACGGGAGCGACGAGGCCGTGAAGGTCGGCAAGGAGGTGGTCGCGGAGCTGTCGGAGCTGATCGCGCAGGGCCACGAGATCTCGCCCGGCACCATCGGCGCGGTCACCTCCGCGCTCGATCACGAGCAGAGCCCGTCGTCGATCCTCGGCGACGTGGTCTGGACCCACCGCTCGACGCGGGTCGCGCCCAAGACCGTCAACCAGAAGCGCTACGTGGACTCGATCCGCCGCAACACGATCACGTTCGGGATCGGCCCGGCCGGGACGGGCAAGACCTATCTGGCGATGGCGATGGCGACAGCCGCGCTCTCGCGCCGCGACGTGAACCGCATCATCCTCACGCGCCCGGCTGTCGAAGCCGGCGAGCGCCTGGGTTTCCTGCCCGGCACCATGATGGAGAAGGTCGACCCCTACCTGCGTCCGCTGTTCGATGCCCTGTACGACATGCTGGAGGCGGACCGCGTCAACAGCTATCTGGAGAAGGGCGTGATCGAGGTCGCACCGCTGGCGTTCATGCGGGGAAGAAGTCTGAACGACTCGTTCATCATCCTCGACGAGGCACAGAACACGACCCCCGAGCAGATCAAGATGTTTCTCACCCGGCTCGGCTTCAACTCGACGATGGTGGTCACCGGGGACATCACCCAGATCGACCTCCCAGACGACCAGCGTTCCGGGCTCGTCGTCGTTCGCGACATCCTCAGCACGGTGAGCGACATCGACTTCGTGAACTTCACCGGCGAGGACGTGGTGCGCCACAAGCTCGTGCAGCGCATCGTGAACGCTTACGCCGAGCACGCGCAGGCCGCCGCACCGGAGCTGCGGCAGGCACGTCGCCCACCGGCCGCGTCCTGATTGACATGGTCGAGCTGGAGTGCCCGGACGAGCTGCGCTCCGCGGCGCTGGCTGCGCTCGAGGCATGTGGCGTGGGCGATGGGCACCTGAGCGTGCAGCTCGTGGACCCGATCCGGATCCAGGAGCTGAACCGCGACCACCGCGGCCTCGACCGGCCGACGGACGTGCTGTCCTTCCCCGTGGACGGCGCCGGCCCCACGACGGGCCCCCGCGAGCTCGGCGACGTCGTGATCTGCCCCGACCACACAGAGGATGTCGAGGAGGCAGTCGTGCACGGAGTGCTGCACCTGGCGGGGCACGATCACGAGACGGACAGCGGAGAGATGCTCTCGCTGCAGGACAGCGTGATGGAGCGGCTGCGGGCGTGACCCGCTCCGGCTTCATCGCCGTCGCCGGCCGGCCCAACGTGGGCAAGTCCACGCTGGTGAACGGCCTCGTGGGAGCGAAGGTCGCGGTCACGTCGGACAAGCCGCAGACGACGCGCCGGGCGATCCGCGGCATCGTGAACGGCGTGCGCGAGGACGGGCCGTACCAGCTCATCCTGGTGGACCTGCCCGGCGTGCAGAGCCCGCGGGACGAGCTGACCGAGCGCATGCAGCGGCGCGTCGAGCGCGAACTCGCCGACTGCGACGCAGCCCTCTTCGTGATCAACGCGGCCGAGCGCAGCGCCGGCGGTGACCGGTTCATCGCCCAGGCGCTTGCGGCGGCGAAGCTGCCGGTCGTGATTGCCGTGAACAAGGTGGACCTGGCCGATCACGCCAAGACGGCTGCCGCGCTCGCCGGCGCCGCCGATCTCGAGCAGGATGGGGTCGACGTGCGCGAGATCGTGCCCGTCTCGGCGCTAAAGGGCGCGGGCATGCAGACGCTGCAGGCCGCGCTCACTGCGCAGCTTCCGGAAGGCCCGCTCTACTTTCCGCCCGAGGACGTCAGCGACCAGCCGCTGAACGTGCGCCTTGCCGAGCTGGTTCGCGAAGCGGCGCTGAAGCGCACGCGCGAGGAGATCCCGCACTCCATCGAGGTGCACGTCGAGGACGTGATGAGGCGAGACGACGATCTGACCGTCGTGCGCGCCGTGCTGTGGGTCGAGAGCACCTCACAGAAGGCGATCCTGATCGGGCGCGCGGGGAGCATGGTGCGCTCGATCGGCACGTCGGCGCGCAAGGAGATCGAGCGCGAGGTCGGAGGCCGCGCTCACCTCGACCTCACGGTCAAGGTCCGCAAGGGGTGGCGCCGCGACGACGGTTTGCTGGACCGCCTCGGCATCGAGGCGTAGGCGTCCAGTCGCGAAGTTTGATGGCGCGGGCCGCGTCTTTCGGCTACAAGGATAAGGCTGGCTTCGCGCCCCACAGGCTTCGCAACTCCACAGGAGGCAGACACGGATGGCACACGGCAATTGTTCGCACGGAGGCTTTCACTCCGGCATGGGTTTCTACTCGAAGGAGTCGAAGCAGATCCGGTACGTACTGGTCTGTGACGACTGCGGCGAGGAGGTTCGGGAAGTGGTGAACGAACCTTACGTTCCCGACCCGATCCTCGGACCTGGCGCAGGCTTTCTTCAGGCCTAGTTAGCGCCGGTCTTTCGACCGGAAAGAACACCGGTAAGCGGCCCCTGAAACGGGGCCGCTTTGCTTTGCGCGCAGAGGGCGCTCGGCTCCTCCGTAGAATCAGCCTCCATGCAGGCCCAAAGCCAAACGGACCCGCCGCAGGTCGCATGGGACGGTGACGGCCTCGTTCCCTGTGTGATGCAGGACTGGGCCACCGGAGAGGTGCTGACGCTCGCCTACATGAACCGCGAGGCGCTCGACCGCACGCTCGACAGCGGCGAGATGCACTTCTGGAGCCGTTCCCGCCAGGAGCTCTGGCACAAGGGCGGGACCTCCGGGAACACCATGCGCCTGCGCTCCCTGCGCTACGACTGCGACGCCGACGCGCTGCTCGCGCTGGTCGACCCTGGCGGCCCCGCCTGCCACACTGGCGAGCGCACCTGCTTTCACCGGTCGATCGGCTCTCAGGCGGTCGCCGCACACGAGGCCCTGCCGGCGCTCGCACGCACGCTCGCCGCGCGCCACCGCGACATGCCGGAGGGCAGCTACACGGCCGAGCTGTTCAGGGCCGGTCCCGAGCGGATGGGCGCGAAGGTGGAGGAGGAGGCCGAGGAGGTCGCCCGCGCCGGCCGGGAGGAGAGTGACGAGCGCGTGCGCGAGGAGGCCGCCGACCTGCTCTATCACCTGGGGGTCGTGCTCGAGGCCCGCGGCCTGACGTTCGCCGATGCGCTGGACGAGCTGGTCGCCCGCATGGATTCCTCCGCGAGGACCACCAGATGACTGTCGCGACGTCCAGCCTTCCCGTGACCCCGTCGCTCGACGAGGCGCATGCACTTGCGCACGATCACAACGTGATCCCGTTGCGCCACACGTTCATCGACGACATCGAGACTCCCGTGTCCGCGTTCCTCAAGCTGCGGGGGCGGGGCCCCGCGTTCCTGCTCGAATCCGCCGAGCAGGGACAGCGCTTCGGGCGCTACTCGTTCCTCGGCTTCCGCCCCCGCGCGCTGCTGCGTTACGAGGGCGGCCGGATGACCGTCACAGAGCAGAACGAGACACGCGCGCTGGACACCGGGGATGATCCGTTCGGCGCCGTCGCCGAATACCTGTCGAACTATCGCGTCGCGCCGCTCGAGGGCCTGCCGCCGTTCGCGGGCGGGGCGGTCGGCATGTTCGGCTACGACCTCGTGCGCACGGTCGAGCGGCTGCCCGACACCAATCCCGACGACATCGGCACGCCCGACATGGCGCTGATGGTCTCGGACGCGCTGATCGTGTTCGACCACCTCAGTCACAGCGTCACGATCCTCGTGAACGCGTTCGTGGATGGCGTCAGGGACATCGACGCCGCATACGAGAACGCGGTCGGCCTGATCGAGCGCGCCCGCGACCTGCTGGCGCAACCGGTGCCGCGCCGGGAGGCGACCACCCCGCGGCCCGCCGATCTCCGCTCGGCCTTCGAGTCGAACATGACCCAGGGCGAATACGAGGCGGCGGTCGAGCGGGCGAAGGAGTACATCTACGCGGGCGACGCATTTCAGGTCGTCCCCTCTCACCGGTGGAGCGGACCATGCCCGATCCACCCGTTCTCGCTTTACCGCGGCCTGCGCGTCGTGAACCCCTCCCCGTACATGTACTTCCTGGAGTTCGACGACTTCGCGATCGCGGGAGCGTCTCCCGAGCCGATGTTGAAGGTCAGCGGCGGCCGCGCCGAGGTGCGCCCGATCGCCGGCACCCGCCCGCGCGGATCGAGCCCCGCGGAGGACCTGCGCCTCGCCGCCGACCTGCTCGAGGACGAGAAGGAGCGCGCCGAGCACGTGATGCTCGTGGACCTCGGCCGCAACGACCTGGGCCGCGTGTGCGAGTTCGGGACGGTGGAGGTCGGGGATCTGATGCAGATCGAGACCTACTCGCACGTGATGCACATCGTCTCGTCGGTGTCGGGCAAGCTACGGTCCGATTACGGCGCGATGGACGCGCTGCGAGCGTGCCTGCCGGCCGGCACGCTGTCGGGGGCGCCGAAGATCCGTGCGATGGAGATCATCGATGAGGTCGAGCAGGTGAAGCGGGGCTTCTATGGCGGTGCGATCGGCTACCTGAGCTACACGGGTGACCTCGACACGTGCATCCACATCCGAACCGCTGTCTTCAAGGACGGCGTCGCATATCTACAGGCGGGAGCGGGCGTGGTCGCCGATTCCGATCCCGCCTACGAGTACCGTGAGACCATCGCCAAGGTGGGGGCGATGTTCGAAGCACTCGAGTTGGCTTGCAGGCAAGGAGAGTGGGAGTGAAGTTGCGCAGTTACGCCGTTACGCCGTTCGCCGTATCAGGGACTGGCCGTTACGGCGCACGGCGCACGGCGCACGGCGCACGGCGAACTTGAATGATGCGCGTTCTAGTAATAGACAACTACGACAGCTTCACCTACAACCTCGTCCAGTACCTGGGCGAGCTGGGGGCCGAGCCCGATGTCGTGCGCAACGACATCCACACGGTGGACGAGCTGCTTGCCCGGCGCCCCGACCGCCTGGTGATTTCTCCCGGCCCCTGCCGGCCGGTCGACGCCGGTGTGTCCATCGAGGCGGCGCGGCGCTTCCCCGCGGAGGGTGTCCCCGTGCTCGGCGTGTGCCTGGGCCACCAGGCGATGGCGGAGGCCTTCGGCGGCACGGTCGAGGTCGGCGAGCCCGTGCACGGCAAGACCGCCGAGGTTCGCCACGACGGCCGCTCCATCTTCCGTGACGTGGAGAACCCGCTGACGGCCGGGCGCTACCACTCGCTGGTCGTCACCCCGGATCTTCCCGCCGAGCTGGAGCAGTCGGCGGAGTCGCATGGCACCGTGATGGGCATCCGCCACCGCACCCTCCCGGCGGAGGGTGTCCAGTTCCATCCCGAATCGGTGCTCACGGGCAGCGGCAAGCGCATTCTGCGCAACTTCATCGACGGGGTCTAGACCGGCCTTCCGTCCGTCCCTCCGTCCGGCCTTCCGTCACGCCTGTCACCATGCCCGTTCCCTGATGCCGAACGACATCCTGACCGGCGCAATCGACGCGGTCGCCTCGGGCCGCGACTTGACGGCCGAACAGGCGCAGGAGGTGCTGGCCGAGATCATGGCGGGCTCCGCCGGCGAAGCGCAGACCGCCGCGTTCCTGATCGCGCTGCGCACGAAGGGGGAGACGATCGACGAGCTGACGGGGCTCGCGCGCGAGATGCGCCGGCTTGCCGTGCCGGTGGACGTGGGGGGCGACGAGCTGCTCGACACCGCCGGAACGGGCGGCGGCGTCGCGACCTTCAACGTCTCCACGACGGCCGCGTTCGTGGCCGCCGGTGCCGGCTGCCGCGTCGCCAAGCACGGCAACCGCTCGGCCACGAGCCTCTGCGGCTCCGCCGACCTGCTCGAGGCGCTGGGCGCGCGCATCGACCTCGGCGCCGCGGCGGTCGCGCAGTGCGTGGAAGAGGTCGGATTCGGCTTCATGTTCGCTCCGGCGCACCACCAGGCCATGAAGCACGTCGTCCCGGTGCGCAAGGATCTGGGCGTGCGCACGATCTTCAACTTCCTCGGTCCGCTGACCAACCCGGCGGGCGCAAGCCGCCAGCTGATCGGCGTGTCCGATCCTGGTTATCTGGATGTGATCGCGGGCGCGCTGGTCCGCCTCGGCGCGACGCGCGCGGCGGTCGTGTCGAGCGAGGACGGGATGGACGAGATCAGCGTCTCGGGCGAGACCCGCCTGCTCGAGGTCACGCCCAGCGGCGTCACGGCGCACACGGTGTCGCCGGAGCGGGTGGGGCTCGAGCGTGCCCCCCACGAGGCGGTCAGAGGCGGCACGCCCGAGCACAACGCCGAGATCGCACGCGCCGTGCTTGGGGGCGAACCCGGCCCCCGCCGCTCCCTCGTGGTGCTGAATGCCGGCGCAGCCCTGTTCGTGGCGGATCGGGCCTCGAGCTTCGAGGAAGGGGTACGAGTGGCCGAGCAGGCCCTAGACTCGGGCGCGGCCCTCGATGCGATGGAGAGGTTCGTGACGAAGACCCGCGAGCTGGCCCCGGAGGAGGCGGTTGGGCGCGCTGGATGACATCACGCGCGCCGTGCGCGCGCAGGTCGAGCAACGCAAGGAACAGGTCTCGCTGGTGGAGCTGGAGCGGGCCGTGTCCGCGCGCCGCGAGGGCCGGCCGTTCAACGAGGCGCTTGCCGCCCCGGGGATGTCGGTGATCGCCGAGTTCAAACGGCGCTCGCCGGCCGCCGGCGACCTGCCGCGCGGTTCGGACCCCGTGGAGCACATTGTGCGCGCCTACGAGCGTGGCGGCGCAGCCGCGCTTTCGATCCTCACCGAGGGCGAGTACTTCGGTGGGTCGATCGCCGACCTGCGCGCGGCCCGGGCGACCACGGACCTGCCGATACTGCGCAAGGACTTCACGCTCGACCGCTATCAGCTCTACGAGGCCGCCGCCGTGCAGGCCGACGCGGTGCTCTTGATCGTCGCCGTGGTGGAGCGCGACGAGCTCGAGCAGCTGCACGCCGAGGCCGGCGAACTCGACCTGGACTGCCTGATCGAGGTCCACGACGCCGAGGAGCTCGAGACGGCGCTCGAGCTCGACGCGGACGTGATCGGGATCAACAACCGCAACCTCTCCGATTTCACCGTCGATGTCGGCACCACCTTCGAGCTGCTGTCCGACGTGCCGGCCGGCAAGACGGTGGTCTCCGAGAGCGGCATCCGGTCCCGGCAGCAGATCGAGGACCTGGAGCAGGTGGGGGTCGATGCGGTGCTCGTGGGGGAGACGCTGATGTCGGCCGAGGACCCGGAGGCAGCGTGCCGCGAGCTGGCCGGGGCGGAAGAGCCGACGACTGCTTAGTCCTCAAGGCCTGGCGCCGGTCTACCGAGTCCTAATGAGATCTCTATCCCGCCTTCAGCTTTCTCTAAGCCGAGGCGGTTAGAACAGAAATAAATGTCGACCTACCCTCCCCGTCCGCCCGTCACCGAGCGCGTATCTCACGCGGCGCGCAATCCTGTGGTCGCCGGAATCATCGGTGGCCTGGTCGTCCTGGTGATCGGCGCGTTGCTGGTCGCCACCGGCGCGGTCGGCAAGGAGGAGAAGACCACGATCGTCCAGAGCCCGGTTGCCGGCTCGGCAGCTTCTTCCGCCGAGGAGGGCCAGGGTCTCACCGTCAACGAGATCTACAAACGTGACGGTCCCGGCGTGGTGTTCATCCGTGCCGAGGTGTCCCAGCAGACCGACTCTCCCTTCGGCCTCCCCCAGGAGCAGCGCGGCACGGCCACGGGCTCCGGCTTCGCGATCGACAAGGAGGGCCACATCCTCACCAACGCGCATGTCGTCGAGGGTGCGAGCAAGGTGGAGGTCGGTTTCGGTAAGGACACGACCGTGGACGCGCGCGTGCTCGGCGTCGACTCGAGCACCGACGTGGCGATGCTGAAGGTCGATCCGAAGAAGACCGACCTGAAGCCGCTCAACCTCGGCGCCAGCTCGAAGCTCGAGGTGGGCGACGCGGTGGTCGCGATCGGCAACCCGTTCGGCCTCGATCGCACGGTCACGACCGGCATCATCAGCGCGCTCCAGCGCCAGCTCGAGGCGCCCAACGGCTTCAGCATCCGCAACGTGATCCAGACCGACGCGGCGATCAACCCCGGCAACTCGGGCGGTCCGTTGCTCGACAGCCTCGGCCGCGTGATCGGGATCAACTCGCAAATCGCGACCGGCGGCAGCGGAGGCGGCTCGGTCGGCATCGGCTTCGCGGTGCCCATCGACACCGTGAAGAAGGTCTCCGCGCAGCTCAAGGACAAGGGCAAGGTCGACCACGCGTTCCTCGGCGTCACCGGCGTCTCGATCACGAAGTCGATGTCGGACAACCTCAACCTGCCCACGGACACCGGCGTGCTCGTGCAGCAGACGAGCGGCCCGGCAAAGAAGGCCGGAGTGCGCGGCGGCGACACCCAGGTGTCGATCGGCGGCGCCAACGTCCGGCTGGGCGGCGACGTGATAACGAAGATCGACGGCAAGACGGTCAAGTCTATGGAGGACGTGATCCGCGTCATCGACTCGAAGGAGCCCGGCGACCAGATCACCCTCAGCCTGCGGCGCGGCAAGGACCAGCGCACGGAGCAGGTCACGCTCGGCAGCCGCCCGGCGAACGCCAGCTCAGGCTTCGAAAGCCCACAGACACCCCAGCTCTCGCCATGAGAGCGCGCACCTTCCTCCACGCATGACAGCCGCGGGCCCCTGAGCGGGGGGCCCGCGCCCCGCTGATGGGCGGGCGCCACGCGCTCTACGATTGGCGCATGCCCACGAAGGTGAAGATCTGCGGACTGACCCGGCCCGCGGACGCGGACCTCGCCGTCTCGGGCGGCGCGTGGGCGATCGGCATGGTCTTCTTCGACGGGAGCCCGCGACGCGTCGACATCGAGACGGCGGCCGAGATCGCCGCGGCGAACCGGCGGCGCTGCGAGGTTGCCGGCGTGTTCGTGAACGCGCCGCTCGACGACGTGCTGGCGACGCTCGGCAGCGTGCCGCTGACGATTCTCCAGTTCCACGGCGACGAGGGACCCTCGTACTGTGCCGAGGCCGCGCGGCGCAGCGGCCTGAAGGTGATGAAGGCGGTACGGGTGAAGGGTGCAGACACGGTGCGGGCCCAGTCCGCGTTCAAGACCGACCTGCACATGCTCGACGCCCATGTCCCCGGGGCCTACGGTGGCACCGGCGAGCGCTTCGACTGGGAACTTGCGGCAGCTCACCCCGGGCGCCCGCCCATGGTGCTCTCCGGCGGCCTGACTCCCGACAACGTGAGCGAGGCCCTCGCGGTGGCGCGCCCGTTCGCGGTCGACGTCGCGAGCGGGGTGGAGGCTGCCCCCGGGGTGAAGGACCCGGACAAGCTGCGCCGCTTCTTCGAGGCCGTCGAGCAGGCCGCGGCACCCGCCTGATGGCGACCGACCTCGAACAGCGCTTCGGCCCCTACGGCGGCCGCTACGTCCCCGAGACCCTGATGCCCGCGCTCGCGGAGCTCGAGCGGGAGTGGGTGGCGGCGCGCGCGGATCCCGACTTCCGCGCGCGGCTCGACGGACTGCTCGCCACCTTCGTGGGACGCCCCTCGCCGCTCTACCACGCGCAACGGCTCTCCGAGCGCGTCGGGTCCGCGGTGTACCTGAAGCGCGAGGACCTGCTCCACACGGGTGCGCACAAGATCAACAACGCGCTCGGTCAGGCGCTGCTGGCCCAGCGGATGGGCAAGCCGCGGGTGATCGCCGAGACCGGCGCCGGCCAGCATGGAGTTGCCACCGCCACCGCGTGCGCGCTGCTGGGCCTGGAGTGCGTCGTCTACATGGGCACCGAGGACATGCGCCGCCAGCGACCGAACGTCGAGCGGATGGGTCTCCTCGGCGCCTCGATCGAGCCGGTGGAGGCCGGCGCACGCACGCTCAAGGAGGCGGTCAGCGCAGCCATCCGGGATTGGGTCGCGAACGTCGCGACGACGCACTACATCATCGGCTCCGCCGTGGGCCCGGCCCCGTACCCGGCGCTGGTGCGCGACCTGCAGCGCGTGATCGGCGACGAGGCGCGCGTTCAGATGCTGGAGACAGTCGGGAGCCTGCCGGACCGAGTCGTCGCATGCGTGGGCGGCGGCAGCAACGCGATCGGCACGTTCACCGCCTTCGTCTTGGACGAGTCGGTCGGGCTGGTCGGCGTGGAGGCGGCAGGAGAGGGACTCGACGGACGGCACGGCGCGTCGCTCGCTGCCGGCCGTGAGGGCGTGCTGCACGGCGCGCTGTCATCCGTCCTGCAGGACGCCGACGGGCAGATCCTCGAGGCACACTCGATTTCCGCTGGGCTCGACTATCCGGGTGTCGGCCCGGAGCACGCCCACCTGCGTGACACCGGAAGGGTCCGCTACGTCTCCGTCACCGACGACGAAGCGGTGGCCGCATTCAAGGAGCTGTCACGGCTCGAGGGCATCATCCCCGCGCTCGAGCCCTCGCACGCGATCGCCTGGGTGCTGGACAATCCGGTCGCAGCCGACGACGTGACGCTGGTGACGCTCAGCGGTCGCGGCGACAAGGATCTCGCCGAGGTCCTTTCGCATGGCTGAGACCAGTCTGCCGCTGGGTCTGCTGCAGATACCGCCGTACCGGCGAGCCGCGCTGATGCCGTACCTGATGGGCGGCTTCCCGACGCTTGCCGGGTCGCTGGAGGTGGGACGGACCTATGCCGACTACGCCGACCTCATCGAGGTCGGCGTGCCTTTCTCCGATCCGCTTGCCGACGGACCGGCGATCCAGGCGGCAGGCCAGGTCGCGCTCGAAGCCGGGGCGACGCTCGAGGGCGTTCTCGAGGAGGTCACGCTGCCACTCGCCGGCCACGCGCGGGTGGTGCTGATGTGTTACGCGAACCAGCTGATGGCGTACGGCCTCGACGATGCTCCGACGGCGCTGGTCGCGCACGGCGTCTCGGGCCTGATCGTGCCGGACATGCCGGCCGTGGAGGCCGGTGACCTACGGGCTGCCTGCGACGAGGCGGAGGTCGCCCTGGTGCCCCTGGTCGCCCCCACGACACCGCCCGACGAGGTGCGGCGCATCGCGGAGTCGGCGCGGGGATTCGTATACGTCGTCTCGGTGACCGGGGTCACCGGCGAGCGCACGACGCTGCCGCCCGAGCTTTCGGACGTGGTGGAGCGAGTGCGCGAGGCGGCGGACGTGCCCGTTGCGGTCGGGTTCGGCGTCGGTACCCCGGAACAGGTGGGCGAGGTCGCCCGGATCGCCGACGGCGTGATCGTCGGCAGCAGGTTGGTGAGGGCGGTTGCCGAGGCTCCCTCACTCGCGGCCGGGCTGGCGGACGTGCGCACCTTCCTGTCCGACAGCGTGGCCGCTGTCAGCCAGCCCGGCGGGTAGACTGCCGCGCCGATGTTCGTGTTCCTCGGATTCACCGCCGGCATGTGCCTGTTCGTCGTGCTCTGGGCACTGGGCCTGGCGCAGGATGCAGCCGGCATCGCGGGGCTCGCCATCCTCGGCGTCGGCGTCCTGGCGCAGATGGCCGACAGCCAGCGCGACAAGACAGCGCCCTAGAGCACCGCGCCGCGGGTCCCCCCTGTGATAGAGATGACGCGGAATCGGCTCTGCCTTCCGGTGCCCGGTCTCGTTCGGCCCCCGCCGGCAGGGATCGGCATCGTCTGGTGACACCTGTCAAAGAGGAGGAACTTTGAGGCGAATGAGAATCGTGCCTCTCGTGGTGGCAAGTCTCGTGCTCGCCGCCACACTCGGCCTGGCCGCCTGTGGCGACGACAGCGGCGGCGGGGGGGAGAAGACACTCAATCTGACGATCGGCGACGTCGTCCCGCTGACCGGAAACCTGGCGGACTTCGGACCTTCGGGCCGTAAGGCTGCCAGCCTGGCCGGAGATCAGATCACGGCGGCGGTGAAGGAAGCCGGCGCCGATCACACCGTCAAGGTCGTGCACGAGGACGGCCAGACCGACGCGCAGGCCGCTGTCTCGGCAGCCCGGAAGCTGGTCGACGCCGAGAACGCCACCTGCATCGCGGGAGGGTACTCCTCGACGTCCGAGACGATCCCGATCGCACGGTCGGTCACGATCCGCGAGGGCGTGCTGCAGCTCACCCCCGCATCGACCGCCGATGAGATCAGCGATCTGAAGGATGACGGCCTGATCAACCGCACGTCCCCGCCCGACCGCTTCCAGGGTCCCACCCTGGCCGGCCTCGTGGAGGACAGCCTCGGTGGCGCGCAGGGCAAGACGATCAACATCGGCGCTCGCAACGACGCCTACGGCACCGGCCTGGCAGAAACGTTCACCAAGGCGTGGGAGCCGAAGGGCGGCAAGGTCGGGAAGAAGGTCATCTACGACCCCGAGCAGCCGAGCTACAACTCGGAGGCCAAGCAGATCGTGAGCGGCAACCCCGACGGATGGGTGATCATCGACTTCCCCGAGGTCTACCAGAAGGTCGGCCCCGCGCTCGTGCGGACCGGCAGCTGGGACCCGAAGAAGACGTTCATCACGGACGGCCTCGCCTCGAGCAAGCTGCCCAAGGACTCGGGCCGCGAGGCGACCGAGGGCATGCGTGGCACGGCACCGGGTTCGCCTGAGACCGGCGCCGCTTCGGAGGCATTCGGCAAGCTGTACGAGGCTGCTCCCGGACCTGAGCGGCAGACGTTCGACGCGCAGAACTTCGACGCTGTGATCCTGTGCTACCTCTCCGCTGTCGCGGCAGGCAGCACCGACGGCAAGGACATGGCGGCCGAGCTGCAGGATGTCACCGGCCCGCCCGGCGACAAGTACACGTTCGAGCAGCTCCCGGATGCGATCAAGGCGCTGCAGAACGGCGACGACATCGACTACGAGGGCGCGTCAGGTCCCGTCGACCTGAACGACGACGGTGACCCCCAGTCGGGTGTGTACGACATCTACCGCTACAAGAACGGCAAGATCGACGTCTACGACGAGCTGCCGGTCGAGGCTCCGAAGTAACGGGGTCAGGCCGCACGGCGGCCGCTGAGCAGTTGACGACGGCCGGGGCCCAGCGCCCCGGCCGTCTCACGTCTGGGCCGCGTCCTCCCGGGCACGCTCCATGCGCGCGGAGCCGCCGAGGTAGAGCTCCGCCACCTTCTCGTCCGACAGCAGGTCGGTCCCCTTGCCCTGGAAGGCGTTCTTGCCCACGTCGAGCACGTAGCCGCGGTCGGACATGCCGAGCGCGCGGCGGGCGTTCTGCTCCACCATCACGATCGTCACCCCGTGTCCGTTGATATCGGCGATCTTCTCGAAGATGGCCTCGACGAACGCGGGTGCCAGGCCGGCCGAGGGCTCGTCGAGCAGCAGCACCTGCGGATCGGTCATGAGAGCGCGTGCCATCGCGACCATCTGGCGCTCGCCGCCGCTCATCGTCCTGGCCGCCTGCCGGCGGCGCTCGCCCAGGCGGGGGAACAGCTCGTACATGCGGTCGACCTGCTCGCGCGTGCGCGATGTGTCCAGCGATCCGACCTCGAGGTTCTCCTCGACGGTGAGGGAGGGAAACACGTTGTCGAGTTGCGGCACGTAGTTCATGCCACGCCGGGTGATCGTGTGCGGCTTCGCGCCGGTGATGTCCTCGCCGCGCAGCTCCACCTTGCCCGTGCGGGGCTTGAGAAGCCCGAAGATCGTCTTGATCAACGTGGATTTGCCGGCGCCGTTCGGGCCCACGACCGTGACGATCTCACCCTTGCCGACCTCGATCGTGACGCCGTTGAGGATGTCGACCTCCTGCACGTACCCGGCCACCACGTCCTTGGTCGTGAGCACGACGCCGTTGGAGGCCAACTATCCCTCTCCCACGGCCGCGCCGCCACCCAGATAAGCGTCAATCACTCGCTTGTCGCGGCGCACCTCCTCGGGGGGCCCCTGCGCGATCACGCGGCCCTCGGCCATCACGATCACGTTGTCCGAGTGTCCCATCACGACCTCCATGTCGTGCTCGACGAACAGGAATGTCATGTCGCGCTCCTCCCGCAGCTGGTGCATGTGCTCGAGTAGCCGGGCGCCGAGGGTGGGGTTGATGCCCGCCATCGGCTCGTCGAGCAGGAGCATGCTGGGCGCAGCCATCAGCGCCCGCGCGAACTCGAGCAGCTTGCGCTGCCCGCCGGAGAGGATTCCCGCATACTCGTTCGTGAGCTTGGCGAGCTGGAAGAGCTCGAGCAGCTCCTCGGCCCGCTCGCGGACCTCGCGCTCTCGCTGCAGCGCGGCGCCGGGCCGTATGACCAGGTTCAGCAGGTGCTCGCCAGGCTGGTCGGGTGCCGCGAGCATCATGTTGTCGATCACCGGCATCCGTGCCAGGGCCTTCGTGATCTGGAACGTGCGCACCATGCCCATGCGAGCGATGGTGTATGGCGGCTTGCGCAGGATCTCCTTGCCCTTGAACCGCACGGATCCGTGCTCTCCCCGGTAGAAGCCGGTGATCACGTTGAAGAGCGTGGTCTTGCCGGCGCCGTTGGGGCCGATCAGCGCAGTAACCGAGCCCTTTTCGACGTCGAAGGTGGCGCCGTTCACGGCGAGGATGCCGCCAAAGCGCTTCACGACGTCGCGGACCTGGAGAATCGGGCGACTGCCGACTGCCGACTGCTGACTGCCGACAGGCGACTGCTGTGCCTGGACGACCGCGTCACTCACCGAGCACCATCTCTTCCTTCTTGCCGAACGTGCCCTGCGGGCGGAAGGCCATCAGGAGGATCAGTACGAGCCCGACGATCATGAAGCGCACCGAGGCCTCACGCTCGGCGCTGAGCGGGAGGTCCACGAACCGCGTCCCTTCGAGAATCGTCCACATGATGATCGCGCCGAAAGCGACACCCCAGTAGTTCGCGAGCCCGCCCAGCACAAGGATCGAGTAGCCGATGAACGTGAACAACGGCAGAAACTCATCCGGGGCCAGGAAGTTCAGGTTGATGGCGAGGAAGAAGCCCGCCAGCGCGCCGAGCGCGGCCGCGATCGCAATCGACTGGAGCTTGTAGACGAGCGTGTTCTTGCCGAGGGCGCGGGCCGCGTCCTCGTCCTCGCGGATCGCGCGCAGGACGCGACCCCACGGCGAGCGCTGCGCGAAGTAGAGGAGCGCGGTGGCGATCAGCGCTACGAGCCACACCATGATCAGCAGCGGGAAGAGCGTCTCCGGATCGCTCCAGCCAAGCGACACCAGCCAGCCGTCGATCGTGTCGGCGAGGCTGTTCCAGGATTCGTCGAAGCCGAACAGGCCCTGGTTCCCGCCGGTGAGGTCGCGCGCGTTCTGCGCCGTGATGCGCACGATCTCCGCGGCTGCGAGCGTCGCGATCGCGAAGTAGTCGGAGCGCAGGCGCAGCGAGGGCAGCCCGATCAGCACGCCCAGGGCCATCGCGATCCCGATCGCGGCCGGCATCGCGAGCCAGAACGACCAGTGCGCGTCCACCACCAGGATTCCCATCGCGTACGCGCCCACGGCCATGAATCCGGCCTGGCCGAAGTTCACGACGCCGGTGAAGCCCACATTCAGCTGGAGCCCGAGGGTGAACAGCGTGTAGATCCCTGCCAGGATGCCGACGCCCGTCCAAAAGCCGAGGGAGGTGAACGACTCGAACGTCACGGCGAGCGGGACCGTGATCAGCTCGGTCATATGGCGGTGGCTTTTCCGAAGATGCCCTGCGGCCGCACGAACAGCACGAGGATCAGTACCGCGAAGCCGACCGTGACCTTCCAGCGCGCTTCGATCTCGAGCGTCGAGAGCTCGATCACGAGCCCCAGCACGATGCCGCCGGCCAGCGCTCCGAATGCATCGCCGATGCCGCCCAGGATCACGGCCGCGAAGATCGGCAGCAGCAGCTCGAAGCCGAGTTGCGGCTTCACGTTGATGATCTCACCCGCGAGCACACCGGCGAGTCCCGCCAGGCCACCGGCAAGGATCCACGTGTAGAGCACGACGCGCGACGTGTCGATGCCCGAAGTCTCGGCCAGGTCGAAGTTGTCGGAGAGTGCCCGCATCCGCTTGCCCAGCAGCGTGTACTTGAGCATCAGCCCGACGGACAGCAGTGTGACGAAGCCGATGATGATCACGATCAGCTCCGTGCGCCCAACCCGCAGCCCGAGAAACTCGACGACGGCGAAGTTGTTCACGTCGAGCGAGCGGACCTGGCTGCCCCAGATGAACTGGATCGAGTTCTGGACCAGGAACGCGAGACCGATGGACATCAGGAGCAGTTGCAGCAGCCCCGCCTTGCGTGCGCGCATGGGGCCCCACATGATCTTCTCGAACACCACGCTCAGCAGCGCGGTGGCGACGATTCCGAGCAGGATGCCGAGGATCAAGGGCCCGCCCCACGTGACGTTCACGAGGAACGCCATGTAGGCGCCGAAGGTGAGGAAGTCGCCATGGGCGAAGTTGACGAGCTTGAGAATTCCGTAGACGAGCGTCAGCCCAACAGCGCCGAGGGCGTAGATGGACCCGAGCGACAGGCCGTTGATAGCGGTCTGGGCGACGTCGTGCAGTCCGTGTCGGACGATCAGGATCAGCACCCCGATGCCGATCACTCCGGCCGCCGTGTACTGCGGATAGCGTGAGGCCAGCCGTGCCGGGGCCGAATCGCGCAACCGCTCTCGGAGCGGCAGGTCCACGGCGCTTGAGATCGATTGCGCTTCCACTTGTCGGCCGGGAGTATCCCTGTTTGCGGGGGAGTTTGACTAGGGGAGAGGCTCCCCGGAAAACAGCCCTACCCGAAGAAAGTGCTCGCCAACCGTAGGTATGCGAGGTCGATCTGCTTGACGCCCTGCACGTCGGCTAGGGGCACGCTCGTCATCTCGGTTCCGTGCAGCGCGGCCATCCGCCCGAACTCGCCGTCGTGCGCGAGCTCCGCGGCCTTCACGCCGTAGCGGGTGGCGAGCACGCGGTCGGTCGCCGTCGGCGTCCCTCCACGCTGGACGTGACCAAGCGTCGTGACGCGCGTCTCGAAGCCGGTGCGCTCCTCGATCTCGCGGCCGAGCGCCTGGCCGATGCCGCCGAGACGCGGGTACCCGTAGTTGTCCGTGTCCATCGAGGCGCGTACCTGGCGCTTCTCCCCGGACGCGAAGGCAAGCTCCGCGCCCTCGGCGACGACCACGATCGAGAAGCTCTTGCCGCGGCGGTGACGGGCGTTGATGGAGTCGCCGATCTCCTCGACCGTCAGCTCGAGCTCCGGGATCACGATCGCGTCGGCGCCGCCCGCGATGCCGCTGAAGACGGCGATCCAGCCGGTGTTGCGGCCCATCACCTCGACCACCATCACGCGGTCGTGAGACGCGGCCGTCGTGTGCAGGCGATCGATCGCGTCGGTCGCCACCTGCACCGCCGTGTCGAAGCCGAACGTGAAGTCGGTGCAGGGGACGTCGTTGTCGATCGTCTTCGGCACTCCGATCATCGGAAGGCCGTCCTCGTGGAGCCTGCGCGTGATGCTCATCGTGTGCTCCCCGCCGATCGCCACGACGGCGTCGAACCCGTCTTGTCCGACGGCCTCGCGGACCCTCTCGAGACCGTCCTCGTGCCGGTACGGGTCATAGCTGGAGGTCGACAGGATCGTTCCGCCGAGCGGCAGGATCCCCGACACGACGCGCATGTCGAGGGGCACGTAGCTGCGCTCCGCCAGGCCGGCGTACCCGCGCCACAGGCCGACCGTCTCGTGCCCCGCGGCGAGCGACTTGCGGGTGACCGCCCGGATCACCGCGTTCAGCCCGGGGCAGTCGCCGCCTGCCGTGAGGATTCCGATCTTCATTGGGCGCAATATAGGTCGAGTCGGCAGTCGGCAGTCGGCGGTCGGCAGGAGGTCCTGGAGGCGACGGCTAGAATCGCGCCCTCCCGGCCGCTCCTCCCCTTGATTCGAACGCCCTCCAAAGCCCTCCTGGCCGTTGCATGCGCCGTCGCGGTCGCGGCCGCTGCCGGCTGCGGTGAAGAGCAGAGCCGCGCCGGGCGCGTACCGGGGGACACGCTCACGATCTTCTCCAGCCTGCCGCTCCAGGGCTCGCACGCCGATCAGGCCCAGAGCATCGTCAACGCCCAGAAGCTCGCGTTGCGGGAGGCGGGCGGCAAGGTCGGCGACTTCAAGATCAACTTCGCCTCCGCCGACGACGCGACCGCCGGCGGCGACCGGGTCGGCTGGGACCCCGGCAAGACAGCGGAGAACGCCCGCAAGTCCGTGGAGAACACGCGCACGATCGCGTACATCGGCGACTTCGACTCCGGGGCGACGGCGATCTCGCTGCCGATCACGAACGAGGCCGGGTTCGCGCAGGTGAGCCCCGCATCCACCGCGATCGGGCTCACCAGGTCGGTGCCCAAGGCAGCGGAGGCCGGCGAGCCCGACAAGTTCTACCCCTCCGGGAATCGCAGCTTCGCGCGCGTCGTGCCCGCGGACGATGTACAGGCCGCGGCGGCGGCGCGCTGGACGCGGCGGCTCGGCGCCCGCACGGTATTCGTGGTCGGCGACAGGTCACTCGAGGGCGACGGCCTCGCCGAGCTGTATCTGAGCGCGGCCAAGACAGCAGGCCTGCGGGTGGTGGGGCAGGAACGCATGGATCCCCGCGACGAGGACTACCGCGACCTCGCGCTGAAGGTGACAAGCGCGCGCCCGGATGCCGTCTACTTCGGCGGGGGCGCGGACAGCAGCTCGGTGCAGCTGTGGCGCGACCTGCACGAGGCCGCACCGGACGTGTTGATGATCGGCTCCCACAACCTGCTCGTGCCCGAGTTCTACGGGCGGATCGGCGCCGCCGGTGCGCGGACCTACATCACTTCGGTGGCGCAGGACGCGAGCCAGCTTCCCGCTCGCGGACAGCGCTTCCTGCGCGACTACAGGCGTGAGTTCGGGGAGCCGCCCGACCGGTTCGCCGCGTACGGGCATGCCGCCATGACGATGCTCCTCGATGCGATCGGCCGCGCGGGCAACGACGCCGACGAGCGGGACCGGGTGGTCGAGGAGACCCTTGCGACAACCGACTTCGACAGCGCGGTGGGCAGGTTCTCGATCGACGACAACGGCGACACGTCGCTCGACCGCATCGCGGGTTACCGCGTGCGGGGCAATCGCCTCGTATTCGCGGCGTCGCTGCGGGGCGAGCCGGCCGGCTAGCGCTAGGCCCGGGTCG
This sequence comes from Solirubrobacterales bacterium, assembly GCA_038203635.1. Lineage (GTDB taxonomy): Bacteria > Actinomycetota > Thermoleophilia > Solirubrobacterales > JBBDJG01 > DASRIA01. The sequence goes on from JBBRDT010000012.1 coordinate 46,751, forward strand.
CCTGCACGCGCTCGGGGACGGCGACCCCGGCGCCCGGCGTCTCACGCGCGATGCCGGCGCGGCGCGCCTCGTCGCCTACCGCCTTCGCGACCGCCTCGGCGACGCGGCGGTCGAACACGCTCGGGATGATGTACTCCTCCGACAGCTCCGAGGGCGAGATCACCTCGGCGATGCTGTACGCGGCCGCCAGCTTCATCTCCTCGGTGATGGCCGTCGCGCGCGCGTCGAGCGCGCCGCGGAACAGTCCAGGGAAGCACAGCACGTTGTTGATCTGGTTCGGGTAGTCGGAGCGGCCCGTGGCCACGATCCGCACGTGCTCGGCGGCCTCTTCGGGCATCACCTCGGGCTCGGGGTTCGCCATCGCGAACACCATGGCGTCGTCGTTCATACGGTCGAGGTCCGTGGCCTCGATCACGCCGGGACCCGACAGCCCGATGAAGAGGTCCGCGCCCTCGAGCACGTCCGCGGGGCCGCCCCGGCGGCGCTCGCCGTTCGTGCTCTCCGCGTACCAGCGCTTCAGGGGGTGCATCTTCTCCCAGTCGTCGCGCCCGACGTAGATCGCGCCGTGCGTGTCGCACCCGATGATCTCGCCGATGCCGACCTGCAGCAACATGCGCGTGACCGCGATACCGGCTGCGCCCAGCCCGACCATCGCGACCTGCATGTCCTCGAGGCGCTTGCCCGTGATCTTGAGTGCGTTGAACAGGGCCGCCATCACGACGACGGCGGTGCCGTGCTGGTCGTCGTGGAAGACCGGGATGTCGAGGGCCGCCTTCAGCCGGTCCTCGATCTCGAAGCAGCGGGGCGAGGAGATGTCCTCGAGGTTGATGCCGCCGAAGCCGGGCGCGATTGCCTTCACCGTCGCGACGATCTCGTCGACGTCCTTCGTGTCGAGGCAGATCGGGAACGCGTCGACG
>JBBRDT010000013.1:0-46949 GCA_038203635.1 Solirubrobacterales bacterium
CCGCGTCCCCCCGGTCCCCATGCCACCAGCGCCACGAGCCCGGCCACGAAAGCGACGCGCGCCAGGTTGTCCCACCGGATTCGGGCCGCGAGCGGACGTCGTTCCACCCCTTGCAAAGTCCATGGAGAGCCGGTTTTCGCTGCTACCCCCTCTGGCTTCTTGGTGGGCTGAAACCTCAGTCGACAAGAACGAGAGCCGGTGCCTCTCGGCGCCGGGATGCGTCCGAGGACGCTTCGCGCTTCACAGGGCTGTGCTGGTCGAGACCGACCAGGCTGACCTGCCCTCTGCGCGCAGTTTTCGTGAACCGTCCGGTGCGGGCCACGTAGGACTCGATGCCCTCCGCCTGCGCGTGCCGGTCCGCCATGCGCGCGAGGTTCACCGCAGCGTTGAGGTCGCGGTCCTGAACGTGCCCACACGCGGTGGCGTCGCAGGTGAAGATGCGGTCGGCCAGGCGCAGCTTGGCTTTTGCTGCGCCGCATGCGGAGCACGTCTTCGAGGAGGGGTAGAAACGCTCGGCGGCGGACAGCAAGCTGCCATCCGACCACGAGGTCTTGTAGGACAGCTGGGCGAGCACGATGCCCCAGCCGACATCAGCGATGTGCCGGGCGAGGCGGCAGTTGCCCATCAAGCTCTTCACCGTGAGCGTCTCGACGCCGATCACGCCGAACTCGCGCACGAGCGCGGTGGTGAGCTGGTGGGCCTGCTCGCGGCGCAGGTTCGCCACTCGCTTGTGGAGCTTGGCGATGCGCACCTCGGTGCGGACCATCCGCGTGCTCTTGACCCACGTCTTCGGACCGCCCTCGACGCTTCCGTCGGCGCGGTAGTTGCCGGGGTTGTTGGCCCGCCGCTGACGGTCGAGTCGGCGCTGCAAGCGGCGAAGGGACCGCAGGGAAACTCCCAACGGCCGCGCATTCGCCGCCGTGGGGCCCGTCGAGAGCGTGGCCAGCCGCGTCAGCCCGAGGTCAACGCCGACGACGGCGTTGGGCCTGCGTGCCCGACGCCGCTTGGGCGAGCGCTGCACGGTGAAGCTGATCACCCAGCCGCGGCCGGAGCGCTGCACGGTCGAGCGCAGTACGCGCCCCCGCGGGTCTGACGCCAGCAGCCACGTGAGCTTGCGCAGCGACTCCTTGGTCTTGAGCGGCCCGAGCTGCCGCCCGAGATCGACGTGCCGGTTAGCGGGAATGCGCGGCCGTTGGAAGATCACTGCCTCGTGGCAGCGACCCTTGGTGCGGAAGCGGGAACCCGACGTGACGGCCGGCGGCACGCCCCCTGGAGAAATTCTGAAGCGCCTTGCCGAGTGCCTCCAGGCCCGCCTGGTAGGAGCCTGTCACGACCTCGCCGCGCCACGGCGCGAGCCGGTCCTTGACGGGGTCGCCGCGGAACGCCACGCACAGGCTCTTGTAGGACCACGGCACGTCTACGTCGTGGCCGGCGTCGCGCTGGTCCAGGCGGCCCTTGACCAGCGCAAGGCCCTGGTTGAACCAGAACCGGGATGCGCCGCAGCAGGCAACAAGGAACGCCTCCTGCGCGGGCGTGGGAGCGAGAGCGAAGCGGTAGGCCTGCTGGATGGGAACATCGGCGCTCACCTCCCGAACATACGTTCGTCAGCGGACGGCACGTTGCGGATTTCGGTGCTCCTAGAGGCAAGAGACGCGCTGTTATAGTCGGCCGCCGCTCGTGGCAGAGAAACCCAACTACGACCTGATGGTGCTGCTCGACCCGGAGGCTCCCGAGGAGCGCCGGGCGCAGCTCATCGAGCAGATTCGCGGGCAGATCCAGTCCGGCGATGCCACCCTCAAGGGCGACGCCGACTGGGGCATGCGCCGGCTCGCCTACGAGATCGACCATCGCGCCGAGGCCCAGTACCACCTGTTCCAGTTCGCAGCGTCACGCGACGTGCTCAACAGCCTCAACCGCAGCCTCTCGATCGAGGACGCGGTGCTGCGCTTCCGCACGATCCGGCTTCCGGGCGAGGCGCCCGCGGAGACGCCCCAAGCGCCACCGCAGACCTCCTTCGAGAGCGGCCGGCGCGAAGGTGGCCGTGATGGTGGCCGTGAAGGGCGGGGCCGTGACGATCGCGGCGACCGCAGGCCTGAGACCCCTAGCGAGGACGGTCCCGCGGAGACCGATGCAGCGGTGCCGGCAGCGATGGTCGAAACACCGGTCGCCGTGCCGGAAAGCGCCGAGGCGCCCGTGGCGGAGACTTCGGAGCCGCCGCCCGCCGAGCCGCCTCCGGCGGCCGAGCCGCCGCCAGAGAGCGCGTAGCGCCGCATGCTCTAGTTTGCGGATTGTTTCGCCCCCGCGGGGGCGAGTATCTCCGTGCCTCGACTTACACTGTCATGCCGTCTGTGTAGAGAGGAGACCCCCTTGGCAGCAACCAACATCAACAGAGTCGTGATCACCGGCAACCTGACGCGCGATCCCGAGTTGCGCTCGACATCCGGTGGGACGTCCGTCTGCAGCCTGCGCGTCGCGGTCAACAGCCGCCGCAAGGACGAGTCGGGCAACTGGGCCGACAAGCCCAACTATTTCGACGTCACCGTTTGGGGCGCGCAGGGCGAGAACTGCGCTCAGTATCTGGCCAAGGGCCGCCCCGTCGCCGTCGACGGGCGCCTCAACTGGCGCGAGTGGGAGGACAAGGAAGGCGGCAAGCGCCAAACGGTGGATATCATTGCCGACTCGGTGCAGTTCCTTGGATCTCGCGATGCGCCCCAGAGCAACGGCGCGGCCGAGTCCGACCTCCCCGCTGACACCTCGGACTTCCAACCGTCCGGCGTGGCGAGCGGCAGCAGCTCGGACGACGACATCCCGTTCTAGGCGGGGCGCCGTGTCGCGAGACCCGGCTCGAAACGAATAGGTGACCACGAGTGGCGAAGCGCAGCAGCTCCAACAGCAACAGCAGTAGACGCCAGACCAAGCCAACGTTCTCGAGCGGGGGGCGACGGAAGAGTTGTGCGTTCTGCCGCGACAAGGTGGATCAGATCGACTACAAGGACTTCCAGTCCTTGCGGCGTTACCTGTCCGACAAGGGCAAGATCCGGTCGCGGCGGATCACCGGTGCGTGCCGGCGTCATCAGAACCAGCTCGCGCGGGCCGTCAAGCGGGCACGCGAGCTGGCGCTGCTTCCGTACGTCAGCGAGCGGTAGCCGCATTGGCTCAGGCGATCCTCCTGAAGGACGTGGAGGGCCTCGGCGAGGCCGGTTCCGTGGTCGACGTCTCGCCCGGTTATCTGCGCAACTACCTTGCTCCCAGGCGGCTCGCCCAGACGGCCACCACAGCGTCGGTCGCGGCAGCCCTGCGCGAGCGTGAGCGGGCAGAGACCGCCGCGCGCCAGCAGGAGGAGCGCTCGCAGGAGACTGCGGCGCTGCTCGCCAAGACGGTGCTCACGATCTCGCACCGTGCCGGAGACGACGGAAAGCTGTTCGGCTCCGTGACGGCGAAGGAGATCGTGGATGCCGTACAGCAGGCGAGGGGCTTTCGCCTCGACCACCGCAAGGTGCACCTCGACGAGCCGATCAGGGAGCTGGGCACGCACATGGTCGAGATCGAGGTCTCGCCCGGCGTCACGACATCGGTGAAGACGATGGTCGTGGACGCGAAGTGACGCCCGCGTGGCGGTAGCCCCGCACAACGGCCGCAACGGGGCGATCCCGCCCCAGAACCTCGAGGCCGAGGAATCCGTGCTCGGCGCAATGCTTGTCGCGCCGGCCGCGATATCGACGGTGCTGGTCGAGGCGCGCCTGCGGCCACACGACTTCTACCGCGACTCGCACCGCGTCATATACGAGGCGGTCCTGGCGCTCAACGACAAGAACGAGGCGATCGACCCGCTGACGGTATCCGCCGAGCTCGAGAAGCGCGGCGACCTCCAGAAGGCCGGCGGCAAGCCGTACGTGCACCAGCTGGCGGCAGTAGTGCCGGCCGCCGGCAACGCGCGCCATTACGCCAAGATCGTGAAGGACGAGGCCACGCTGCGCCGGCTGCTCGGCGTCGCCCACAGCATCGAGGCGCGCGTCGCCGATCGCCTCGGCGAGGCGCACCAGGTGGTCGAGGACTCGGAACGGCTGCTCTTCGACGTCGCGCACGGCGAGTCCTCGGGGGACTTCCGCTCGGTCGGCGACATCATGGAAGAGGAGATCGACAAGCTCGAGCAGCTCTCGCGCGACGGCATGTCGATCACGGGGGCGCCGTCCGGCTTCCGCGACCTCGACGACATCACCGGTGGGTTTCAGAAGTCGAACCTGATCGTGCTCGCGGCCCGTCCCTCGATGGGCAAGAGCGCGCTGGTCACGAACATCGCCGAGCACGTGGCGCTCAAGAGTGGCCGTCCGGTCGCTCTGTTCTCCCTCGAGATGTCGGTCACCGAGCTCGCGCAGCGCTTCGTGGCGAGCCAGGCTCGGATGCCGGGCGACAAGCTGCGCAAGGGCGGCGTCGCCAAGAACGACTGGCCGAAGGTGCTGAAGGCGTGCCAGGCGCTCGAGAAAGCCCCGTTGTGGATCGACGACTCCTCCGACCTCGACATCCTGGAGCTGCGCGCGAAGGCACGCCGCCTGCATGCGAAGGAGGCCAACCAGGGTCGCGGCGGCCTCGGCTTGGTGATCGTCGACTACCTGCAGCTGATGCGCGCGAATCAATCCTCCGACAGCCGGGTCGAGCAGGTCGGGCAGATGAGCCGCGGGCTGAAGATCCTCGCCCGTGAGCTGGACGTGCCCGTGATCGCCGTGTCGCAGCTCAACCGCTCACCCGAACAGCGGCCCGACAAGCGCCCCCTGCTGTCCGACCTGAGGGAATCAGGCCAAATCGAGCAGGATGCAGACCTCGTGATGTTCATCTACCGCGACGAGTACTACAACCCTGAGACGACCGAGAAGCAGGGCACGGCCGAGATCCACATCGCCAAGCACCGCAACGGCCCGGCCGGCACGCACGTCGAGCTGTCGTTCCTGTCGCGCTTCCCGAAGTTCGCGAACATCGCGCGCACCGAGCAGCCGGTGGTCCAGGCGGCCGGAGAGGGTCCCCCGCTCGAATGACCGACCGGTTCAAGCCGGTCCAGAAGTGGATCTGCCCACGGTGCGGCGGCGACGGCTTCCTGCTCGACGGGTCGGGTGACGCGGTGGCCTGTGAGTGCCGCGCGGCACGTCTACGCCGCGCGCGGTCGGCCGGTGGCTCGTCGGCGATCCCCCGCAAGTACCGAGGGGTGTCGTTCGACCGCGCGCCCGTCACGTCGCTGAGCCCGGATGTCGTGCGCCCCGTCCGCGCCTTCGTGCGCGACATCGACGCCAACCTCGCGGCCGGGCGGGGCCTGTGGTTCATGGGCGACGTGGGAACCGGCAAGACGACGCTTGCGATGCTCGTGTCCAAGGCGGTGATCGACGCGGCGCACTCGGTGGCGATCTACTCCGTACCGCATCTGCTGGCCGAGATCCGCGACACCTATGACCGCGACCCGGGTGAGCGCTCCTACATGGACTTCTTCAACCGGCTCGTGGCGGTCAACCTGCTCCACCTCGAGGACCTCGGCACGGAGAAGCGCACCGACTGGGTGCTGGAGCAGCTCTACTCGCTGGTCAACGAGCGCTACGAGCAGCAGCGCTCCATCCTCGTGACGACGAACCTGAGCGTGCCGGACCTCGAGGAGCAGATCGGCGCCCGCACCGTCTCGCGCATCGTCGAGATGTGCGGCGACCCGCTGCCGCTGTTCGGCGACGACCGCCGCATCGCCTGGGACCCCAAACACGCCGCGACCGGCTAACCACCGGCTCTAGAATCAGCGTCTATGCCAGGCTTGGTCGTAGTGGGCGCCCAATGGGGCGATGAGGGAAAGGGGAAGGTCACGGACCTGCTCGCCGAGCGGGCCGACCTCGTGATCCGCTTCCAGGGAGGCAACAACGCCGGCCACACGATCGTCCGCGGCGACGAGGAGTTCAAGTTCCACCTGATTCCCTCGGGAATCCTCTACCCGGCGAAGACCTGCGCAATCGGGAATGGGGTCGTGATCGACCCCCACGTGCTGCTCGACGAGATCGAGGGGCTGAAGCGCCGCGATGTGGACATGAGCGGCTTGAAGATCTCCGCCAACGCGCACCTGATCATGCCCTACCACGTGCTGCTCGACCATGCCGGCGAGTCGCGGCTCGGCAAGCTGCGGATCGGAACGACGCGGCGGGGCATCGGCCCGTGCTACGCCGACAAGGCCGCCCGGCTGGGCATCCGCGTCCAGGACCTGCTCGACGAGGCGATCCTGCGCAAGAAGATCATGGCGGCGCTCGAGCCGAAGCGCCACGCCCTGCGACCGCACGCGAAGGACCCGGCGCTCGACCTGCACACCATGACCGAGGAGTACGTCACCTACGGACACCGGCTCGAGCCCTACATCACCGACACGGCGCTGCTCTGCCACGAGACGCTCGAGCACGGCGGCACGGTCGTGTTCGAGGGGGCCCAGGGCACGATGCTCGACATCGACCACGGCACCTATCCGTTCGTCACCTCGTCCAACCCGGTGGCGGGCTCCGCGTGCGTCGGCGCCGGCGTCGGGCCGAAGGCGATCGACGACGTGTGGGGCGTCGTGAAGGCCTACGCAACTCGCGTCGGCGAGGGTCCCTTCCCGACCGAGCTCGAGGACGACATCGGCCGCCACCTGCTCGAGCGCGGCCACGAGTACGGGACGACCACCGGCCGGCAGCGCCGCTGTGGCTGGATCGACCTCGTCGCGCTGCGCTACGCGGCGCGCATCAACGGGCTGACGGGGATCGTGATCACGAAGCTCGACGTGCTGGCCGGGATCGACCCGCTGCGCATCTGCACCAGCTACATGCACGGGGAGGGCGCGGTGTTCGACGAGTTCCCCTACCACCAGTCGATCCTGCACAGCGCCCAGGCGGTAACGGAGGAGCTGCCGGGGTTCGACGAGGACATCAGCGAGTGCCGGGCGATGGCCGACCTCCCGCGCTCGGCGCGCGACTATCTGGACTTCGTGTCGGACTTCGTGGGCGTCCCGATCAAGCTGATCGGCGTCGGGCCCGGGCGAGACCAGGTGATCTGGGCCGACGGCGAGCAGCCGCTGCGCGCCGTTGCCTAGACCGGGAACGGATCGCGCACGGGCCGGGGCAGCTCGTCGCGCTCTTCCATCTCGCGTTCCCCGCGCCGCAGGATCCGTAGCGCGAGCATGCCGGCCGCCATCACGGACGCGGTCGCGAGCGTGATCTGCACTCCGACGAGCCCTTCGCGCGACCAGTACACGTCCTCGAGCTCCAGCAGCAGCGCGGACTCGTCGAACGTCAGGCCCACCCCCACGCCGAGCGGGATCGCGAGCGTCTCGCGCGCCTTGGGGTCGCTCGCGAACAGCGCCGCGCTGCCCGCCGCGAACGCGAGCAGGATCCCGGGCACGAAGTGGTGGATGTGCCGCCGACCGATCCGCACGTCGAACAGCAGCGGCACTCCCCTCCGCACTCCCAGGGTCGTCAGGCGCACGACGCTCGACGAGATCACGAAGGACATCAGCAGGTTGAACATCGCCGATTCACCCGCCGGCGCCTCGCGGTAGCCAAGGCGCGCAACCTCGACCGTGTCGAGCGCAGCCCGGGCGCCCTTCTGGATCACCGCGGGCGTGGTCTCGGGCTCCTCCGCGACCACCCGTCGCCGCCACAGCTTTCCCACCTCACCGGCCACCACGGCGCCGACCGTGGTGAGCGCGACCACGCCCATCAGCATCGTGCGCTGCTCGAGCCGGTCCAGCCTTCGCAGCCGTTTCATGATCCAGCCGGCATGAGGTCCGAGTCAGGCACCTCGCGCACCTGGCGGGCGGGCACGCCCATCATCACGGCCCGCGGCGGGACGTCGCGGGTGACCACCGCTCCGGCGGCGATGAACGCCTCCTCGCCGACCTCGATGCCCGGCGTCAGGATCACGCCGCCCCCGACACGTGCGCCTCGCCGCACGGTCGGCCCGCGCAGCGGCTCGCCCGGCGGGCGGCGGCCCATCGCATCGTCGTTGGTCGTGACGACTCCCGGCCCGAGGAACGCGCGGGCTTCGATCACGGCTCCCGCCGCGAGATAGCAGTTCGACTGGATGCGCGCGCCGGCGCCGATCTCCACGTCGTTGTCCACGCCGCATCCGCGGCCGATCACGGCGCCCTCGCCCACCGTCACGCGCTCCCGGACCTGGGTCTGATCGCCGACGATCGCACCGGCGCCCAGGCGCGCGCCGGCGTAGACGATCGCCCCCGCGCAAACCACGGCGCCGGCGCCGACCTCGAGCGGCTCGAGCGGGTCACGTGAAGCAGTCGACAGCGCCCCCAGGCGGGGGCGTTTCCCGAGCACGGCGCCGTCCTGGATCTCGCAACCGTCACCGATTGCCGTGCCGCTGTGCACGACGACCCAGGCGCCGAGCTCGAGGTCTTCGCCCAGCGACACGTCGTGGCCGAGCATCAGGCCCGGAGCGAGGTCCGAGGGATGGACGCAGAGCTTCACGCGACCGGGCGGCCGGCCGCCTGCAGCCTCTGTGGGGCACCGCCCGCTTCGAGGGAGCGCTGGAGCGCCTCCAGGACCCGCACCGCCCGCAGGCCCGAAACGGCACCCGATCGCGGCTCGCTCCCCGCGCGCACGCATTCGACGAAATGCGCGCATTCGATCCGCAACGGCTCCTGATTGGAGATCTGCGGGCTCGTGATGTCGCCCGAGCGGGTGATCCACTCCCCGTAGCCCCGGAAGTCCCGGTCGAAGCCCTTGTCGTAGATGGTGACCTTCTGCTCGAGCGCCATGTCGTCGAACGTGGCCATCCGCTTGTCCCCGACCACGGTGAAGCGGCGCTCCTTGTGCGGGTCGAGCCACGAGAGGTGCATGTGGGCGACGCGTCCGGAGGGAAAGCGCAGGTAGCAGAACACGACGTCCTCGACGCCCTCCCGCATGAACGACCTGCCGTGCGCGACGGCTTCGTCGGGCTCCTCGCCGTCGAACAGATGGAGGAGCACGGAGATGTCGTGGGCCCCGAGGCTCCAGAGGGCATTCTCCTGTTCACGGATGAGGCCGAGGTTGAGCCGGTTCGAGTACACGTAACGCACGTCCCCCAGCTCGCCCGCGTCGAGGATCTCCTTGAGCTTCGCCACACCGGGGTGGTACTCGAGCAGGTGTCCCACCATCAGGACGCGCCCGCTGGCGGAAGCCTCCTCCGCGACTGCCGCAGCCTCCTGCGCCGACTGTGCGAGCGGCTTCTCCACGAAGCAGTGCTTGCCGGCCCGCAGCACCTCGATCGCCAGGCGCGCATGCGAAGGGACGTCGGTCGCCACCACCACCGCGTCCAGGTCCGGGTCCGACAGCAGCTCGCCGAGGTCGGTCGTGACGCTCACGCCGGCAGGCGCCTTCTGCGCGTTCTCGGGTAGCGCGTCGCAGCACCAGCGCAACTCACAGCCGTCGAGGGTCGCGAAGTTGCGGGCGAGGTTCGGCCCCCAGTAGCCGAGGCCCACGACGCCGACGGTGACGGCTCGGTCAGTCAACTCAGTCATCTCTAAAGGCGGACCAGGTTCGCCGACTGGATCTCTCGTGTCACGCCGCGGAAGTCAAGCACCAGCGGCGACTCGGCCACGACGCTGCGGTAGTCGATCTCCTTGTGGGCGGTGACGATCACGACCAGGTCCGCGCCCTCGAGCACCTCGTCCAGCGGCGTGGACGACAGGTGCGCCTCGGGGAGGTGCGGGACGTGGGGGTCGTGGTAGGCCAGCTCCGCCCCGCTCTGCGCGAGCAGCTTCAGGATCTTGAGTGCCGGGGACTGGCGCAGGTCGGCGACGCCAGGCTTGTACGCCACACCCAGCAGGACGATGCGCGACCCGTGCACCGCCTTGCCCTGCGAGTTCAGCGTGCGCTCGATCTTGTCCACGCAGAAGTACGGCATGTTCTGGTTGATCTTCCCGGCCAGCTCGATGAATTCCGTGTAGAAGTCGTACTCGCGCGCCTTCCAGGCGAGGTAGAACGGGTCGACCGGCAGGCAGTGCCCGCCCATGCCCGGCCCGGGCTCGAAGCGCATGAAGCCGAACGGCTTCGTCGCGGCGGCGTCGACGACTTCCCAGATGTCGATCCCCATCCGGTCGCACAGCACCGCCAGCTCGTTGACGAGCGCGATGTTGACCGAGCGGAAGATGTTCTCGAGCAGCTTCGACAGCTCCGCCGCCTCCGGGCTGGAAACGACGAGCACCTCGTCGCATACACGCTCGTACAGCTCGCGCGCGGCCTGCGCGCAGGCGTCCGTCACCCCTCCAATCACCTTCACGGTGTTGCGCAACGTGTAATCGGAGCGGCCAGGGTCGACGCGTTCCGGAGAGAACGCCACGTTGAAGTCGCGTCCCGCGGCAAGGCCGGACTCTTCGAGCATTGGGACCAGGCGCTCGCGGGTCGTCCCCGGATAGGTCGTCGACTCGAGCACCACGAGCTGGCCCTTGCGGAGCACCCGCGAGAGGGAGGTGCCGGCGCCGATCAGGGGACGCAGGTCCGGCTGGCGGTTGTCGTCGAGCGGAGTGGGGACGCAGATGGCGATCGCATCGGCAGCCGCCAGGTCGTCGTAGTTCGTGGTCGCCGTCAGCAGGCCAGCTGACACTGCTTGCGCGAGCTCGTCCTGCGCAACGTCCTCGACATAGCTCTCACCGGCCCGGATCGCCTCGACCCGGCGCGAGTCGGAGTCCAGGCCCACCACGCGGCTGCCGGCCTGCGCGAATGCAAGCGCCAGGGGCAGGCCCACGTAGCCAAGCCCCACCACCCCGACACAGTGGGTTTCTGCTGCGCGTTCCACTCGGGCTGAGTCTAGTGGGGCCGCTCCCCGGCCCAGCGACCGATCGCCTCCACCACGGCCTCCCCCGCGCGGCCGCCGCCGTAGAGGTCCGGGTGCTGCGCCGGGTGCTCGAGATCCGCGAGGGCCGCGAGGACGCGCTCCCGGTCCAGCCCGGCAAGCCGGTTCCAGCCCAGGTCCACCGTCTCGGTCCACTCGGTCGTCTCGCGGAGCGTGATGCACGGGACCTCGAGCAGATACGCCTCCTTCTGCACACCGCCCGAGTCCGTCAGCACCGCCCGCGCATGGCGCAGCAGCTGCAGGAAGTCCAGGTATCCGAGCGGGGGCAGCAGCGACAGGCCCTCCGCCCGCTCGAGCTGCGAGAGGACGCCCGCGCCCTCGAGCCGCGCGCGCGTGCGCGGGTGCACCGGGAACAGAGCGCGAATCGGAAGCGCGAGCAGCACCTCGACGAGCCGTGCCAGCGCCGCGGGATCGTCGACGTTGCCGGCCCGGTGTGCCGTCACGAGCAGGTACTCGCCGTCCACCACCCCGAACCGCTCGAGGGCGTCGGATTCGCGCGCGGCGATCGGCGCGGTCAGGAGGGTGACGTCCGCCATCACGTCGCCCACCAGCTCGACTCCCTCCTCCACGCCTTCGCGCGCGAGGTTCTCGACCGCCGTCTGCGTCGAGCACAGCCGCAGCGCGCTGAGGTGGTCTGTGAGCACTCGGTTGCGCTCCTCGAGCATCGACTCGTCCCACGACCGCATTCCGGACTCCACGTGCGCCAGCGGGTGCTCCAGCCGCGCGCACGAGAGCGCGCCCGCGAGCGTCGTGTTCGTGTCGCCGTACACGAGCACGAGATCCGGCCGCACCTCGTCGAGCACGGGCTCGAGCGCACGCATCATGCCGGTCACCTGTTCACCGGCGCTGCCCGAGCCGATGCCGAGCTGGCGATCGGGCGCCGGCAGTCCCAGCTCGCGGAAGAACACCGCCGACAACTCGTCGTCGTAGTGCTGTCCCGAATGCACGAGCACCTCGTCGTGGCGCTCGCGCAGGTGGGCCGAGACAGCCGCCGCCTTCACGAATTGCGGGCGGTTTCCAACTAGCGTCAGTACGCGCATTCCATGTAGGATGGCCAAAGTACGAGGGCAGAGGGGTGCAGGATGAGGGAGATGGCTGAGGGGACCGTGAAGACGAGCATCAACCTTGCTCGCCACATCTTCAGGTACCTGACCTACCACATGTCACGCTAGAGGGTCGTGCATCGCCAACCGGGAGGGCCGGTTCACGGCGCCCGGTATAAAGAAGGCGGATGACGGTCCGAGGGGTCTAGATGAGGCTTATCGCCCGCTTCGCGATACGCCGACCGGTGCCTATCCTGATCTTCTGGATGGGCGCTTTTGTTGTTGCGCTCTTTCTGGCCGGTAACGCGCGCGACAACCTGCACGAGACGCAGCTGCAGATCCCCGGGACCGAGTCCGACCGCGCCGCAAAGCTGAGCGAGCGGCAGTTCGGAGGCACGATCAGCATGGCGATCCTGCTGAAGGCCCCGGCCTCGCAGGAACGTGCGCTCGAGCGGGAGGCCCGGGTGCTCGTGCGCCGGCTCGAGCGGATTCCCGACGTCGCCGTGCTGAGCCCGTTCGCGATCGGGGGCGACCCGCGGCTCGCCGAGCCGGCCGGTCAGGCACTGCTGACGCTGCAGGTGAACAAGCCGGCGGAGGAGGTCTCCGACGACACTATCCCCGCGGTCCAGCGCGAGCTCGACAAGGTGCGCCCGCCGGTCGAGAGCGACGTGTCGGGCCGCGCACCGCTCGTGCGCGCGATCAACGAGGCGTCGCTGGACTCGCTCGACCAGGGCGAGAAGATCGCCTTTCCGATCCTGATCGTGCTGTTGCTGCTGGTCTTCCGCTCCCCGATCGCAGCGTTGGTGCCGCTCGCGTGCGGGCTGCTGGTGACCCGCATCGGCATGGCGATCATGGGTGGGCTGAACTCGACCCTGCAGCTCGACGCACTCGCGCTCAACATGCTCACGATGATCGGGCTGGCGCTCGGGGTCGACTACTCGCTCTTGATCGTCTCCCGATTCCGGGAGGAGCTGGCCGCCGGGCGCAGCGTGGCCGAAGCCGTCGAGGAGTCGGTGATGAGGGCCGGCCGCACGGTCGTGTTCGCCGGGACGGCGCTCGCCGTGGGGATGCTCGGCGCGTACTTCATTGCGCCGGGATCGCTGCTCGAGTCGGCCACCCTGGGCGTGGTCGTGGCCTGCGTGCTGGCGGTCGTGACCGCCCTGTTCGCGATCCCGGCCGGCCTCGCGGTGCTCGGCACGCGCGTGGACCAGTGGCAGCTGTGGTCGGCCCGCCGGGAGAACCCGTGGGTGCGGTTGTCGGAGCGCGTATCGCGTAAGCCCATGGTCGCGGTGCTGCTCACGACGTTTCCGCTGCTGCTGCTGTCCGCGCCCGCGCTGGCGCTCGACACCGGCCCGCCCAGCGTCCAGAACCTACCGCCGGACGACGCGTCGCGACAGAGCTTTGAGGCATTCCAGCGAGACCGCGGCGCCGGGTGGGCCACCCCGTTCGAGGTCGACTTCCAGACCTCGGGGCCCATCACGACAGAGGCGCGGCTGCGGCGCCTGAAGCAGTTCCAGCAGCAGGTCGCGCGTCAGCCCGGCATCGACGCGGTGCTCGGCCCGGCCTCGCTGCTCGAACGTACCGAGGTGCTGCGCAGCCTCACCCGTCAGCTCGCCTCGGGAGGGCGACAGCTGAACCGCCTCGAGGGCGGCCTCGATCGCCTCCTGGTCGCAGCCGGCCGCCTCAGCCGCGGGCTCAACCAGGGTGCTGCGGGCGCGAACGCCCTCAACAGCGGCCTCGGACGGGCGGCGGCCGGGTCCGGCGAGATCGCGCGCGGCACGGGCAACGCGGTACCGCAGACGCAGCGCCTCGCCGACGGCGTCGCACAGACGAAGGCCGGATCGAAGCGCCTGAAGAGGGCGGCCCGCCGCGCGAGCGCAGGCTCGCGGGAGCTGGATGACGCGATCGACGAGCTGGTGAGCGTGATCAAGAAGCAGAACGACCGCGCAGAGTCGAAGCTGATCGATCCGGTCAACACCACGCAGTCGGCGGTCCAGTCGGCGCTGCGCAACCTCGGCAGCGTTGGCCCGGCCGCTGCCGCCGATCCGGCCGTGCAACGAGCCCGGGCCGACGTTCAGCGCGCACTTGCGGCCCTGGGACCGCTGAAGACCAGCATCGACGGCTACGCCACCGAGTTCGAGGCCAACTCGGTCGCCGCTCGCGAGATCACCCGGGGCCTGAACCGCCTCGTCGCCGGCCTCGCCCGCATCGCCGGCGGCACGGGCGACCTCGACGCCGGCCTCGCGCAGACCGCCGCGGGCGCCTCACAGCTCGCGGGTGCGGCGGGCGAGCTGAACATCGGCACGACCGCGCTCAACAACGGGCTGGCGCAGCTGCGGGCGGGCTCCGGCGAGCTCGCGTCCGGCATCGGCGCCGCCGCGAACGGCAGCGAGCGCATCGGTCGGGGCATCAACCGGCTGCTCGACGCCGTGGTGGCCGTGCGCCGGGCCAGCGACGCGCAGACGCGCTCGCTGCGGCGGCAGGGCACCGACGTGAACAAGGCGGCCAGGTCCGGCTACTTCGTCCTGGCCGGCATCGAGGGCGCGCAGCCGCAGTCACAGGCCAACGCGTCGTTTGCGATCAACACCTCGCGTGGCGGGAACACCGCGCGCGTGATCGTCGTGCCGGAGAAGGGTGCCTTCGACAAGGACACGGCGGCGTTGCGCCCGAAGCTCGAGACGCTGGCCCGCGATGCGGCCAAGGACATGGGCGCTTCGGAGGTCGTCGGCGGCCCCGCCGTGCTGCTCGACGACTTCGACCAGTCGACGTCCGCGCGCTTCCCCCTCCTGGTGATCGTGCTCGTGCTGGTGACGTTCGTGGTGCTGCTGGTGCTCTTCCGCGCGCCCGTGCTGGCCCTGGTGGCGGTGCTGCTGAACCTCGTGACCGTCGGGGCGGCGGTCGGGGTGCTGATCCTTCTCTTCCAGACCGATCCCCCACCGCTCGGCGGTCCGGGCTACCTCGACGCGATCGCGCTGAGCGGCATCTTCGCGATCGTCTTCGGGCTGTCGATCGACTACGAGGTTTTTCTACTGAGCCGCCTGGTGGAGGGACGCGCGCTGACGGGAACCACCGAGGGCGCGATCCGCTACGGCCTCGAGAAGACCGCCACGATCATCACCGGCGCGGCCGCCGTGATGACGTTCGTGTTCCTGGCGTTCGCCGTGTCGCCCGTCGCCAACACCCGCCAGTTCGGGATCGGGCTCACGGTTGCGGTGGTCCTGGACGCGACGGTCGTACGCCTGATCCTGCTGCCGGCGCTGATCAGGCTCTTCGGCGAGCGCACGTGGCACGTGCCGGAACGCCTCGACCGCGTGCTACCGCGCGTCTGGACCCACTAGAAAAAACCGCCAGTCTGTAAGCAGACTGGCGGGTTGGCGCGGGTCCTAGCGCTTCTTGAAGTCAGGGCAGGGAATGTCGGACCGCTTCAGCTGGTCGGGCGCCGTGTCGTACCCGTAGAACGCCTCGAAGCTCAGCTTGCCGCTGGGCGGGCACGGAGGCTGCGTGAACCAGAAGGTGCGCTTCGTCGTGGTCTTGTGCTTGACGCACCTGCCCTTCCGCTTCCTCGTGCACTTCCTCGTCTTCTTCGTGTAGGTCAGGCCCGTGGTGGTGACCTTCACCTCCGCGACCGAGATCCGGATGCCGTTGATCGGCCCGGTCGGCAGCACGAGCTTGTAGTCGAAGAGCCCGTCCGGCGTCTTGTCGCTGAACAGGTTCACCGCCACGACCGGCACGGTCTCGCGCACAGTGGGGTTCTCCTGCACGACCGGGACACGCTCGTCCGGGATGCCCACGATGTCGAACGAGGCGACCGCTCCCGGCGCCGGCTTGGCCCAGAACATCATCAGGTCGGCGGGGATGGGCCGCTCCTCGAAGGGACGTGCATCGACCAGCACCCGTCCCGTTCCGATACGCGCGAAGCGGCATGTCTTGATCAGGTCCTTGTCGTTCTTGGGAATCGTCTTCCTGCCCTTCAGCAGGTTGTTCATGAAGGGCGTGAACCGGCCGCTCCCCTTATCCATGCGGACCCTGTCGACCAGCTTCTTGGTCTGGCAGTAGAAGCGCTTGTTGCGGAACACCTTGGGCACCGTCGCGCCGGCCGGTAGGCGCAGGTAGTTCTCCTTCAGCTCGTCGGGGATGCCGCCGCTGGGCTCGTAGCTGCGCGAGTTGAAAACGACCGTGTAGCCGCCCCAGCTCCTGATGTCCTTGACCTGGAAGCTGAACTCCTGCACCACCACGCCCTGGGCGATGGCGGCCGTGACAAGGATGGCCAGCGTGGCGACTGCAGCGACAAGTCTCTTCATACGGTGATGGAACCCCCTGGTAGGCGCCAATGTTGCGCCTTCGCGGCAATCCTAGAGGAAGCCCTGCAACCGGGTGCCGTTTGGCAGGCGGGGGATCAGCCGAGGGGCGTGGGCGTGGCGCTCTTCGATGCCGCGCCGCACTTCGGGCAGAAGCGCCACCCCGGGCGCACGTCCGACCGGCAGCGCGGACACCGCTCGCCGAGCAGCGGCAGCGGGGAGACGACCGCCCCCTCATCGTCCTTCGCAGGGTCCGCCTCGGTGTCCGGCAGCACCTTCACCGGACGGGGCACGGGCGCCGGGCGCGGGTGGCGATCCCGATACGCCTCCATCAGCCCGCGGATAGCGTCGACGGCCTGCCGGGCCGCCTCGTACGGGCGTTCCACCGGGATGGCATTGCGGGCCTTCCAAGGATTGTCGCGGCTGTCGGCCCAGTAGACACGGCACGAGGCGATCTTCACCGGTGCGTCGACGGCGATCACGCCGCGAGACTTGTCCGTGTTCAGGCGAACCCCGATCACGCTCTCGTACTCGAAGGCCTTGGCCCGTGCGCCCATGATGGCTCCGGACCGTGCACCCGTCTTGATCACGAGGATGCGCTCCCCGGTCGCAACGATCGCCGCCCCTCCGGCGCCCCTCACCACGACGTGCGGATGTTCTCCGGGCAGCAGCGCGCCGAACATCACTGCGCGCGCCTTGTCATCGAGGCCACGAATGTCCTCGATGATCGACAGCGCGAGATCGCCGGGGATCTTGCTCTTCCCGGCGTCAGGCTCTCCGTGCGTTCCGGAGGCGTGCGGCTCGCGATCCGGCGCGTCGGCCTGCACCGTGGCGTCCTCCAACAGCTAGTCCGTTTTCAGCATGCCGCAGTATCCCCTGCGGGGCAGGAAGCGTAGCCAATCAACCTGGTTTCTGGCAAATAGCGGCTTTTTGCACGGCAAAAAGTTGCATTGCTCCGGCCACATTGGAAGGGTTCGCAAATTCGGCTTTTCCCAAGTCGGCGAAAAGCCATGCTCGACAACGGCAATGGATGGCCGAGAGACAGATGCGAGGCACGAGACGCCCCTGAGCGCGGGCGACAGCGTGCGCGGAAACGTGCGCGGGGCGCTCCATGACCTGGCGTCGGCGGGACTGCCCGACAAGGCGGCTCCGCTGACCTTCTATGCAGCTCTGTGCGTGGTGGCCGCCCTCACCAGCCTGGTCGCTCTGCTGGGTCTGATCGGCAGCTACCCGGAGACCAGCAACTCGGTCCTGGAGGTGATCCAAAAGCTGCGTGATACCTCTGGCGCGGGCGCGTTCGAGGGGCCGGTCGAGGATCTGATCAGGGACAAGCAGCTGGCCATGCTGCTGTTCATCGGAGGACTGGTGGCGACCGCAGGGACGACCTCCCTGTACCTGCGAGCATTCCGTCGGGCATCCCGTCCGCTCACGGGATACCAGGAGAGCCCGCTCCCCGCACGAGGCCCCTCTCACGTACTCGCGCTTGTGGTGGCGACCGAGCTGATCGTCCTCGCCGGGTTGTGCGTGATCGTGTCGGGATCGCTCGCGCATGCGATCGGCGACGTGGTCGGCCTGTCCCACGAGGCGGTCGTCTCCTGGGACATCGTGAAGTGGCCTCTGCTGCTCGTGATGACGTTCGTGGGCTTCGCGTCGCTGCAGCGATCGGCATTCAGCGATCCCAGGGTGCTCGCGTCGAGCTCCGCCACGTCGAGCCAGGTGGTGGCCACGCTCGCGTGGGTGTTCGCGGTCACGGGCTTCGCCCTCTATCTCGCGAGCTTCAAGACGTTCGAGAACACGTACGGCACGATCGGATCGGGGCTCGTCCTGCTGGTCTGGCTGACGATGTTCACCATGCTCTACTACGTGACGCCCGATTTCCGGATAACGGGCATCACGGCACTGGGTGCAGGCGCGGCGCTTTCAACCGTCACGTGGCTCGCCGTGAACGCGGTGCTTGCCGTCTGTGTCGCAAACCTTGCTTCGCTTCGCGGTGGCCTCGCAACGATCTTGATCGGCGTCGCCTTCCTCGTGGCGCTGTGGATCTCGAACGTCGTGGTGCTTCTGGGCGTTCGGCTCAACGCACTCGGGGTCCTCTGGCCCGACACAACTTCGGTGGCCGGTCGTGCATCGGCGCACCACCCGATCGCGGCGTCACGCGCGCGTGCAGAGGAACTCGTCCGGGTCGTCGGTCACGCACTGGAGAACGACGTTCCCCACGACGGGATGCTGAGCCCGATCGCCGACCCCGACGAGGCGACGGCGCGCCTGTCCGACCTGGAGCTGGACCTCGCCGACTGGGGCTTCACCTACGGCGTTGCCTGGGCGGCAGCGAGGGCGCAGGATCCGCAGGAGGACGACGACTCGGTTGCCGAGCGCGCACTGGGGGCGGCCCGTGAGGTGTTCCGGCTGTACTGCGGACAGGAGGGCTGGGACGATCACATCCGCCGCGAGATCAGGCGGCGCCGGCCGCGAGAGGACTTCGTCGTCGAGCGGATCGAGGGGGCGGCCGGCAACGGCCGCGGCCAGTACGGGCTGCTGCGCTGACTAACGCCTGATACGCACGCGCAGGGACGCCGAGGAGCCCACACCCGGGATGTGTGTGCGCAGGCGCAGCGCGCGAGCTTTGCGCGACAGCCGCGCCGACCCGAGCACGAGGCGCGCCGGCGGCCGGCGGCGGAGCCGCAGCCGCAGGACGGAGCGGAACTTCCCCGCGGCGCTCAGCCGTGCGCTGCGGACGCGGACCCAGCGGCTGCCCCGCCGCACCTCGATCCGGACACGTTTGTTCGATGCCCCGGCCGTGAGACTGCCCGACAGGACGAAGCGCCCCCCGACCCGCACCCAGCGACGGCTGCTCTGAAGCGCGAGCCGCCGCGCTGCGCTCTTGCCCGGTCCCCCGCCGGGCGATCCGCCACCAGGGTCGACGACCAGCGGCGCGCAGGGCGTTCCCGGGACGATGCGGAAGTCCTTCGCCGCGGCGTTCACGTACGCGGGCTCAACGTAGAAGTTGTTCACGAGCGCGAATCCTTCGCCCGCCTTCTGGAAGGTGGGCGGCCAGATGCAGTTCTCGCGCAGGACGTTCCCGGTGCCGTGCTTGCCGCATCCCGACCACGAGCCCACGTTCTCCTTGACCCGCGGATGCGACAGCACGTTGCGCTCGACGATGTTGTTGTCGGACGACGCGCAGCCGCCGTCCTTGGTGTCGCCCCCGAAGCTGATGTTGTCGCCGTTCCCGTAAACGATGTTGCGGGCGATGTAGTTGCCGTCCGCATCCGGGAACATCTGGATGCCGGTATCGGCGTTGTCGTAGACCCAGTTGTCGGTCACCTGTGCGCAGCACGGCGAGTGCAGGTAGATCCCGTGCTGGTGGTTGGTGGGCGGCAGCTGCCCGCAGTCGTGAATCCGGTTGCGGCGGATGACGACGCGCGGGGCGCGACCGAATGACTCGTTGCCGACCGCGAAGCAGATCGCGGTGTGGCGGTTGGTGACCTCGTTGCCGATGAACGCAATGCTCTCCCCGTGGACGGTCGGGCTGGGCAGCAGCTCGCTCCCGTCGCTCGGCGCGGCGGAGCCGTCGAAGGTGATGTCCTGGAAGGTCAGGTAGGAGCTGGTCTGATCGGTGGTGAGCCGGCCGAGGAAGGTCGCGCGCTCGCCCGGATAGCTCTGGATCGTGATCGGGGCGCCCGGCGCGCCGTTCGCATTGACCTCCACGTTCTCCCTGTAGGTCCCCGAGCGCAGGCAACCGGTCTGGCCCGGCGCCAGCGAATGCGAGAGCTTGTTGAAGGTGGCGTAGGGCGCAGCCGCCGTGCCCGCGGCGCTGTCGGATCCGCCCGGGGCGGTGACACGCGTACAGGCGCCGGCCTGCGCGGGGCTGAGAGCCGCCGGCACCAGGAGCGCGAGCGCGCAGGCGAGACAGAGGCGCATGCAGGCAAGCGCGCCGGGAGAGGGAGGGTTTCTCCGAAGCATGTCCATGGCCCTGCGATCCATCGCGGCCGCGCGGGGACGCAGCCTCCATGAGCCGAACTGACCGCGCATCCTTGCAGAGTGCGGCGACGAACGTCTCTACCGGGCGAGAGGGCGCTCTAGCGCGCCTGCAGGGCGTCCATCCCGACCGCGAGCGCGAGGACTACGCGGCGGTCGATCTTGCGCTCGGCGTCGCCCGAGACGTCGAGCCGGTAGCGGTCGCGTACTCCCAGGATGCGCTGCAGGCCGCCGATCCGCTCGTCCCCGACGAAGTAGTCGAAGTGATACGGGATCGGCAGCCAGTCGGCGAAGGAGCCGATGTACGGCACGAACCCGACGAGCCGGCGAAACAGTGCGACAAGCAGGCTGCGCTCACGCGCCGAGGCCACCTCGTTGCCGGCGGCGTCGTAGATGAGCCAGCTCGAACGCAGCAATGACTTGCCGAAGAGCTTGGCGAGCTGGCCGATGTGCTGCCCGGCCGGGTCGGTGATGTCATAGCGCGCCCGCGGATCCCAGACCTGCTGCGCCTTGATCCGGAAAACCTCTGCGGTCTTCGAGTCGTCGGTGAATGCGCGCAGGTCCTCCTTCAGCTTCATGCGCTTCTGCTCGACGAAGCACACCTCCTCGCCCGCAGACTTCTCGTCGGCGCCGAGCGTCGATACCTCGTACTGGTTGACCATCGGCCGGATCCGCTGGCTGAGGAAGAAACGGTCGTGCAGTTTTGGATCGATCGATGTCATGTCGCAACCAAGTCAGCTCCTGCCGCTGGGACAGTGGGCCGTGAAGGACTCGAACCTTCAACCTTGGGATTAAGAGTCCCCTGCTCTGCCAGTTGAGCTAACGGCCCCGGCCCGGCATGGTAGTGCCAGCTACCGCTCAACCACCGGGCGCACCTCGATCGCGCCGCCCATGCGGGCCGCCGGGATTCGTGAGGCCAGCTCGATCGCGGCGTCGAGGCCCTCGGCCTCGAACACGAGGTAGCCGGCGAGCGCCTCCTTGGTCTCGGCAAACGGGCCGTCGGTGGTCAGCGTCTTGCCGTCCTGCACCCGCACGGTGGTTGCCGTCTCGGGGGCTGCAGCTGGAGACCCGGGCTGACGCCGGGGGTCTCGTTGATCGCCCGGTACGCCTCGTAGACCGCCTTCTGCTCCTCCTCCATGAGACGAACGGGGAGCGACGAAACCGACAGGTCTGCGCCAACCGGCCTACGGGCTGGTCTGGGCGCCCTGGCCGGGCAGGGGGCCGAAGTTCGTGCCGGGTTCCTCCTTGCCCTTCTTGCGAGCTTCGCGCTGGGCCTTCTCGGCCTCCTTGACCGCGGCCGCAATCTGCTGGCCCTGCTTCTTCAGGTCCTTGATCGAAGCGCGCACCGTGTTGCGCTGATCGGACGGCGTTCCGCGCACGGCCTCCCTGGCCGCGCGATCGCCCCGTTCCACCTGATCCGCCCGGTAGGCGAAGTCGGCAAGCTGGAAATACCCGTTCGGGCTCGGTCGCGCCTCGAGCGCGAGCTCCTGGATGTCGGCCGCCTTGTCGTAGTCCTGGAGTGCTCCGAACGCGAGGGCCGCGGAGGCTGCGCCACTCGGATCGATCTTCTTCGGCTTCAGCTTCGCGTAGCGGTCCCACGCCTGCGTGACCTCGATCACAGCCTGCTGACCGCGGTCGGTGAGCGACCCGGTGGTGGAGTCCGAGCCGGCGGGTGAGGACGCCAGGTTGAACTGAGCGCGCACCACCGCGATCCACGCGTCGGGATCGTCCGGGTTGCGCGCAACTCGTCGCTGGGCCCGGTCGGCAACGTCCGTGAATGCGCTGTTGTCGGCGCTGCCGCCGCTGTTGCCGCGAAAGGCGTCGATCAGCCCGCCGCTGACGTTGCCGCCGACGCCGAACAGCACGAGGCCCCCGCCGAACAGGACCGCGAGCATCAGGTAGGTCACCTGGACCAGGCGCTTTCGTTTTCCCTTTAGGTCAAAGAGCAATGAACTTCCTCGATTCCAGGCAGGTCAAGAAGAACCTTCGGCTGACGGCTCGGCGGGCGCGCGCTCTGCATCGGAGGGACCGAGCAGCGACGCCAGGACGATACTCAACTCGAACAGGATCACCAGTGGCACAGTCTCCAGCACCAGCGAGACCGGATCGACCGTCGGCAGCAGCGCCGCCAGCACGACGATCACGAAATAAGCGTAGCGACGCCACTCGCGCAGCTGGCGGGGCGTCACGATCCCGACGCGGGTCACTGCGAGGATGGCCATGGGGACCTGGAACGTGAGTCCCATCGCGACCAGCATGAATGCGACGAAGCTGTAGTAGTCGCGCGCCCTCACCTGGATGTTGAACTGCTCGCCGTTGAAGTTCAGCAGGAACTCGACGGCGCGATCGAGCACGATGAAGTACCCGAACGCGAGGCCGGCCACGAACAGCACCGGGATCATCAGCAGGATCGGCAGCGCGAGCCGCCGCTCGCCCGGGCTGAACGCGGGCAGCACGAAGGCGTAGAGCTGATAGAGGACGACCGGCAGAGCTAGGGCGAGCCCGGCATACGCGGACACGGTGATCGTCGTCAGGAACGGCTCCGTCACCCCGAGGGTGATCGGCTTGAAGCCCTCGGGCAGCGGGGAGTTGAGGACGTCGAAGACCCTCTCTTCCTGCCAGAGGCACAGCCCGAAGCCCACGGCGAACGCGAGCACGGAGACGATGATCCGGGTCCTCAGCTCGTCGAGGTGCTCGACGAGCGTCAGCCGGTCGTCGTGGCTTACCGGCTTGATCCTGGCCATACCGCTGGCTAGCGGGGGAAGGACGTCGCGCTACGGCCTGCGGTCGTGGACGACCTCGCCCTCGAGCGGACGATCCGCGGCAGCCGCGCTTGAGTCCTCCAATTCGCGGACGTCGTCGTCATCATCGTGCTTGTCGCTCGTGACCGAGTCCTTGAACTCGCGGATGCCACGTCCCATGGAGCGACCCAGCTCGGGCAGGCGCTTCGGCCCGAAGATGACGAGCGCGAGGATCAGGATGAAGAGGATCTCCCAGGTGCCGATGCCAAAAGGCATGTGAACATGGTAGCGCTGGGCGGAGGCGTACCCGCTTATTCGAAATTTCGGTAGAAACGGGAGGGGGTCGGCTCCGCCTGGCCCTGGTACTTGGAGCCTGCTCCGCTGGCTCCGTAGGGGGTTTCCACCGGTCCGTCCATGCGCATGAAGGAGATCTGCCCGATCGGCATGCCGTAGTAGATCGTGATGGGCAGGTTGGCGACGTTCGAGAGCTCGAGCGTGAGGTTGCCCTCGAACGAGGGGTCCACGAACCCTGCTGTGGAGTGGATCAGGAGGCCCAGCCGCCCAAGCGAGCTCTTGCCCTCGAGCCGCGCGACGATGTCGTCGGGCAGCGCGATCGACTCCAGGGTCTGACCAAGCACGAATTCTCCCGGATGGAGGATGAAGGGCTCCTGTCCGGACACCTCCACCAGCTCTGTGAGGCCGTCCATCGGCTGTCGCACGTCGATGTACGGGTAGCGGGAACTGTGGAACACCCGGAACTTGTTGTCCACGCGGACGTCCACGCTCGAGGGCTGGACGAGCCCCTCGTCGAAGGGGTTGATCACGATCCGCCCGGCGGCGATCTCGGCCTTGATCGTGCGGTCGCTGAGTACCACGGCGTCGCGGATTCTAGTTGCCCCCTGGCCCGCGGCGGACGAGCCTAAAGCTCGGAGCTCCTTCCGCCGATATGTGCGCCATGGAGATGGAGACGTCTGGCGGACAGCAAAACCACAGGGTCAAGCGAGTCGCCCTGCCCAGCGGCAAGACCATCGAGGTCGTCTACTTCGACGACCACGCCGCCCGGGCCGCCGCGACGCCGTGCCGCACCGAGGAGCTGCACCTGTGCCCCGACTGTGACGCCAGCCTCGTGTATCCCACACAGTGGAGCGAGGTGGACCGTATGCAGTGGGAGGTCACGCTGCGGTGCCCAAACTGCGAGTGGCTCCACACGGGCGTCTACGACCAGGACACGGTCGAGCGCTTCGACGAGGAGCTGGACCGCGGGACGGACAACCTCGTCGACGACCTCAAGCGACTGATCCGGGCGAACATGGAGGAAGAGATCGAGCGGTTCTCCAAAGCCCTGGTCGAGAATCACATCCTCCCCGAAGACTTCTAGAGACTTCCTCCCGCAATCACCCTCCCCCTGCCGCCGGTCCAATAGGGCCGGCGGTCCCTATTTAGGGACATGAAGGGGCCGGCGTAGCCGGACCCACAGGACTTTAGGTGGCGGCGAAGCCGCCTCGATATTACGCGTAGCGCGCGGCGATCCGGTCGGCCACGTCTGCGAGGGAGCGTTCCAGCTGCGCGTCCACCCCATACCGCAGCGCATCCTTGGCATCACTCACGAGAGACGTCGCGCGGGTGCGGGTCAGCCCGAGCGCTCCCGTTGCCGCGATGCGATCGCACAACTGCTCGGCATCCGCACGCGAGGTCACAGCGTGCAGGTCCACCCGGGCAAGCTCCGGATCGCGGCCGGCCGCGAGGATCAGGGGCAGGGTGACCGTCCCGTCGAGCAGATCGGTGCCGCGGTGCTTGCCGGTGCGCTCCGCCGGAGCGCTGACATCGAGCAGATCGTCCAGCATCTGGAAGGCCAGCCCGAGCCGGTGGCCGTACGCCTCGAGGGCTGCGACCTCCCGCGCCGGGCGACCGGCTGCCAGGCCGCCCAGCCGGCACGCGGCCGAGAACAGGCGGGCGGTCTTGAGCTCGCAGCGCAGCAGGTAGCGCTGCTCGTCGAGGTCGAGCCGGTATGCGTCGTGGCGCTGCGCCAGCTCACCCCGCGCAAGCGCGACGCAGGCATCGGAGAGAACCTTCACCTGCTCGCCCTCGCCGTTCGCGGCGAGCAGGGCAAAGGAGCGCGAGAAGAGGAAGTCGCCGGTTGCGGTGGCGGTCTCTCGACCCCTGCTGGCGAACACCGTCGGTCGCCCGCGGCGCAGCCGGGCGTTGTCGACGACGTCGTCATGGACCAGCGTCGCCATGTGGATCAGCTCCACCGCGGCTGCCGCGCGTACCAGCATCCGGTCGTCGCGCGATCCCCCGCAGATCAGGACGAGCAGTGGGCGCAGGCGCTTCCCGCCCGCCGCGAGCGTGTCGGATGCGCCCGCCTGCAGGTCCGGTCCGGCTCCCGTGCTCGTCTCCTCCAGCAGGCGCTCGACCTGCTCCATCAGGGTGGGCATCTCCGCCCCGCCGAGTGAGATGACCTCGTCGACGGTGCTCATGCGGTCACCGTCCCGGAATGGATCGCGATGATCCCGCCGGCAAGAACCAGGTATCGGATCTCGCGCAGGCCGGCGCGGTGCATGAGCGCCGCCAGCTCCGCGGCCGGGGGGAAGCGGCGCACCGAGCTCGGCAGGTAGGTGTAGGCGTCGCGATCCCCGGCCACGGCGCCGAGCAACGGCACGATCCGGTCGAACCAGACAGCGAAGAACCAGCTCAGCGGAGGCCGCAGCGGTGTGGTGATCTCGAGGATCACGACCCTCCCCCCCGGCCGCACCACGCGTGCCATCTCGGCGATCGCACGCTCGAGGTCGACGACGTTGCGCACGCCGAAGCCCACCGTCGCCGCGTCGAACTCGCCGGCGTCGAACGGCAGCTCGAGTGCGTTGCCCTGCAACCAGGCGACCGGCATTGCACCGTTGCGGGACTTGGCCTCCGCCAGCTCGAGCATGGGAGCGGAGAAGTCGAGCCCGACCACGCGGCCCCGGGGTCGTACGCGGCCGGCCAGCTCGAGCGCAAGATCACCGGTGCCGCAGCAGACGTCGAGGGCGCTGTCGCCGGGGCCCACCTGCGCGAGGTCGGCGGTGCGCTCGCGCCAGCGATGGTGCATGCCCGCGGTCATGACCGAGTTCATCAGGTCGTACCGATCCGCGATGCGATCGAACATCGTGCGGACCTGAGCCTCGCGACTCATCTCTTGCGCAGCCCGGAATTCTGCTTGCAGAATTTCGGTCCTTCTCTACCTCAACGCGGAGAGGTACTGAATGAGCGCGTCGAACTTCTTCTTGTCCAGGTCCGCGTAGGAGGGCATCGGCGCCGTCGGGTTGCGCAGCGTGCGCTCCAGCGCAGCGGCCGGGAGCTTTGCTCCGATCTCGGTCAGGTCCGGGCCCGGGCCGGGGTTGCCCGCCTCGCCGAACTTGTGGCAAGCGCCGCACCCGGACTGGTTGGCGACGTTCTGCCCGGCCTGGAGCTGGGCCGGCACATCCAGGTCGATCTTGTCCGGGGCCTCGGCGGTGGCACCCAGGAAGGTGAGGTAGGCCATCGCCCCGATGGTCGCGAACGCCGCCGTCGTGGCGATGGGACGCCGCTCCGGCCGGCGCTCGGGGCTGCGGTCGTAGAACGGCAACAGCAGCAGCAGCACGAGGCAGATCGTGGGGATGCCGACCGTCGCCAGCACCGTCAGGTGAGGCGGCTTGATCACGCGCAGCAGCTCGAACAGGAAGTAGAAGTACCACTCGGGCCGGGGCGTGTAGGTGGTGGTGGTCGGGTCGGCCTTGTTCGCGAGCTCACCGGCGCCGAACACGACCGCCATCGTGATGATCACGACCAGCACGATCGCGGCCATGATCGAGTCCTTCAGCACCGCATAGGGAAAGAACGGCTTGCCCTGCGACTTCAGGATCTGGTACTCGCGGAGGTACTGCTCCTTCTCGCGCGCTTTCACTAGATGGTTGATTCCGCGGCCGCGTGCGTGCGGGGGCGCGTCAGATCGAGGTGGGCAAGGACGCAATCAACCATCTAGACGCGTTCCTTCTCCAGCGGCTCGGGCAGCTTCGCCTTCATCCACGGGGGCGCCGTCGTCCCCAGCTTCACGACTAGGTACAGGTGGATTCCGATCAGCGCAGCGATCAGGCCGGGTATCAGGAGCATGTGCATCGCATAGAAGCGGGTCAGGGTGGTGGCACCGAACTCGGGGCCTGCCCGCAGGAAGTCTGCGAGGTACGGCCCGAGCACCGGCGCGGTGCCGTTCAGGTTCACGGCCACGATCGTCGCCCAGAACGAGCGCTGGTCGAAGGGCAGCAGGTATCCCGTGAGGCCCATCATCAGCGTCATCACGAGCAGCACGACACCGATGATCCAGTTCAGCTCGCGCGGATACTTGTACGCGCCGAAGAAGAAGACCCGGCCCATGTGGAGGAAGATCAGGACCATCATCACCGTCGCCCCCCAGCGGTGCATGCCGCGCACGATGCTGCCAAGGAAGACGTCGTTGGTGATGTGCTGAACGCTGTCGTACGCCCGACTCGGGTCCGGGTCGTAGTACATCGCGAGGATCACGCCGGTGATCGCCTGCGACAGGAACGCGAACATCGTCGCCGAGCCGAGCGTGTAGAACCAGTTGGTCCCCTTGGGGACCTTGCGGAAGAGCATGCCCTTCGTGAATCCACCGACGCCGGTGCGCTCGTCGACCCAGCCGACGATGCCGGCCCCGACCTCGGCGGCCTGGTCCTTGACCGTGACCTCGCCGTTGACGCGCTCCTGCGGAGGTGGCGGCTTGCGGCGGCCGGGCAGCGGGGGCTTCGGGATCCGGATCGCCATCTAGATGGAGTCCATCATCTAGACGCCCGGGACCGAGAAACGCTTGGGGTAGAGGTACTTCCAGAGCCCGTCCAGCGGCTCGCCCGGGTCGCGTGCGGAGAACCTCTCGAGCTTCGAGTTCACGCTGAAGCGAGGACCGATCTGGACCGTCCCGGCCTGGACGCGCGTCTTGAAGCGGTCGAGCGGGCGCACCGGCGGTCCGGCCTCGACCTCGCCGCGCGCGTTGTAGACGCCGCCGTGGCACGGGCAGACGAACCGCTGCGCGGGGCTCACCCAGCGCACCGGGCAGCCCAGGTGCGCACAGCGCGTCGAGATCGCGACGTACTCGTCCGTCCGCTCGCCGAGGCTCGTGTTTCCCTTACGGATGTAGACGGTCGTCTTGCCGGCCTCGCCCACCGTCGTGTCGAGGGTCAGCACCTTGGGCGTGTAGTCGTCGGGTGAGAAGTCCGACGGCGGCCCTGCATCCTGCCAGACCTCCTCGACCTTGTCGAACACGGGGCCGAGCGCGAACCCGATCGCCGGGAGCGCGATCGCGGCACCCGCGATGCCGCCCGCGGCCATCGCGCCGCCGCTGAAAAGGGCGCGACGCGTAACGGTCTCGCCCTCGAAGTAACCGGGCATCTTTGCCTTCGGGAGCGGCTCGGGACCGTTCGGCGCACCGTCTCGCGAGGTATGCGCACCATTCTCCCCGGTGCCGGGGCGGCGTTCTGTCTCCGTGCGATCAGCCATCGAGAGAGGAAAGTTGCCGCTGTTACTAGGTTGGTGGCGCGGAAGACGCCACGAGACGAAACGCTATCAAGGCGTGCTGCGCTTCTAGCTCGATGCCTGTCTCCGACGCCCTGCTGCTGACCTCGGCGAGCAGCTCCGCGGGCTCGGCATCGCCCCGGCGGGCCTTGGCCATCGCCGCCTCGTAACCGGGCCAGGACCCGCCGCCCACGGCCAGCGCACTGAGCGCCCAGAGGCCCTCGAGCGCTCGGTGGTCGCCGCTCGCGGCGTGGTGACGGGCGCTCAGCGTGATCAGGTCGGCCAGGGCCCGCACGGCCGGAAGGTCGCCGAGCCGCGCGAGGCGGCTGAGGCCGAGCGCGTACATGTAATCCCCGGCGAGCAGCCGCAGGTCGTCATCTGCCGTGTCCAGCAGCCGGGTATGGCCGAAGTGCAGCAGGTACCCCTCCAGGACGCTCTCGACGACCAGCGCATACTCCCGAGCATCCGGGCGAGTCGCCGCCGCCGCGGCGATCAAGGGGCCAAGCGCGTCTTCGCCCGGCGTCGCACTCAGCGCCGGTGCGATCGCCTCGCCTTCGGCCGCGACCAGCTCGCGCAGGCGGGACAGTGTGGTGGTTTCGCTCATCCCTGCCTCATGGTGTTCTCATGGCGTTCTCGCCACGTCGAACGACTCGGCCGCCGCCTCGATCGTGCGATCGATCTGATCGTCGGTGTGGGCAAGCGAGGGAAACCACGCCTCGTAGGGCGACGGCGGGAGGAAGACGCCGCGCTCGAGCATCGCCGTCCAGAAGCGGGTGAAGGCCACGTGGTCGGTCGCCTTGGCGGCCTCGTAGTCGTCGACCGGCTGCTCCGAGAAGAACACCGTCAGCAGGCCGGTCTCGCTTGTCACCTGCACGTCGTCGGCCCCCAGGCCGCGCGCGAGCCGCCGGGTGATCTCTCCCAACCGCTCGTACGCGCCGCGATCGAGCTCGCCCAGCGTGGCGAGGCCGGCGGCAGTGGCAAGCGGGTTGCCGGACAGCGTGCCCGCCTGGTAGGTCTGGCCGAGCGGAGCAAGCTGCTCCATGATCGCGCGCCGGCCCGCGACCGCCGCGAGCGGCAACCCGCCGCCGAGCACCTTGCCGAGAACCGTCAGGTCCGGCGTCACGCCGAGCTGCTCCTGCGCGCCACCCCGTGCAACGCGAAAGCCGGTGATGACCTCGTCCAGCACGAGCAGCGCGCCCGCAGAGTCGCAGGCGTCGCGAAGGAGCTGGACGAATCCGCTGCGCGGCGGCACCAGCCCCATGTTTGCGGGCAGCGGCTCGGCGATGATCGCCGCCACGTCTTCGTCGACCGACGCCCGCAGCGCATCGGCGTCGTTCCACGGTACGACGATCGTGTCGCCCGCCTGTGCCGCGGTCACACCCGGCGATGCCGGGATGCCCTGCGTCGCGAGGCCCGATCCGGACTCGGCGAGCAGCCCGTCGACGTGGCCGTGGTAGTGGCCGGCGAACTTGACGATCTTGGCGCGGCCGGTGGCGGCACGTGCGAGACGCACCGCTGTCATCGACGCCTCGGTGCCCGACGAGACCAGGCGCACCATCTCCGCCGCCGGGACACGATCGACCACCTCCGCCGCGAGCTCGACCTCCGCCTCGGTCGGCGCGCCGAAACTCGTGCCGCGCGCAGCGGCGCGAGTGACCGCCTCGACCACTCGCGGATGCGCATGCCCGAGGATCAGCGGCCCCCAAGAGCAGACGTAGTCGATGTACCGGTTGCCGTCGACGTCCTCGATCTCGGCGCCGGCGCCGGACCGTATGAAGAGCGGCTCGCGCCCGACCGCGCCCATCGCCCGCACCGGGCTGTTGACGCCGCCCGGGATGACCTCCGTAGCGCGCCCGTACAGCTCGTGTGAGCGCGACCCGCCGCCAACCCGCCGATCTGCTTGCAGATCGGCGGTTCTTTCTCTAGCTATTCCGTGCCTCCCACTCCGCATAGTCGGGAGTGAAGTAGTGGAGCCGGACCTTCTTGTACTCCGTCGACGAGTAGAGCGTGGCGCGGTTGTCGCCGCTCAGACCGCACACGCCGGCAACGCCGTCGAGCACCGCGTCGCACTCCTCCTTCGACCGCCCGTGCGCCATCGTGAAGACGCTGTACGGCCAGTCCGGATAGGTCGGGCGGCGGTAGCAGTGGGAGACGCCCCGCACCGCGGCCATGCGCGGGCCGATCTCCGCGATCTGCTCCTCGGGCACCTTCCAGACGCCCATCCCGTTTGCCGAGAAACCAGCCCGGCGGTGGAACAGGATCGCGGCCACGCGACGCAGCAGCTTGCGCTCCACCATGCCCTCGAGGTGCTCGAGCATGCGCTCGACCGGGACGCCCAGCTCGGCGGCCGCCGGAGCGTAGGCGTCAGAGCGAACCTCGATCGGGCCCTGCAGCGCGCGGATCACCGCCACGTCGAAGTCGTCGAACGGCACCGGGTCGCGGGGGCGGGGCTCGACCGCCTCGACGGGCGCGGCGAGTTGCTCGGTGCCCCCCTCCATCTCCAGGTTCATGTTGATCTTGAACATGGTGAGTGTGGGGAGCTTGCGAATCGACTCCGCGCCGCTGCGCTGCTTCAGCACCTCGAGGGTGCCGTCGACGCCGAGCTTGGAGTCGGGCGCCGTCGCGATCGTGAACCACAGGTTGAAGTCGTGGTTTCGCAGGTAGTTGTGCGACACGCCGGGGTGCTCGTTGATCACCGCGGCAGCGCGGTGCGGGTGCTCACCGTCGACCCGGGCGGCGACCAGCATCGAGCTGTAGCCCAGCGCGGTCGTGTCGAAGATCGGCGTGATCTCCCTGATGATCCGGTCGTCCAACAGCTCCTGCGCGCGCTCCATCGCCTGGCTCTCGGTCATCTCGGCCTCGCGCGCAACCGCCTCGAACGGGCGGGGCGCCAGGGGAAAGCGCGACTGCAGAGCATTCAGCAAGCGCTTGTCGGCCTCGTCCAGCGGTACGGCAGCGCCTGCGGAGCGGGAGCGCAGCTTCGGCGCCGCGCGTGTCAGTCCTGAAGCCAGCGTGCCACCTCTTTCGCGTGGTAGGTAACGATCACATCTGCTCCGGCCCGGCGGATGGCGGTCAACGATTCCAGCACGACGGGGCGCTCGTCGAGCCAGCCGTTGCGGGCGGCGGCCTTGAGCGCTGCGTACTCGCCCGACACGTTGTAGGCGGCGACCGGGACGTCAACTGCTTCGCGCACGCGGTGGATGATGTCCAGATACGGCAGCGCCGGCTTCACCATCACCATGTCGGCCCCCTCGGCGACATCGATCTTCGCCTCCCGCACGGCCTCACGGGCGTTGGCGGGGTCCAGCTGGTACCCGCGCCTGTCGCCGAACGCGGGAGCCGAGTCGGCCGCATCGCGGAACGGCCCGTAGAAGGCAGACGCGAACTTCGCGCTGTACGCGAGGATCGGCACCTCGCTGTGGCCCTCGCTGTCGAGCTGCGTGCGGATCGCCGCGACGCGGCCGTCCATCATGTCGGAGGGCGCGACCGCGTCGGCCCCGGCCGCCGCGTGCGAGATCGCGGCCTTCGCAAGCAGCTCGAGCGTCACGTCGTTGTCGACTTGCCCGTCGTCGCGCACGACACCGCAGTGACCGTGCGACATGTATTCGCATAGGCAGACGTCGGTGATCACCGTGAGGCCGGGTTGTGCCTGCTTCAGCGCGCGGACGGCGAGCTGCACGATGCCTTCGTCGTCGTAGGCGCCCGTGGCTGCTTCGTCCTTGTCGGCGGGAATGCCGAACAGCAGCACCGCGGGCACGCCGAGCTCGGCGATCTGCCCCGCCTCCTCCTCGAGGTGGGAGATCGTGAGCCGCTCGATCGCGGGCATCGACTCGATCGGCTCGCGCCGATCCTGCCCGTGGGTGACGAACAGCGGGTAGACGAGGTGGTCGACCGACAGGTCGGTTTCGCGCACCAGGCCGCGCAACGCGCTCGTGCGGCGCAACCTCCTCAGCCGCGTGGCGGGAAAAGACATGCCGGGACAGGATATCCAGGGAGCCTCGCCGGCTGTGAGGCGCTCAGCCGAAACCACGTATCGCAACCCGGGAGGCCACCCCGAAGCCCACCGCCAGGGCGCTCAGGTGAAGCAGGGGGCCACCGAGGCTGCCGCTCGAATACAGGGCGGAGCGCATCGCGTCCACGGTCGCGTCGAACGGGAACACGAAAGACACCGCCTGGGTGATGTCGTGCACGACGGGGCTCACCGCTCCGGACGGCACGAGCGCCAGGAACGCGACCGGCAGCAGCAGGGTGAAGGCCAGCAGCGAGGCCGCCTGGACCTCCCGTGCCAGCGCCCCGATCAGGGTGCCCATCGCCGCGAAGGCCATTGCCGCAACGGCGATCGCCGCCACCCACAGGTGGAAGCGATCCCACTCGACGGTGGCGAAGGTCGCCACGGCCAGCAGCATCAGGAGGGTCACGGGGAGAGCACCGACCAGAGCGAACAGACCCTTCTCGGCCAGCAGGGTCGTGCGCGAGACCGGCCCGCGGACGAGCCTGCCGAACGTGTTCTGGTCACGTTCGAGCGCGAGCGCGCCGGACGCCAGCAACACGGTCACGAACATGAGGGACACGGCGACGGCGACAGCCGCGGCAAAGGTGGTGAGCGGCACGCGCGCGCCGCTGACGACCTGCTTGTCCACGCGGATGGGCTCGCTGAGCGCGGTCAGCACCTGGCTCGACAGCCCGAAATTCGCCTGTGCGATACGGGTGAACCGCACGACGCGGTCGAGGCCGCTGCGCTCCGGCGAGCCACGCGGCAGCCGCCGGCGCGCGGCCTCCACCGACTCGCCGATCCGGCGCAGGCCCAGGACGTTGAACCGCTCGCCGAACACGGTCACGTTGCCGCCGTTCAGCAGCAGGTCCAGGTAGCGCACGTTCGCGCGTGTGAGCGCGCGGGCGACCTGGCGGTTCGCCTCTGAGAGCGCAGCCGCGATGGCGTCGTCGACGAGGCGTGCCTTGACCGGGTCCTCCTCGCTGACGATCACCTCGAGCCTCGGCTGCTCGACCCGCGACTCGATCTTGCGGAAGGTGTCCTCGGGGATGATCAGCGCGCCCAGCACGTCCCCGTCGCGCACGCGCCGCTCGGCCTCTGCTCGCGTTGCGACGCGCACCGGGTCGATGTGGTCGCGCACCTGGTCGCCCGAGATCCCCAGCCGCAACGTTCCCGTGCCGACATCGAGCGACTGCCCGCGCGGTACCTCGTTCACGATCGCAACGCGCGGCTTGTCCGACCCGCGGCCGAGCGCGAGTCCGATCAGCAGCGCCACCACCAGCGGATAGAGGACGAGCAGCCCGAGCAGCAGCGGGGAACGCTTGAGGATGCGCAGGTCCTTGGCGAGCAGGGTGCGCACTTTCATCAGTGGCCTTCCTGCCGGAGGAACTCGACGAACGCAGACTCGAGGTCGCCGGGTGCGTCGCCCGGTGAGGCAACGCGTTCCTGCAATTCGTTCGGTGCTCCCCAGAACAGGGCTTCCCCGTCGGCGAGGACCAGCATGCGATCCGCGTGCCGCTCCGCCTCGGAGAGCGTGTGGGTCGCGTACACGACGGTGGTGCCGTCCGCCGTCAGGCCACCGAGGTACTCCCACAGGCGCTCACGTTGGCGTGGGTCCAGTGCGGCGCTCGGCTCGTCCATCAGCAGCACCGGCGGGCTCGAGAGCAGGCCGATCGCGACGTTCAGGCGCTGGCGGTTGCCGCCCGAGAGCTGCGCGACCTGATCCTGCGCGCGCTCGCGCAGCCCGGTCTGGTCGAGCATCCGCGTGACGCTGGCTTCGACATCGGCGATCCGCTCCAGCTTGGCGAACAGACGCAGGTTCTCGGCCGCCGTGAGCTTGTCGTAGACGGCCGGCGTCTGCGGCACCCAGCCGGCGCGCCCTTCGGCCCGCACGGTTCCGGCGTCGGGCGCTTGGATCCCGGCGAGGATCGTCAGCAGGGTTGTCTTGCCGGCGCCGTTCGGCCCGACGCAGGCCACCCGTTCACCGGTCGTCGCTTCGAGCGAGACGTCCTTCAGCGCGGCGCGGGCGCCGTAGCTCTTGCGCAAGCCCTCCGCTGCAAGCACGACAGGCGGAGGGACATGCATCCTGCGAGGGTAACGTCCCATCCGGTATACACGTCGCATGTCCGGCAAGCGCGTGCTCTTCCTGGGAGACATCGTCGGCGAACCGGGCAGGGCCGCGGTCACTGCCACGCTCCCTAAGCTGGTCGAACGCTACTCGCCCGACCTCGTGGTCGCGAACGGCGAGAACGTGGCCGGTGGGCTCGGCATCACGCCGCGCACGGCCGACAAGCTGTTCGAGGCCGGCATCGACGTGCTGACCACCGGCAATCACGTCTTCCGGCACCGCGAGGTGTACGAGTACCTCGACAGCAGCGACCGCATCGTGCGACCCGCGAACTACCTCGAGTCGAACCCCGGCAAAGGTCACACGGTCGTGGAGCGCAACGGTGTGCGCTGGGGTGTCATGAACCTCAGCGGCAACGTCTTCATCGAGGCGGCTCACTCACCGTTCCACACGGCCGATCGGATCGTCGCGCGATTGCGGGACGAGGCGGACTACGTGATCGTCGACTTCCACGCGGAGGCCACCAGCGAGAAGGTCGCGATGGGCTGGCACCTCGACGGGCGGGTGCTCGCCGTGCTGGGTACGCACACGCATGTCCCAACCGCCGACGGTCGCGTGCTGCCGGGGGGCACGGCCTTCCTCACGGACCTCGGCATGACCGGTGCGCGCGGCGGCGTGATCGGCGTGAAGAAGGAACAGATCCTGGAGCGGTTCCTGACGCACATGCCGATCAAGTTCGAAACGGCCACAGACGACGTATGGGTGATGGGCGCGCTGATCGAGACAGGCGAGAACGGTCTTGCACGATCGTTCGAGCAGGTGCTGGTTCCGGCTGAGGGCTAGCGGCCCCCAGCAGCGCGATCAGGGCAAGCGGCAGCCACCACACGATGTAGAGGTAGAACCAGTGCGGGAGGCTGAGCTGCACGGCGATCAGCACGGCGGCGCCCAGCGCCGCCACCTGCAGCACGGTCTTCTCCTTCGGCACGAAGAACACCGCGGCCGCCAGCAGCACGGCGCCGGCCTTCACCAGGTCCTGCAGCCAGCCGAGGCTGTCCTCCTGTCCCCAGACGCTGAACGGTGAGTCCCGCCCGAGCTGGAAGCCCACCGTGCGGTCCCACAGCTCCCGGACGCCGCCGTCCGGGATCACGAGCGCAAACGCGAGCACCATCGTGGCGCCGAACGCGAGCGAGAAGACGATCGCGTCGCGGATGCGCCGGCGGTCGTAGCTCGCCCACAACGGCACGAGCGCGAGTGGAGCGAACTTCGACGACGCGGCGAGCGCCAGCGCCACTGCTCTGGCACGCGGGTGCGCAAGCGCCAGGAATGCGACCGTGACGAGGAGCGCGATCAGCGAATCGTTCGCGTTCGAGTTGAGCGTGAACAACGTGTACGGATAGGCGGCCCATGCGTAGGCAAAGATCAGCCCGAGGATGTTCCCCTCGCGGCCGCGCCGCAGCATCCGGCCCGCGAGGAAGAGGGCGAGCATCGTGAGCAGGTCGAACGCGAGCGCGGCGGCATGTGCAGCAGGGAGCTCGTCCCAGGACCCCGACCAGGGAAACAGCTGCTCGAAGGGCGTGTACGCGTAGTAGTTGACGGGGCCGTACGTGTCGCCCGCGCGATTGTCCGCGGGGAAGTTGCCGTACAGGTCCGACCCGTCGGCGATCCGATCCGCGCCGATCACACCCGAGTAGCCGACATCGATCACGTTCGAGTTGGTCAGGTTCAGCCCGATCCTGAAACCGACCAGGAAGATCAGGCCGAGCACGAGCCAGGTCGCGGGAACGAGGAGGAACGGCAGCGGCCGGCGCGGCGCGCGAGAGCGCGCGAGCATCAGCATGCGCACCACGAGGTACACCAGGACCGGGTAGACGAGCGGCACCGAGGTGAAGATCTCGCCCCGATTGAAGAAGAGGTGCGAGAGCGAGAACGACAGGAGCACCAGCAGATCGAGGTGCAGCAGCCGCAGCGGCCGCCGTGGGTCGAAGAAGGGGATGAAGAAGGCGAGCATCAGCGGGATCCACACCTGCGGCGCGTTGACCTTGCGCCCGAAGGCGCCGTCGAGCCCGCGTGCCATCTGCCAGGCAACCTGAGGGCCCGTCCACACCTCGATCGCGCGACCCTCGCGCTCGTCGACGATCACCTGTGCGACCTCGTCGCCGTGGGCGTACCAGCTCACCTGCCACCGGCCCGGGCCCTTGGCGAACGCATCGCGGCGGACGCGGTCGTGCTTGCGCAGCTCCTCCCGCAGCTTCGGCGAGCGGGCCGCGATCCGCGTGGCCTGGACGGCGTTGAGGAAGTGGTCGCGCGGCGGCTTCGTCGGGGAAGACGGCCGCGTCAGGGTCGCGTCGGGACGCACGGCCTGGCTGCGAGTCTCGGCCTCCTGCGCAAGCGCAGGCGTGTCCGCGACTGCCAGCAGCCCGCAGGCGAGCGCTACGGCGAGTGCGGCGGTGCGGGCTGCCCGAAGCTCCAAAGCTTGTTGCCGATGAAGTTGAGCGGGGTCGCCGCCAGGATCGCAATCGCCTGCGCAACGACCTTGTCCACGTCGGCGGCGGTCACGAGGACTTCGAGCACGATCAGGTTGAGGCCCAGCGCCAGCAGGCTGACCGTGAAGAACCGTGCTGCCTGGAAACCCATGTGTCCTTCGGTCGCCCGGAAGGTCCAGTGCCGGTTCCAGAGGAAGTTGTTCGTCACCGCCACGCAGAACGCGAGCACGGCAGCGAGGATGTAGTGAACGCTGGAGGCCTTGACCAGCGTCGTGTAGACGGCCAGGTTGACGACGTAGCCGCTCGCGCCCACGGCCGAGAACTTGACGAGCTGCACCCAGTTGGCCGGTTGGCGCAGGCCGCGCCCCACCCGCAGCGCATGGTTCGTCGCGCGGCCGCGATCCGCAAGCGGGGCTTCTCGCTGCACCGTCCGGAAGATAGCCGACCGGGCGGTACGTTCAGCCGCTACGCGGCTCAGCCGCGCTGCTCGAAGTGCGAGATCACGATCGGAGCGACATCCGCGATGGACCACTGCGCAGGCCAGTCCGGGCGCGTGGCATCGAGGTCCGGGCCGCAGTTCACGAACGCGAGCGTGGCGAGTGAGTCGCCGTGGCGCAGCGATCCGTGGCTGCCCCCGCCGACGTGATCCGCTCC
Source organism: Solirubrobacterales bacterium (assembly GCA_038203635.1). Taxonomy (GTDB): domain Bacteria; phylum Actinomycetota; class Thermoleophilia; order Solirubrobacterales; family JBBDJG01; genus DASRIA01. The sequence goes on from JBBRDT010000013.1 coordinate 37,631, forward strand.
ACCCCAGTCGGTGAACTCGTAGCCGCGGGCTGCCGACACGAGCACGTCGCCGGCGCCCGCGCACGCCAGAGCGGACCAGATCCGCCGAAACGCATCCGGATAGGTACGGGAGACCGCTGCGCCGTCGGCGCGCTCCAGCTCCAGGGTCTCGAGGCTGCCCTCGACGTCCCACGCCTGTCCGCGGCGGTCGCGCACGGTGTTTCCCGGGCGGAAGCGCAGCTCGCCGCGCGCAGTCCATATGCACGCCTCGGCGCCCTCTTTCCACGCCAGCACCTCGACTCCCTCGATCGCCCGCAGGCGCTTGAGCAGCCGCTCGCGGCCACGCGGCTCGAAGGCCTCCCGATCGATGTAGTAGACCATCGCCGAGCGCGCTCCCGGCGCGACCGCAAGCTCGGCGCCGTCGACGCCCAGTTCGTTCGGTTGCAGCACCCGCCAGTCCGAGAGCGCCGCCGCCAGGTGGATCCGCTGCGACACCGACACCTGCGCATGGTCGGACATCAGGATCACCGCGTGATCGTCGAGGAACGACTCGATGCCTCCGGCCGGCTCGGCGAGCTCGGCGAAGTGCCGGTCGGCACGCGCGATCGACTCCACGGTCGCCTGCGGGCCGAACCGGTGCGAGTGATGGTCGTTGTCGGGCAATGAGAAGAGCATGAAGTCGTAGAGGTCGTGCTCTTCGACGAACGCGCCGACGCAACCGGAGTACGGGTCGCGCGTGCCGGGTCGCGCGAGCGTCGGGCGGCAGTCGACCTCCTGTGAGGAATAGAGCTCTCCATAGAAGAGCTCTGACGGGCCGTAGACCGGATGCCTGAAGTTCGTCGCCTGCGCGACGCGGCGGCGCAGACCCTGCACGCCCAGCTCGTGCCGCGTACGACCCCGAAAGATCAGGAACGGGGTGCACGCGGTGCGCACCCCCATGTCGTCGAGTTGCTCGAAGACGGTCAGCGTGCGCCGCTGCAGGTGATCGAAGTTCATGTTGTAGACCGTGTCCGTCAGTGCACGCAGCACGCCGAACGTGCGGACCGCGGCAGCCGACGAGCCGTAGTCGACGTAGCGTTTCTCACCACGGTGGTACCAGCAGATGGACGGCACCCCATGGACGTCGGGCATGGTGCCGGTCGTGATCGAAGCGGCAGCCGCCGGCGTGACCGACGGGAACACGCTCACGCAGTCCGGGAAGTAGGTGCCGCGGCGCAGGATCTCGGCGAACGCAGGCGCGCGGCCCTCGGCAACCGCCCGCTCCAGCATCGCGGGTTTAAGAGCGTCGACCATGACCAACACAAGTTTGGTCATGGTCAGCGCAGGATTCGCAGGCCTTCGTACTTCTGTCCTGCGCGGCGGCGGCGGGCGAGCAGTACCCAGAGGCAGAACGCGACTGCGAGATACGACGTGGGCGGCAACAGTACCGCCAGTGCGGCGATCGCGAGTGCGCCGAAGTCGCCCAGCACCGTGATCGTGCCGTCGCCTTCGCCGCGCGCCGCGAGCCGTTCCACCGCGCCTCCGAGGAACGCGCGCGCGGCCAGGAACCCGAGCAGCGCGCAGATCATGCCGGGCACGATGCCGACCGTTCCGAAGTAGTTCTCGTCTTCCAGCGCGCCCGCGAACATCATTCCGCCGAGCCCCATCGCGACGACCGCCCAGACGCCCTCGGGAACCTCGACCTCGGAGCGGTCGAGCAGCCACGCGGACGCGGTCAGCACAAACAAAAGGACGAGCCACCACACCGCCTCGAGCCACTCGAATCCCGTGTGCTCGAAGTCGATTCCGACGTTGGCGCGCGCCATGACCCCGATGAAGAGCGGCACGAGGAGCGCGCGCGCACCCGTCGCGAGTGACGAGCCGATGCCCTGCGAGATTGCCAGAAAGAGGTCCATGTCTATCCTCTATGTTGCATTGTCCACGCTACGGAACGAGGGCCGTGGCCGGACGAGAGTATGCATGGCGCCGAGCAACGACAGGTTCGCGGGCGGGCGACCCGAATGAGGCCTCCGGGGTGGTACCCCTGGACGAGGGACCCACACACTTGAAGGACAGACACCAGACCACGAGCCACGAGATCGAGCGCTACGCAGGGCTGTTCGCCAAGCGGACACGCCATATGCGCTCCTCGGCCATGCGGGATTTGATGGAGATCACCGCCCGGCCTGACGTGATCTCACTCGCCGGTGGCCTGCCCGACACCTCCTCGTTCCCTCCCGAGACCTTCGCCGCGATCACCGACAAGATCGCCCGGCGTTCGTGCGCGAGCGCGCTGCAGTACGGACCCACCGAGGGGTTCACGCAGACCAAGGAGTGCATCGTCGAGGTGATGGCCGCAGAGGGAATGCGCGCCGACATCGACGACATCGTCGTGACGACCGGCGGGCAGCAGGCGATCGACCTCGTCACCAAGACCCTGATCGATCCCGGCGACGTCGTGATCTGCGAAGCCCCGACCTATCCGGGCGCGGTGCCGACCTTCTGCAGCTACGAGGCGGACGTGATCCAGATCGAGATGGACTCCGAGGGGATGCGCGTCGACCTGCTCGAGGAGACCCTCGCGCGCCTCGACCGCGAGAAGCGCCGGCCGAAGTTCATCTACACGGTCCCGACGTTCCAGAACCCGGCGGGTGTCACGCTGTCGGCGCCACGCCGCAGCCGCTTGGTGGAGATCGCGCGCGAGCGTGAGCTGCTGGTGCTGGAGGACAACCCGTACGGCCTGCTGCGCTACGAGGGCGAGCCGCTTCCTCCGCTCCACGCGCTCGACGGCGGCGAGTACGTCATCTATCTCGGCACCTTCTCGAAGATCCTGTCGCCCGGCCTGCGGCTCGGCTGGGTCACAGCCCCGGGTCCCGTGCTCTCGAAGATCAAGCTCGGCAAGCAGGCCGCCGACCTGTGCAGTTCCTCTCTCACGCAGCAATTCGTGGAGCTCTACTTCGAAGAAGGACGCTGGCGTCGCTATGTGCAGGATCTCTGCGGCATCTACCGGCAGCGGCGCGATGCGATGCTCGACGCGCTCGCCGAGTTCTTCCCGCGCGAGGCGGAGTGGACCCAGCCCGGCGGAGGCCTGTTCATCTGGGCGACGCTGCCCGACTTCATCGACACGGGTGACCTGCTCGCCAAGGCGTTGCGCGAGGAGCACGTCGCTTTCGTACCGGGTTCGGCGGCGTACGTCGACGGCCGCGGCGGCAGCTCGATGCGCCTCAACTTCTCCGGCGCCGACGTGGACGGGATCGTCGAGGGCGTGCGCCGGATCGGGAAAGTGGTGAACGAGCAGATCGCCCTGTTCTCCACGTTCGCCGGGCCCGAGCGCAGGACCGAGACCGACCGCAGGGCGCCCGAGACACAGCCGGCCCCACCCGAGGACGCAGCTCCCCTCGCGGACGTCGTCGAGCTTCCGCGGCGCGGCGGCGAGCGGCGCGCGCAGGGTTCATGACGCCGCGTCGGGTGGCGCTCCTCAAAGGCGGCCCGTCGCTCGAGCGGCAGGTCTCGCTGCGATCGGCAGCCAGGGTCGAGGACGCGCTCGAGCGGCTCGGCGTCGACTTCGTGTCCATCGACGTAGGCCGTTCGCTGGTGGACGACCTGCGCGCGAGCGCGGCCGACGTCGCCTTCGTCGCCCTGCACGGGCGCGGCGGCGAGGACGGCACGGTGCAGGAGCTGCTGGAGATCGTGGGCATGCCCTACACCGGCTCGGGAGTGCTGGCCTGCATGCGCTGCATGGACAAGGTGCTGACCAAGCACATGCTGCTGGAGGAGGGCCTGCCGACGCCGGACTTCTTCGCCTTCAGCGAAATCGCGTTCAAGGAGCTGGGCGCCGGCGAGGCGCTGCCCGCGATCGAGGAGCGCCTTGGCTTTCCCGTCGTCGTCAAGCCGGCCGCACAGGGGTCGGCGCTCGGCATCAAGTTCGCGCGCTCGGCGGCGGACGTCCCCGAGGCGCTGATCGCTGCTTTCAGCTACGACGACCGCGTACTGCTGGAGCGACATGTGCAAGGCCGCGAGCTGGCAGTCTCGTTGCTCGAGGACGAGGATGGCGTGCGTGCGCTGCCGGTGGTCGAGGCGATACCCGAGCAGGAGTACTTCTATGACTTCGAGGCGCGCTACGAGATCGGCAAGACCGAGTTCCTCTGCCCTGCCGAGCTCCCCGACGACGTCGCCTCTCGCGCACACGACCTCGCCGTTTCCGTCTTCCGGCTGCTCGGGTGCTACGGCTTCGCGCGTGTGGACATGATCCTGAGCGACGACGACGAGCTTCAGGTACTCGAGGCCCAGGCGATCCCGGGTCTCACCGACACGAGCCTCCTGCCTCAGGCTGCGGAAGCCGCCGGTATCCGGTTCGAGCAGCTCGTCGAGAAAATGCTTGACCAGGCGCTGGCGAGAAAGGCGGCGCCCGCAACCGCGGGTTAACCCGAGCCGGCCGCGAAGTCCTCGGGCGTGACCTCGTCCAGGAACTGCTTGAACTTGTCGACGACCTCCTCGGTGTCCTCCGCCTCCTGCTCGAACTCGATCGCGCTCTCCTGGATCACGTCCTCGGCGGCAAAGATCGGGGCGGAGGTGCGAACCGCGACCGCAAGGGCATCCGAGGGCCGGGAGTCGATCTCGATCTCCTGCCCGTTGACCCGCAGGGTGATCGACGCGTAGAAGGTGTTCTCCTTCAGCTCGGTCACCGAGACGCGGGTGCACTGAGCGTCGAGCTCGCTGATCATCTCGCTGATCAGGTCATGGGTCATCGGCCGCGGCGTGGTCGCGCCCTGCAGCTTCATCAGGATCGCGGCCGCCTCTGGGTGGCCGATCCAGATCGGCAGGAACTTGTTGCCGTCGATCGTCTTCAGCAACACGATCGGCTGCTTGCCGACCATGTCGAAGCTGACACCGTAGATGACCATCTCCTGCAACTCGGTCACTCCTGACCTCTCGACGGCTGGGTCGCCCATTATAGGAACGCCCCCCGGCAACCGGGAGGGGTTCCGATCAGGGGACGATCGCGCTGCGGGCAGCGGCAATCGCCTGCTCTGCCGGCAGCGAGGTGGTGCGGCGGATGTCCGACAGCAGCCCCTGGAAGGTCTCTTCCAGCTCGTCCGCCTCGATGTCGACCAGCTCGGCCGCCTCCTCCACAGAGGCCCCGGCATCGAAGAGGAGCACGCAGAAGGCGTCGCGGAGCTTGCCTGGTGACGCGCTCTGAATGCCCGCATCGCGGGCCAGCGCCGGGTAGGTATGGGCGCGCCAATCGGGTAGATCGACCGCCCACGGCTTGCCCCGGGCCGAGAAGACGCGGCGGTTCCCGCCCCCGTCCGACTCTCTGCGCCAGACCTCGAGATCGTCCGCCAGTGGCTTCCACAGCGGTGCGTGGCGCACCGGCCTTCCCGCCGCGCGCATACGCGGCAGCGGCTCGACGACGATGGTGTCGCGCCTGACCGCCGACCACCTCAGCGCCATCGCCTCGGCAGGCCGAAGTCCCGCGTATGCCATCACGCCGACGAGCGCGGCATCGCGCGTGCGGCCCTCCGCGACCAGGCGCCCCCGCATCAACTCGATTCGGCTCGCAGACAGAAAGGTGGGCCACGTCCAGTGCAGCAGCGGGTAACGCGCGCGGCGTTCGTCGCGCTTGCGACTCTCGCGCTCGCCCATCCTGGGCCCCTTCGCGTCATCGGGCACCGCGACCAGGAAGCGCTCCGCGATCATGCTCACGACGAGGGCTGGACGACAGGCCTCCACGACGTCGAGGTCGAGCGTGGGCGCGTGCGCCAATACGAGTCGCCGCCAGCACTCCGACATGTACTGCGCGATGAAGTACGCGTAGGAGTCGCCCAGCAGCAGGCACGTCGTCGATGGGGCGACGTCGCAATCGGTGACCGCAAGCGCGCCGGTGCCCTCCACGCAGTTGTCGTAGACAAGGCGGGCATTGCGGTTTCGCATGCGGGCGAACAACTGCCTCGCTCGCCGAGGAGGATCGAGCTTCTCGCCGAGATCACCCTCGACCTCGACCTCGACGAACAACACGTCGTCCATGTCCACCCGCCGCGTCGGAACGAGCGGCCGTGCCTCCTCCATCAACCGCATGTACGCGAGGAACGCTCCGTAGTCGGTCCAGTGGCTATCGACACGCGAGCAGACCTGGTGGTCTTCCTTCGCAGCCACCATCTCCTCCAGCGGATAGATGATCCGCACCGGCGAGTCGCTGCGATCCAGGTGAGCGAGCAGTTGATGGATCGGCCGTTCGGTCGCCATCTCGATGTCCTCGGGCAGCTTCTCCGGATACACCGAGTGATTGTTCGGCACGACCAGCACGAGGTGGGCGCAGTCGCGGCGGGCGAGCTCCTCGGTACGGCGCTCGAGCACGCGGCGCCACCCTTCGAGCTCTGCTTCACCGAGCCGCAGCCGGCCGGAGTGCTGGGCCAGGACCTTGTTGTTGTCGTCGGCCATGAACAGATAACCGTCACGACCCTCGATGAACTTTGCGTCGTAAACGATGCGCGAGCCCGATCGACCCCGCGGGGCAGCGCTCTGATGACGCGCCTGCGTCTGATCCTCTTTCCGAGGCACACCATGAGTATCCGGGACCCGACGACCCGATGGAACGTACGCTCCAGCGTGTGTGGACCCGGGCGGTGCCATGACCGAGACGATCCTTGCCAACGGCATGCCATTGGTCGAGATGCCGATGCCTGGACGGCTGGCCACGACGATCGCGATTGCGTTCCCGGCCGGCGCTCGCCACGAGACCGGAACTGAGGTCGGCGTCGCCCACCTGCTCGAACACATGTTGTTCAAGGGAACCAGGACCCACCCCACGGCCACAGAGCTGAACAGGGCTGCTGAATCTCTGGGCACCGAGCTGGACGGGGCTGCAACGGATGACTACTCGGAATTCGCGTCCGTCGTTCGAGCCGAATCGGCGATGGCAACGATCGACCTGCTGACTGGAGTGTGCGGGGAGGCACTGCTCGATGAAGCGCACCTGGAGGTGGAGCGCGCGGTCATCCTCCGGGAGATCGCCGACGCCAACGAGGATCCTGGAACGCGTGCCGACGACCGGCTGGCGGCGGCGCTCTTCCGCGGCCACCGGCTGGCGACCACCACCGCCGGCAACGCCGCTGACGTCGAGCGGCTCACGCACGACCAGGTGCTCTCGTTCCGCGAGCGCCAGTGGAGTCCCGCGGGCGGCCTCGTGACGATCGTGGGCAATCTCGAGCAGATCGATCGGGGACCGCTCGAGGAGCTTCTGCTTCGCATCCCCACGCGACCCGCAGCGCCCGCGCCGCCACCAATCGGCCCGTTCGAACGGCGGGTAGACATCGAGGAGCGCGACGGCGGCGTCGTTCACCTTCGGCTCGCCTACGCCTTGCCGGGGGTGAAGCTCAGTCGTGCGCGCGACCGGGCGATCGCCGAGGTGTACTCGGACCTGCTCGGAGGTCCAATGGGATCCCGCTTGTACGAGGAGCTCCGCGAGCAGCGCGGTCTCTGCTACTGGATCGAAGGGTTCGTGTGGGGCTACGACAACGCGTCGTTCCTATCGGTCAGTTGCAGCGTTCGGGCATCCGACCTCGGTGAGATCTACGAAGGCATCGACGCGATCGTCATGGACCTGCGCAAGAGCGGACCCTCCGACGAAGAGTCAGTCAGAGCGCGCTCGTACGCCGGCGGGGCTTCCGCACTCGCCTTCGAATCCACGAGAGCGCGTGCGGACCACGCCGTTGAGTTGATCATGGAGTACGGCGACCACGATGTCGATCCGATGCTGCACCTGAAGGCGATCGAATCGGTGAGTCCGAGGGACCTGACGGAGATCGCCGCGCATGTCGAGCCTGGTCCCTGCGTCGGGTGCGTCGGCCCGGTCACCGCCGACGAGTTCTAGAAAACGCGAGTGGGCGATCCAGGACTCGAACCTGGGACCTCCTCCTTATCAGAGAGGCGCTCTGACCGACTGAGCTAATCGCCCGCTGGTACAGCGAACGCAGGCGATTCTAGCTAACGGCCGACAGCCTCCCGCGACGTGGCGGAGCGGCTCTACGCAGCCCTGCGGCCGGAGATCCGGCGGGCGATCTCGCTCAGCTCGGCGAGGTCGTCGAACGGTATCTCGACGGTGCCACCACGCCGCCCCAAGCGCACACGTACCTCGCAGCCGAGCAGCGCGGCAAGCGTCTCCTCGGCCGCGCGTGTGGCCTCCAGCGCATCTGCGCTCTGCAGCTTCACAGCGCGCTTCGATGCAGGGCGCGTACTGTCCCCGCGAGCGAGTTGTTCTGTCTGGCGCACCGAAAGGCCGCGCTTGCGCGCATCGCGCGCCACGCGACGGCGAGCGTTGTGATCGGGCGCCTGCAACACCGCCCGGCCGTGCCCCTCCGACAGCGTGCCCGCCTCGAGCATCGACAGCACCTCGTCGGGCAGCTCGAGCAGGCGCACGAGGTTCGAGATCGCTACGCGGCTCTTGCCGACGCGTCGACCGACCTCCTCTTTCGTCAACCCGAACTCGTCGACGAGTGCCGCGCAGGCGCGTGCGGACTCGACCGGGTTGAGGTCCTGGCGCGCCATGTTCTCGACCATCGCCAGCTCGAGCCGCTCGCCCGCGGCGGCGCTGCGCACGATCGCGGGAATGCGATCGAGACCGGCGAGTCGCGCTGCGCGCAGGCGACGTTCCCCGGCGACCAGCTCGTAACGCCCACCGGACAGTGGACGGACGAGGATCGGCTGGAGCACGCCGTGCTCGCGCAGCGAGTCCGCCAGCGCGACCAGCTCCTGCTCGTCGAACGAGGTGCGCGGCTGACTCGGGTTCGGCGCGATGTGCTCGAGCGGGATGCGTTGCAGCGACTCGTCGGCGCTGGTCGGGAGGATCGCGGCGAGCCCGCGACCGATGCCTCTCTCAGCCACGGCTGACCACCTCTTTCGCGAGCTCGAAGTAGGCGTCGGTGCCGGCGCAGTGGGGGTCGTGATGGATCACGGGACGGCCATAGCTCGGCGCCTCGCTGATGCGCACGTTGCGCGGTATGACGGTGCGCAGGACAAGTCCTTCGAAGTGCCGGCGCAACTCGTTCTCGACGTCCTGCGCCAGTTTCGTCCGGCTGTCGTACATGGTGAGGAGCATTCCGGCGACCTCGAGTCTCGGGTTCAGCTCGCGCTGAATCAACCCCAGGGTGTCGAGAAACTGTGCCAGGCCCTCGAGGGCGAGATACTCGGCCTGCACCGGGACGATCACGCGGTCGGAGGCAACCAGTGCGTTGACGGTGACCGGACCGAGCGCCGGCGGACAGTCGATCAGGGTGACGTCAAAGCTCGAGTCGAGGTCGCCAACCTGCTCACGGAGCCGAAAGTTGGGATTCTCCAGGTTCGGCAGCTCGACCACAGCACC
>JBBRDT010000014.1:0-46470 GCA_038203635.1 Solirubrobacterales bacterium
GCTCCGCTCGCCCTATGGGCTTCGCTCCGCGAGACGCCGCCGCAGTCCCCTATCAGGGAAGATCAACCCAACCCAACAACCGACGCCAGGTGGAGCCACTTCAAGCCGTCGCGCCGGGGCCACTGCAAGCCGTCGTTCCGAACGACCGCTTCGACGTCCTCGCGGTGCGTCAGCGGGGCGACCTGCTCGTCGTTATTGGCCGCCTGTACACCAAGGGCAAGAGCAGCGGTGTCGAGGTGGACCTCCCCTTCGTGCACGTCGTCAGGACGCGCGTGGACAAGATCGTGCGACTGACGATGTACTCCGACGTCGAGCGAGCCCTCGCCGAGGCCGGCATTTCGTAGACGAGCCCCTGGTCGACGCACGGTAGCCCGCCGAGGCGCTAACGACTCGCTTCCGCGCGGATCCAACAACGCCGCGCTACTGCCTACGCACCTACGCGCATGTCTTCGAGGAGTTCGATCCGGCTGACCGGACGCCGGCCGAGGAGCGAATAAGAGCGGCCCGCGCCAAACCTGGCGTACATGATTTGTACATCGCTGGCGAAACCGGTTCGGGGGGGGATGTCAAATTAGGCTCTGCGAAGCGAAGCCGACGCCCGGATTCGAACCGGGGACCCCTTCATTACGAGGGCGGCCGAGCGGTTTCGGGTGTTTGCGGCTGTTCGCGTATCTGGCTCAAGACCGCCATTTTCACCGTCCCAGACCAACTCGCATTTGCGGCTGTTGCCGGGTGTTGTGTTGCCCACGCGTTGCCCACATTGAGCCTGATTCCGACAACTTCATTGGTCTTGCCGCCGTAGAGGGCGATTCGTCGAGCATCTCAGCCCCGGGCGCGGCCCTCGGGCTGACGCTGCGCGGCGTGGGTGTGCGGCCCGGTCGCAGCCTCGCGCGCGGCGGCGGCCTCGACCAGCTCCGCCATCGCACGCTCGATCCCCCGGCACAGGACATCGATGTCGGGCGCGCGGTCATAGTCACCCGTGACCCCGAAGCTGAGAGTGCCGTCGTAGGAGAAGATCGCCACGCCCACCCGCACGTGGCCACCGAGGGGCACGTACGGCAAGCACTCGAGCATCCGCCGGCCCGCTGCGTAAAGCGGCCGCTGAGGCCCGGGCACGTTCGTCGTGACGGTGTTGACGTTGCGCTGCGGCACGTGGGTCGCGGTGCGCAGGCCGAGCGCCAACAGCATCGCCGGAGCGAAGCCGGACAGGCCCACGAGCACATCGCCCGCCACGGCCTCGTGCGAGTGCTTCAGGTGCTCCATCTGCCTGCGCACGGCTGCGAGCCGTTCGACCGGGTCCGCGATCTCGACGGGCAGGTCCGCGAAGATCGCCGAGACCCGGTTGTTGTACTCGCCCTGCTCCTGAGCCGAGCGCACCGACACCGGCACGAGCGTTCGCACGACGCGGTCGGTTCGCTCCCCCCGCGAGTCCAGCAGCTCGCGGAAGCCACCCGCGATCGCGGTCAGCACCACGTCGTTGACCGTGCCCCCCAGCGCCGCCCGGATCCGTTTGACGTCGGACAGGCGCGACGAAGCCCAGTCCCAGCGCCGGTGCGGACCGATCGGTCCGTTGAGCGAGGACGCGCTCGGCGGCCGGAGTACCCCGCTCATCGTCAGAAGCCCCTGCATGGTCTCGGCCACGCGCCCCGCGGCGGCGCGGGGGGAGTGCAGCGCCCATCGCACAGCCTCGTAGGGGCTCAACGCTCGCTGCGTGAGCGCCCGGAAGGCGAGCTCTCGGCCTGAGGGCTGGCGCTCCGGGCCCCAGTCATCGGGCGGTGGCGGCTGCGGCTCGGGTTGCTCGTCGAGTATCGCCGACAGCAGCTCGGCTCCGGAGACGCCGTCCACCATCGAGTGGTGCACCTTGGTGATGAGCGCCCAGCGGTTCCCGCGCAGGCCCTCGATCATCCACATCTCCCACAGCGGCTTGTGGCGGTCGAGCTGTTGCGACATGACCCGGCCGACCAGCAGGCGCAGCTCCGCGTCTCCGCCCGGGGCGGGTAGACCGGTGCGCCGCAGGTGATAGGCGAGGTTGAAGTGCGGGTCGTCCACCCAGACCGGCCGGCCCAGGGCGAACGGCACGAAGTGGACCTTCTGACGGTAGACAGGGGCCTCGCGAAGGTTGGCGCGGACCTGCGCGGCGAACTCGTCGTAGGGCGGTGGCGGGCCCTCGAGAATCGCCACCGAGCCGATGTGCATGTGACTGACCGAGTCCTCGAGATGAAGGAAGGAAGCATCTTGCGGGCTCAGCGGCTGCATTCGCGCACCGTCTCTGGTTTCACGATAGGGACACTACCTCCACCGCCCGGAGCCGGATCAGCGCGGACTACGGATCCGCGCTGCGGGTTCGTCCCGAGCTGTGAATCACGCGCTGGGCCGGCGGCCAGCCGCCCGGCGCACGTCAGGACCCGGCCTCAGCCTCCATCCGGGCAAGCCGCGTGTAGTAGTCCGGCAGCTCCTTGAGGTGAGCCCAGGCGATCTTGCCGGTGATCAGCTCGTCGTCGCCGGTGACGTTGGTCTCGGGGTCGTGGGCGCCGTGCTCGAGCTCCACGCCGAGCCCGAGCCGGAACTGGTCGACATCGAAGGGCGCGCTCGCCCAATCGATCCCGATCGTCTCACCGATCCGGCGCGCTTCCTCGCTCGTGAAGCTGCGTGTGGGCATGGCCAGTCGCTCACGATACAGGCCATTCGGGCTCACGCTCGCCCGCCAGCCTCTTGTACACGCGAGGCGAAAGCGAGCTGAGCGCGAGCGCCGAATTAGGCTCTACAAAAGGAAGCCGACGCCCGGATTCGAACCGGGGACCCCTTCATTACGAGTGAAGTGCTCTGGCCAGCTGAGCTACGTCGGCGCTCGCGCCAGAATAGCGACTGGACATGCGGCCTCCACGGCCTCCGCGCTCCGTGGCCGGACCCGGTTTGGCAGTCGCCTGCGGTGGGAACATGGGGCCATAGATGAACGACCACCGGTACCGCAACTACCTCTTCGTGCTCGAGGTCCTGGAGTCGGACATCTTCTCGCAGCCAGAGCGCGACGTCCTCGCCGATGCGGCCGAGGGCCTGCTTCTGACGAGGCTCCCAAGCAGCGAAGAGGCAGGCGAGATCGGCGTCCAGGTCAGCGCGGTACTCGACGACCTGGTCACCACCGATCGCCTGCGCTACGCCACCGCGGTGGAGCTCCGCGCGAGGATCGCCGAATGCGGCCCCCGCCGGCGCGGCGCTGCTTCCGGCCTAGATCCAGGCGCGCTCGCGAGTGGGATGATCCCGCGCGGTCCCGGGTACGAACAAACCGCGTGAGAGCACTGGTCACGGGAGCAACCGGCTTCGTGGGCCGGCGTCTGGCCGAGCGGTTGGCGCAGGCCGGCCACGACGTGCGCTGCCTGGTGCGCGACCGGCGCCGCGCGGAGGATCTGGTCCGCCTGGGCTGCGAGGTCCGCGAGGGCAACGTGCTGCAGCCGTGGAGCCTGCAAGGAGCGGGCACCGGGGTCGACGTCGCCTACTACCTCGTGCACTCGATGGGGCGCGGGGGTGGTGACGACTACCGCTCCAAGGATCGTGAGGGCGCAACCGCGTTCGCGCAGATGGCGCGGCGCGAGGGGATCGACCGGCTCGTCTACCTGGGCGGGCTGGGGGATGCCCCGCGCTCGCAGCACCTGCGCAGCCGCCACGAGACGGCCGAGGTGCTGATCGCGGAGGGCCCACCCCTCACGTACCTGCGCGCCGCGATGGTCGTCGGCGCCGGCAGCGAGTCGTATCGCACGCTGCGCTACCTGGTGGAGCGCCTGCCCGCGATGATCGCTCCCTCCTGGCTGTCGACCGAGACGCAGCCGATCGCCGTGGACGACGTCCTCTCCTATATGGAGCAGGCGCCCGGCGTGCCCGAGTCCGCCGGCCGCGAGATCCAGATCGGCGGGCCCGACGTGCTGTCCTACGGGGACATGCTCGATCGCATGGCGATGGTGCTGGGCCGCCGCCGCCGGCCCAAGCTGCCCGTGCCGTTCCTGACTCCCCGCCTGTCGTCGCTGTGGATCGGCCTCGTCACCCCCGTCGATGCGGGCGTCGCTCGACCGCTGATCGAGGGGCTCTCCACCCCCACGGTCGTGACCGACCCCGCAGGCGCGGCGCTGTTCGACGTGGTGCCGATGCCCTTTGACCGGGCGCTGCGCCGCGCCTACGAAGAGGAGCAGGTGCCGCTTTCTTAGCCCTACCGGTGGTGGTGACGCCCGCGGCGCTTGCCCTTCTCGCCTTCCTTGTCGTAGCGGTCGTCGTCGCGGTCGGCTTCCTGCTCGTCGCCGAAGCGCTTGAACCGAGGACGCTTGCGGATAACGCGCTCGCACGATCCTTTGGCGTTCACCGGAGTGGCGTCGACGATGATGTCCTTGAAGTCGGCGAAGACCACATCGATCCCGGGGCCGCAATCGACCTTGTCGGGCTGGCCTTCGCGGGTGCGGAACGTGTCGTTGCCGGGTCCGCCGTTCAGCGTGTCTCCCGTTCCGTCGGGCGCGAGCCGGTCATGGCGAGCGAGCGCCCAGAGCCGATCGTCCCCGTTGCCGCCGTTGTGCACGTCGACGCCGCGATTGGCGAACATGAGGTCGTTGCCGTCGCCACCGCTCGTCACGTCATTCCCCGGCCCACCAACAACCAGGTCGTTGCCGGGCCCCCCGTCGGGGCGGTCGTTTCCACCCCCGGAGAAGAGCCTGTCGAAGCCGGGCCCGCCGCTCAGGACGTCGTTGCCCCTGCCACCGACAACCAGGTCGTTGCCGGGTCCGCCGTCGACCACATCGTCGGCCTGGCCGCCGAACAACCGATCGAAGCCTTCGTCACCTGAAACCGTGTCGTTGCCGCGGAACGCACGAACGACGTCGTTGCCCGGCAACGCACTGATCGTGTCGGCGTCTGCGGTGCCTCTGATCCGGTCGTCGCGGTTCGTGCCGGTGATCGTCACCGCCAGGGCGGCGGACGCGATCGTCAAACCTGTCACACCAAGCGCGAGTGAGCATCCGAACACACTACGTATCGACATCCTTGACTCCTTCCCCAAAGGGCTAGGTTTGCAGAGGAATGTCTCCCGGACCGCTTGAGGTGGGATTGACGGCAGGTTAAGCGCCGCTTAAGAAGCCGGCGCAGAGCTAGGACGCCAGGCGGCGCAGGCGGTCGAAGAGCGCTTCGAGGGCGAGGTCCTCGAGCACGTTGCGCTCGAGGCGGCGGCGCGTCTCTTCGCACAGCGCGACCGCATCGATCAGGCGTGCGACGTCACGGCCCTTTGCATCCTCGCGCAGAGCTTCGAGGCGGTCCGCGTTCAGCACCTGATCCTCGCAGTCCGTCGCGACCGCGATCAGGTCCCGGAACCATGTCCCGATCAGCTCGAGGCTGAGGTCCAGCGAAGCGGTGTGCTCGCGGCGCCGTGCGCGGCGCGCCTGCGTCTCGTACTCGCGCGTGATGCCCGAGCTGCCACGCTTGGGCTCGTTCTCGAGTCGGGTGGCCAGCTCCTCCTTCACCGCCGCCTCGGCCGCGGCGCCGCGCTCCGCCGCGCGGTCCAGGAGCGGGCCCCACGGCGAAGCCGCCACCCATTCGGCGTCGTCGTGCGCCCCGAGGGTTGCGCGCGCCGCGGCCTCGGCGTCCCGCCGCAGCGACGCCTGCGGCCCTGCCAGCGCGCGGGCGCGTTCGGCGTCGCCGCCCGCCAGCCGCGCGCAGGCCAGCGCGGTGTCCGCTGGAACGCCCTCCCCCTCCAGCGCCTGTGCGATGCGCGCCGGCGGGACGGCGCCGAAGCGCACGGGGCGACAGCGTGAGGGAATCGTCTCGAGCAGGCGACCCGGGGCCGAGCTGACGAGCACGTAGTGCGCGTAGGAAGCGGGCTCCTCTAGCGTCTTCAGCAGCGAGTTCTGAGACTCGTCGTTCATGCGGTCCGCGTCGACGATCACGAACACGCGCCGCCGTGATTCGAACGGGCGCAGCGCCGCCTGGCGCACGATGTGGGTGCGCACGTCGTCGACCAGGATCTCGTGCGCGCCGCGCGGCTCGACCCAGGTGATGTCCGGGTGCACCCCCGACATCACGCGCCGCGTGGCGTCCTCCGGATCGTCCGCACCGGCCGAGATCAGCGCCGCGGCGAACGCCCGCGCCGCGTCGCGCTTGCCGCTGCCCGCGGGCCCATGGAACAGATACGCGTGCGACAGCGCCTGCTCGTCGCGCAGCGCCGCCTCCAGCGAGATGCGCGCGCGGGGCTGGTGCTCGAGCGCCTCGATCACGCTCTCACCTGCAGCCGCGCGAGGACGTCCGCGTGAACCTCCCCGGCAGGCCGCGCGGCATCGATCCGCACGTAACGTTCGGCGTGGCGGTTGGCGAGCTCGTCATACGCGCTCGCGACCGCGCGCTGCAGTGCCTCGCCCTCACGCTCGAAGCGGTCCAGCTCGCCGCCCCGGCCGGCCGCGGTCGCGGGCTCCACCTCCAGGAGGAAGGTGACGTCCGGCTCGAGCTTGCCCGTGAGCCACTGGTTGAGCTCCTCCACGGGCTCGATGCCCAGTCCGCGCGCTCCGCCCTGGTAGGCGACCGTCGAATCGCCGTAGCGGTCCGAGATCACCGTCCGGCCTTCTGCGAGCGCGGGGCGGATCACCCGCTGGACGAGATCCGCACGTGCGGCGCCGAACAGCAGGGTCTCGGCCATCGGAGTCAGGTCCGTGTCGCCCTTCACGAGTTCGCGGATCCGCTCCGCCGCCGGCGTACCGCCCGGTTCGCGCACCAGCAGCGCCTCGTCGCCGAGCGCGTCCGCCAGCATCCGTGCCTGCGTCGTCTTGCCGGAGCGGTCGATCCCCTCGAAGGTGATGAACACGGCGCCCAGCTTAGGCGCTTGGAGCCTAGGTGCCCGCCGGCGCCTTGCGCCGGCGGGTGCCGGCCCCGTTCTTCGCGGCCGGTTCCTTCTCTGCCGGCTCCTTCTCCTTCTCCGCGGTGGCTTCGGCAGCCTCCTCGGCCTCCTTGGCGGCCCTCGCGGCCTCACGTTCGGCCCGGGCGGCGCGCATCTCCTCCATCGAGGGGCACTCCTCGTTGAGGCACAGGTTCCAGGGACGGCGACCGCTCATCACCTTCACCCGGGGTGTCTGACCGCAGATCGAGCACTCCTCTTCGAGCCGGATCAAGTCGCCGCGCTGCGGCAGGCCGTAGGTCTGGTCGCACCCGGGATCCAAGTCCGTGCGCTCGTCAGGTGGCTTGTATCCCTCGCAGCCGACGAAGCGCTTGCCCGACTTCTTGACCCGGATGATCCGCAGGCGGTTGGTCTCGCCCTCCTCGTTCTTGCGCCCGGCCTCGCGGCACTTGGGGCACGGGCCCAGGATCCGGTCCTGGTCCATTCCCTTCCAGATGATCTCGGCCAGCTCGCGCTTGTGCTCGTTCATCAGGTCGTATGACTCGCGCAGCATCTTGCGAGAGATCTCGAGCACCTGGTCCTTCGTGACCTGGCCAGAAGCGATTCTGTCCATGTCTGCCTCGAGCTCCGCGGTCATGTCGGGCGTGGCCACTCGCTCCGCGAACCGCTGGAACGCCGTGACCATCGCCACGCCGGTCTCGCGCGGCTCGATCGGGTTGCCCTGCACGTAGCCGCGGTCGTAGAGCTTCTGGATGATGTCGTGACGGGTGGCCTTGGTGCCGAGCCCGCGCTCCTCCATCATCTCGATCAGCTTGCCCTGGCCGATGCGAGTGGGCGGCTGGGTCTCCTTGGCATCGAACCAGGGGTTGGAGGTGCGGCCCTCACCCACGGCCTCCACCGCCGACAGCGCCAGCTCCTGGCCCTCCTCGACCTTCGGGATCTCCTCGTCCTTGGAGCGTCCGTACGGGTACACCGCCAGGAAGCCGGGGTCCACCAGCACGTTCCCGCGGACGAAGTAGGTCTCGGAGCCCGCCTCGATGTCGGCGCGCGTCGACTCCGACACCGACGGGTCCGCGAACGTCGCGAGAAACCGCCGCACCACCAGCTCGTAGATCTTGCGGTGGCCGTCGTCGGGCAGCACGCTGGGATCGAGCGCCTGCGTCGGGTAGATCGGCGGGTGGTCGGTGGTCTCCTTCTTGCCGCGCGTCGGGTTCAGCTCGTCGCGCTCCGCGAGCGGCTTGCCCGCCCCGAACGCCGGCACCTGCGAGATCGAGGTCAGCAGCTCGCGCACAGGCAACGACTTCGGATACACGGTGTTGTCCGTCCGCGGGTAGGAGGTGAACCCGTCCATGTAGAGATCCTCGGCGATCCGCATCGCGCGGGCCGGTGACACACCGACGGAGGATGCGGCGCTCGTGAAGGCCGTCGTGTTGAACGGCGACGGCGGCTTGCGCGTGTTGCGCTTGGACTCGACCGACCTGACGACGCCGGGCGAGTGCGTGTTCGCAAGCGCAGCCTTGGCCTCGGCCTCCTCCCAGAACTTGTCGACCTTGTGGTGCGCGGTGAACTGCCCGTCCGGATGGTCGAAGGCGGCGAACACCTCCCAGAACGGCTTTGCCACATGCGCGCGGCGCTCGAGCTCGCGCTCGACGACGATCGCGAGCGTCGGGCTCTGCACACGGCCGACCGAGAGGAACTGCGAGCCGAGCCGGCCGGTTGCGAGCGACACGAAGCGGGTCAGCGTTGCGCCCCAGATCAGATCGATGTCCTGACGTGCCTCGCCCGCGCGTGCCAGCGGCTCCGACAGCTCGACGAGATTGGTGAAGGCCTCCTCGATCTCCTCCCTGGTGAGAGCCGAGTAGCGGGCGCGCTTGACACCGGTCGCGAGGCTCACGTTCTCGGCGAGCTTTGGGTTCGCGTCGAGGATCTCCTCGAGCGCCTCGAGGCCGATCAGCTCACCCTCACGGTCGTAGTCGGTCGCGATCACGACCGCATCCGCGTCCTTGGCCTGCTTGCGCAGCGCCTTGTGAACGTTCTTCTGGACGGGCTCCTTGACGAGCTGCGCGTCGATCAGCTCACGCGGCTCGACCTTGCGCCACTCCGAGTAGCCCTCTGGGAACGCGGGGTTCATGAGGTGGCCCTTGAGGCCGATCACGCGGTATGCGCCGTCCTCGCTCTCCCATCCGTAATGCGGAATGGCGTAGCTTTTGTCCTGCTTGGCCTTGCCCGCGGACAAGATTTCGGCGATTTTCTTGGCGCTGTTGTCCTTCTCTGTGACGATTAGTCGCATTGCAGCCCTTGATAAATGGCTCCAAAAAGCCGAAACGTGTGGCGAGGGTAGCAGCAGTCTTTTTCGGCAACCCCAATTCCAATCGTGAGAATTACAGCCAGGATCAGCAAGGCGTCTGGCACTAATAGAGGCTCGAGGAGGAGAGGAACTTGAAGGTTCTAGTCACTGGAGGCGCAGGGTTCATCGGGTCCAACCTCGTCGACGCCCTGATCGAGCGGGGCGACGACGTGGTCGTGCTGGACAACCTCACGACCGGCCGCAGGGCGAACGTCGAGCCCGCGCTGTCGCGAGGCGCGAAGCTCGTCGTGGAGGACATCCGCAATGCCGACGTCGTGGCCGGCCTGCTCGAGCAGGAGAAGCCCGAGGTCGTCTTCCACCTCGCCGCGCAGATCGACGTGCGCGTTTCGACCGCGCGACCGGTTTTCGACGCCGAGATCAACGTGATGGGCACGATCAACATGCTGGAGGCAGCGCGCCAGGCGGGGACGCGTCGCTTCGTTTACGCGTCCACGGGCGGTGCGATCTACGGCGAGACCGATGTGGTGCCGACGCCCGAGGACACGGTGATCCGGCCCGAGGCGCCCTACGGTCAGGCGAAGTTCGCCGGCGAAGGCTACCTCGGCCTGTGGAGTCGCATGCACGACCTCTCGACGGTCAGCATGCGCTTCGGCAACGTCTACGGCCCGCGCCAGGACCCGCTCGGCGAGGCCGGCGTGATCGCGATCTTCTGCGGCAAGCTCGAGACCGGTGGCCAGCCCACCGTGTTCGGCGACGGCAGCCAGACGCGCGACTACGTCTTCGTCGAGGACGTCGTCCGGGCGTGCACGACCGCCGGTGACAGCGACGTGAACGGCTCGTACAACGTCGGCCGCGGCCAGGAGGTCTCGGTGCTCGAGATCGTCGAGGCGTTGCGCGGCATTGGCTCCGAGCTCGGGATGCTCAGCGGCGGCCGCACCTTCGAGCCGCAGTTCGCGCCCGCCCGCCTGGGTGAGGTGCAGCGCTCGGCGCTCGACCCCACCCGCTCGAGCGAGGCGCTCGGGTTCACTGCCGGAGTCGAGTTGATCGATGGGCTGCGCCGCACGCTCCAGTTCGTGGCGCACGAGCAAGCCGCAGCGTAGACGCGGAGCCGGGTCTTACCGGCGTGCCGCGCGTGCTTTCAGCGGCGCGGCCGAGTGGCCGTTGCTGCTCGGGCGCGTGAAGGCGTCGAGCGGCTCGACCTGCCATGGATCGTCGGGGCCGGGCTCGGCCCTCAGCCAGCGGCGCGCGTCGCGGGCGCCCATGCGGATCAGCTCCTCGATGAATTCGCGGTCGAAGAACAGGTAGCTCAGCAGCTCCCCGTGGGTCGGGCTCTCGCCGCCGAGCAGCCGGTTGAGCAGCGGGAAGTCCACGGAGCGCAATCCCTTCCAGCCCCCGTAACGGTCCTTGAACACCTCGCGCGCGAGTCGCCCAATGGCGCCGCGCTTCTCCGGCGCGATGAAGATGTAGGGGATCATGCGGTAGGGCTTCTTGCCCCGCGCCGCCCGGTAGCGCTCGGTGGCCGCGTCGGTTGCCCGCCGGTTGTTTTCGTCCCGCCGCTCCTTTGTGCGCCCGTTCTTGTCGGCGAAGAACATGTTGATGTTGCCGAGGATGCGCATGTCCTCGACGACCGGGTCGACGAGCATGCCCTGCAGCACGTGCAGCGCGCCGTCCCCGAAGTCGGGCGGCTGCATGTCGTGGCGGCCGGACCGGCTGGAGGGCTCCGCGACCGAGTCCGTCGCGACGACGACGAGGCGTTCTGCGCCGAGGTCGAGCGCCGGTTTGATCGGGGTGTTAAGCCGGGTGCCGCCGTCGACGTACCACCCGCGCGCATCGCGCGGCTCGTCCACCCGCACCGGCGGGAACAGGATGGGGATCGCGGCCGAGGCACGCACATGGTGCTCGTCCAATCGCGTCGGCACGTAGTCGATGGCGTGCGAGCGATGCGTCACGCGCTCGTGGTGGCCTTCGACGAAAACGACGGTGCGGCCCGTGCGCGCCGCCGTGGCGACGGTGCCGACCACGGCCACCTCCTCCGATTCGACGTTACGGTGCAGGGCCTCCCAGTCGATCCAGCGGTCGAGGTTGCGCTCGAAGGGCTTGGGGTCGAGCAGGCTGGGGAGCCGCACGCCGGGCAGGGACATCACCTCGCCCAGGTAGCGGAGCGCCGTGATGGGCGCCTGGCGCAGGAGGATCGGCCGGATCACCGTGTTCTTCTCGACCTGGCGCCAGCGCTCGATGCCCCCGATCGCCTCCTGGTCGGCGGGCAGATGGGCGGCCGCGGCCTGATAGGTCGCGTTCACGGCTCCCACCGATGTCCCTATATAGATAGAGGGGCGCTCGCCGCGCCGATCGAGGGCAGGCCCGAGCACGGACATGACGCCCGCCTCGTACGCTCCGCGCGCGCCTCCGCCGGACAGCACGAGCCCGATCCGTTCGTTTTCCGCCACTTCAATACGCAGTTTCGGGAACTTGGCGCGCGACCCTTCCTGGGGTATATGTTTCTTCGGCCAGTTTTTGCGGGCAAAGCCCGCCTGACGTTCCAACCACGAGGGAGAGGCATGGCTACACGAACTAGGGCCGCGAGAACCACGGCCGTGAAGGCCGGGAAGGCCGCCAACGACGCCCGCACGAACCCCTACGTGCAGCGGTTCGTCGAGGACCCGGAGCTCCGTGACAACGTTCGCGAGGCGATCGAGCACGCGCGGAAGGCGTACAAGCGCCTGTCGAACGGCAAGGGCCCGGCTAAGGCCCTCATCGAGGACAAGAAGCTTCAGAAGGAGCTGCATGCCGCGACCGAGCACTTGAAGGACGCGGGTGAAACGCTGCGCGGCAAGCGGCGCAAGCACCGCGGGCGGCGGCTGCTGTTCTTCGCGGTGATCGGCGCGATTGCGTTCGTGGCCCTCAACGAGGGAGCGCGCAAGACGCTGATGGACAAGGTCTTCGGAGCCGAAGAGGAGTTCGAGTACACCTCGACGACTTCTCCCTAGGCTGCACTGACAAGTGGTAGCGAGGGCGCCTGAGGGCGCCCTCGTTCGTTCAGGGCACGAACAGCGCTAGGCTTCGCCGCCGATGGCGCATTCCGTCGAAGTCCTGCTGCCCGCCCAGCGCTACGTGTTCGCGCTCGAGGACGGGCGCGCCGTGCCGGCTCCGGCCTCGACGTCCGAGGAGGGCTTCCACTCCTACAAGAAGCTCCAGCGGGAAGGCAAGGTGGCGGGGATGATCGCCATCCCCAACTGCTGCCTGATCCGCGCGGGCGAGGACTACGTCGTGGACCCCGGCGTGATGATGCAGGGCGCGCCCGTGACCGGCTCGCTGCGCAAGCGCGGCATCGAGCCCCACGAGACGAAGGTGATCCTCACGCACAATCACTTCGACCACCTGCAGGCGCTGGTGGAGTTCACGCAGCGCGAGACCTATGTGCACGAGATCGAGATGCAGGCGCCCTACACGGCGATCGAGCAGGGCAAGCTCGACATGGTGCGCACGATCGAGTTGACCGGAGAGGAGGGCGAGATCGAGCCGGGCCTGCGCTGGATCCTGACGCCCGGACACTCCAACGGCCTGATCTCCCTGCTGGTCGACACCGACGACGGCCTGGTCGTGATCGCATCCGATTGCGTCGGCCCGCTGCCCGAGTACTTCGAGAACATGGACTTGCCTCAGGACTTCGGCCCCGAGCGCGACGAGCTGCTGCGCCAGTGGCAGCGGATCCGGGACCTCGATCCTCACACGGTCATCCCCGGGCACAACCCCCCGGTGGTTTTGAGGTAGCGGGCCGCTACGCCGCGTGCGCCCGGGCCGAGCCGGGTCTCGACGTCGCGCGCCGTCAGCTCGACGTCGCACTTCGCGCACGTGAGCTGCGCGGTCACCTCACCGCCGCAGTCACGGTGGAAGACCATCCGTGGCGGGTCGCGACCGCCGAGGGCCGCATCTATGTCGAAGAGACCGGCAAGCTGATCGCACACGGCACGACCACGTGCATGGTGTTGAGCGCGAACGGGAACCGCACGACCGAGGCCGAGGTGGCGACTGCGACCTGACCCGAAAAAAAAGTGTGGCCGGACCCTTGACAACGGCTTGTGCGATAACGCATAATCCCGGCATGGCCCGCGGGAGGACCGGTCGAAAGGCCGCCACCCGCGGGCTTTCTTAATTCTCAGCGCGCTCTTGGGGAGAGGCGGGCAGGGTGACAATCAGGGCGTCCGCCGGCGAATCCGGCCGGGGAGACGCCCGCTGGCCGCGTACGCGCTGTAACAACACGCCCACCGATCGCGCAACAGACCGCTACTTCGGCAGCTCGCGCTAGTTTCGGTAGGAGGATGCGCCTCACCTCGCGCACATTTGTGCTGCTCGCATGCACTTCTATGAGCGTGGTCCTGGCGGCCGCGCCGGCCTCCGCACGCCTTGCCGTCTTAACCACGGGAAAGACCAGGGCGGCGATCGTGGACCTCGGCCGCAAGAAGGTCACGGCGCGTCCCGAGACCGGTCTGCCGACCCGGGGGGTGGGCCTTTCCCTCGACGGCCTGCGCGCCTACGTCGTCTCGAGCAACGGCTCGGCCGGGCGCCTCAGCGTGCTCGATCTGCAGAGCCGCACGATCGTGGCGCAGGTCACCGTGCCCGCCGGCGCACGCGGGGTGGCGCTCTCGGCCGATGGGATGCGCGCCTACGTGACCTCGGGCAACCGCAAGGGACTCCTCTCGGTCGTGAACCTGACCACCGGGCTGGTGGTGGGTGCGATCCCGACGCCGCGCCGTCCCACCTCCGTTGCGCTGTCGCCGGACGGCGCCCGCGCCTATGTGCTGAGCGGCTCGCACAAGCTGGCCGTTGTCGATCTCGTGACGCTGCGCACGGTCAAGTCGATGCGCGTCGGCCGCACGCCGTTCGACATCGCGGTGCATCCTGGCGGCGGCATCGTGTTCGTGACCAACGCGGGAGGCCGCTCCGTGTCGGTGGTCGATACGAACCGGCTGCGCGTCGCACGCACCGTGCGGCTGCGCCGTCCGGTAGGGGGCATCGCGCTGTCGTCGAACGGCGATCGCGCCGTCGTGGGTCCCGGCCGGCGCTCGCGCAAGGCGATCGTGCTCAACACGCGCGGCCGCGCCCGCGCGCGCCGTATCTCGGCCGGCAAAGGCCCGTCGTTCGTGGCGTTCTCCCCGACCGCTGCGCGCATCTACGTGGCGAACTCGGGCTCCGGCACGGTGACCTTCGCAAGCGGATACAGCTACCGCCGTCTCGCCGGGCGCGTGCGCGTCGGCCGGCGCATCAACGGGATGGCCGCGCAGTCCGGGTACTCGCTGCTGATCGGCACGCCCGGGCCCGACACGCTCAAGGGCGACCGCGGCCCTGACCTGATCCGCGGCCTCGGGTCCGCCGACAACCTCAACGGCTTTCGCGGCAACGACGTGATCGAGGCGGGCGACGGCGACGACACGGCGAGCGGTGGGATCGGCAACGACCAGCTCGACGGCGGCCCCGGGAACGACAAGCTCTTCGGCAGCTTCGGCCGCGACGGCGTGAAGGGCGGCGACGGCAACGACGAGCTCTACGGCGGCAACTCGAACGACTCCCTCGAGGGTCAGGGCGGGAACGACTACATCGACCCCGGCGACGCGGACGACCGCGCCTACGGCGGCGAAGGTGACGACCGCATAATCGAAAAGGGACTTGGCCGCGACCTGCTCGACGGCGGCACCGGGAACGACGTGATCGAGGGCGGCCGCGCGGGCGACCAGCTCTACGGCGGCGACGGGGACGACCGGCTCGACGGGGGCGGCGGCGTGGACCGGATCGACGCCGGCGAGGGCAACGACCTCGTGCTGGGCGGGCGCGCGGGCGACCGCATCCTCGGGCGCGGCGGCGACGACCTGCTCCAGGGCCAGCAGCACAGGGACAAGATCTACGGCTACGGCGGGAACGATACGCTCGAGGGCGGGTCCTGTGACGACCGCCTGTCCGGATCCGACGGCAACGACACGATCAAGGGCGGCACCGGCGAGGACGTCGTCTACGGAGGCTCCGGCGACGACACCATCCACGTCGCCGACGGCGACGACGACTCCGTCGACTGCGGCTCCGGCGAGGACACCGTCTATGTCGAGGAGGATGCGCCCGACCGCGACGGCCTCGTGGACTGCGAGAAGGTCGAACAGGTACCCGCGGAGCTGACCGACCCGAACGAGGTCGAGGAGTCGATCATCACGGGCGGCGACGGGGCGGACACGCTCACGGGCACGCCGGGGCCGGACCTGATCCTCGGCGGCTTCAGCGACGACCGCATCTTCGGGCTGGACGGCAACGACCACCTCGAGGGCGACCCGGGCAACGACTTCCTCGACGGCGGGAACGGCGACGACCGCCTCCAGGGCCGCAAGGGCTCGGACCACCTCGTCGGCGGCGAGGGCAACGACCACCTCGAGGGGAACTTCGACAACGACGTCTTGGAAGGCGGCAACGGCAACGACTACCTCGAGGACAACCTCGGCCAGAACGTCTTCAACGGCGGCGACGGCAACGACTACATCCAGGCGGCGACCAACGGCATCCGCGACACGATCGATTGCGGTCCGGGAGTGGACCGCGCCGACGTGGATGCCCTCGACGTCACCGTGGGCTGCGAGGACGTCAGGCGCTAGACGGTTTAAGGTCTCGCGCATGAGCGTGATCGGCCGCATCGCACGGCGCCTCGGCTATCGGGGCTGGCAGCAGTTCACGCAGGTACACGTGCGCGCGTACCGCGCCAGCCGGGGGCGCATCGGTCGCAAGTGGCAGGGCGCGCCGGTGCTGCTGCTCGACCACGTCGGGCGCAAGAGCGGCAAGCACATGACGAGCCCGCTGATCTTCGGCGAGGACGGGGACGACCTGATCCTCGTCGCGTCGTTCGGCGGCGCACCGCGCGACCCGTTCTGGTGGCCGAACCTGAAAGCGAGCCCCGAGACGACCGTGAACGTGTACGGCGACGTGCGCCGCGTGCGTGCGCGCCAGGCGTCGCCCGACGAGAAGGCGCGCATCTGGCCGAAGATGGTCGAGATCTACGCACCCTACGCGGACTATCAGCAAAAGACGTCCCGCGACATCCCGGTCGTGATCCTCGAGCGCGCCTGACCCTCCAACGGCGCCGACCTAAGCCTCCCCTTTAGGGAACTTCTTACCTTTCCGTCACGCTGCTCTCAGGCTCGGGGAGTTGAATCGACTCCATGAAGAAGCTCGCGTGTGTCAGATGCGGCCAGCGGTATTTCGGCGGCTCGCCCGGCACCTCCCGATGCGAGTTCTGTGGAAGCCGCATCACAGCGGCTGACAGCGTCCACCGCGGCGCGCGGCGCCGCACCGCACCCCGCCCCGCGGTGCGGCCGCCGCTGCCCGAAGCCGCCGCCGGCTCCTTCTCGCCCTCCGACACCAGTTACCAGTCGATCGTCGCCTTCATCCGCGAGGACGATCGCCGCATGCACTCGCGCGAGTACGACATCGGCCTGTCCTGGCGCGACGCGTCGACCGGCCATACCTATCGCGCGGCCTGGGTCGAGGAGACCGGCGAGCTGTTCGTCGTCCAGTGCGGCGCGCCAGACGATGGCGGGGGTCACGTCGAGGTGCTGGTGAGCGGATGTGACGAGGAGCGCCTCAGCCGTGTTCTGCCCGGCTGGCGGGAGCTCGTCGGGCCGATGGGCTCGCTCGACGTCCTGCGGCGCGCCGTCGAAGCCGCTGCCTAGAGCAGGCCTTCGTCGCGCAGCCACCGCTCGCTGCGCCGCATCCCCTCGTCGAGGTCGACCGCCGGCTCGTAGCCGAGCTTGGACCGCGCCTTCTCGATGGAGTACGTGCCCTTCCGCGCCAGATACCGGACGCCGTCGGGAGTCACCTCGCCGTCCCCCGCTCGACCCAGGGTCGCGGCAAGTGCGAGCACGAAGGGCGTCGGCGCGACGCGAACCTTCTTACCGACCATCTGCCCGTACCGTCCGAAGTAATCGCGCGTCTCGACACCGATGCCACCGGTCAACGTGAACGCCTGGCCCGCTCCCTCCGGCCGCGCGGCCGCGCGCATCACGCCCTCGACGAGATCGTCGATGTATACAGGGCTGACGTGCCCTTTCCCCATGGCCGGGAGGACGATGCGGCCCCGCTTGATCTCGCGCACCGGCGTGACGGTCCAGAAGTGTGAGCCGGGCCCGTAGACGTCGCCCGGGCGGATGATGGTGCAGGGGACTTCGCCACCCGCGTGCGCCGCCAGCACGGCCTGTTCGCTCGCCACCTTGGTATCCACGTATGGCACGCCGGTCGTGCGCAGCGGGTAGCGCTCGTCGACGCCGTCCGGGTATTCCAGCCCGAAGGTCACGATCGAGGAGAAGTGGACGAAGCGCTGCGCACCTCCGCGCGCCGCCGCATCCAGCGCGTGACGCGTCCCGAGCACGTTCACCCGCCAGAACGTCGCCGGGTCTGGCGTCCGGCCCATGCCGACGATCGCCGCGGTGTGGATCACGCACTCGGATCCCGCCGCCGCGTTCTGCCAGTCGCCCGGCACCGTGAGGTCACCGGCGACCACCCCGGCCGCGGGATCGGCGCGCACGTCCATGCCGCGCACCTGCGCGCCGGCTTCGCGGTAGCGTTCCGCCAGTCGCCGCCCGATCAGGCCGAGGGCGCCGGTGATGAAGACGCTGCGAGGGGTCGCCGTCACGCTCGTGACGATATCCGACCGATAAGAGTTGCCTAAGAGTGCGCGCGCATGTGTTTCGCGAACGCCGTTCGCGCCCTACGATGGAATGGTGATGCAGGTGCTGGTCGTGGACGACGAGCGCGCGGTGCGGAACGCGCTGCGACGCGCGTTCTCCCTCGCCGGCTACGACGTCGCGGAGGCCGAGGGCGGCGAGCCGGCGGTGTCGATGCTGGCGCAGTCGTCACCGGACGTGGTCGTCTTGGACGTGCTCATGCCGGACGTGGACGGCCTGGAGGTGTGCCGGCGCATGCGTGCCGTGGGCAACCGCACGCCGGTGCTGATGCTGACCGCACGGGAGACCGTTGCCGACCGCGTCGCCGGTCTCGACGCGGGCGCCGACGACTACGTGGTGAAGCCCTTCGACCTCGACGAGCTGCTGGCGCGCGTGCGCGCGCTGCTGCGCCGCTCGTCCAACGGCGACTCTTCGCTGTTGCAGTTCGGGGACGTCGCCCTCGACCGTGGCGCTCGCGAGGCGACGCGCGGCGGCCGGCGCATCGAGCTGACGCTGACCGAGTACAACCTGCTGGAGCTGTTCATGCGCCACCCCCGCCAGGTGCTCTCCCGCGGTCAGATCTACGAACGCGTCTGGGACTACGACTTCGGCCCGCTGTCCAACTCGCTGAGCGTCTACATCGGGTACCTGCGGCGCAAGCTCGAGGCGGGCGGCGAGCCGCGCGTGATCCAGACCGTGCGCGGCATGGGCTACGTGCTGCGCGAGCCGGCACGATGACCCTGCGCACCCGGCTTGCGCTGGCTGCGGGAGTGGCCGTCGCGCTCGCCGTCGCGGCCGCCGCCGTGGCCGTGTACTTCGCGGTGCGCGGCGAGTTGCGCGGCGAGATCGACAACTCCCTGCGGGAGCGCGCCACGCTGGCGACGGACATCCTGCGGGTGTCGCCGCAGTTCGAGCGGCGCGTGCAGCGCCTGCCCCCAGGCGGCGCTTTCCCGCCCGGAGTGCGCCGCAGCCGCCTCCCGTTGCCGCCCGACGTGCAGGCTCCGGCGTTCGGTGGCGCCACCGGGGTGATCCAGCTCGTGCGCGCGGACGGCACGCTGTCGGGCCCCGATCGCGGCGGCTCGGAGATTCCCGTCGACGATCGCATCCAGAAGGTGGCGCGCGGCATCAGCGGCACCTATCTGACCGACAAGCACGTCGACGGCAGCCATCTGCGGGTCCTGGTCCGGCAGGCGCCGGAGCCGGGCGTCGCGCTGCTGATGGCGCGCCCGCTCGACGAGGTCGACGGCGTGCTGCGGCGCATGCTGCGCATCCTCGCGGCGGTGGTGGCGGGAGGCGCCGGTCTGGGAATCGCGCTTGGAGCGGTCGTCGCGCGGTCAGCGCTCGGCCCGGTGCGCCGTTTTACCGAGCGCACCGAGGCGCTGACTCACGATCCCGATCCGTCCCACCGGCTCGACGCGCAGGGGCGCGACGAGCTCGCACGGCTCGCGCACAGCTTCAACACCACACTCGACTCGCTCGAGCGCTCGATCGACCAGCAGCGCAGCCTCGTGGCCGACGCCTCGCACGAGCTGCGCACACCACTCGCCAGCGCGCGCACGAACGTGCAGGTGCTGGCGCGCGCGGACGACATGGCGCCGGACGAGCGCGCGGCACTTTTGCGGGAGACCGAGGACCAGCTCGCCGAGCTGTCCGCGCTGGTTGCGGACGTCGTCGACCTGGCGCGCGGCGCAGAGCGCGACGAGCCGCGCGAGGACGTGCGCCTCGACGAGCTGGTCCGCGGCGTGGTCGAGCGCATGCCGGCCAACGGCGTGCGCTTCGAGACCGACCTGCGCCCGTCCACCGTGCACGGCATGCCCGCCGCCATCTCGCGCGCCGCGACGAACCTGCTCGACAACGCCGTCAAGTGGAGCCCGCCCGACGGCGTCGTGACCGTGCGCGTCAGCGACGGTGAGCTGCGCGTGCTGGACTCCGGCCCGGGCTTCGACCCGGTGGACCTGCCCCACGTGTTCAACCGCTTCTACCGCGCCGACTCCGCGCGCGGCATGCCCGGGTCGGGCCTCGGCCTCGCGATCGTGAAGCAGATCGCCGACAGCCACGGCGGCAAGGCGCGCGCCCGCAACGCCCGCGGCGGCGGGGCGATGCTGACGGTCACGTTCGGGGGCGCCACGAACGGCGCCGGCCCGCAGGTCTAGCCCGGCACCAGTCGGAGCCCTCGCCCCACACTAGGCCCGTCCGGCGCGCTGCCTACGGTGCGATCGCGTGGAAGCCACTTCGCCGCATCGTCCGTTGCGCCGCGTGCTCCATGGAGTGCGCGACGTACGTGTTGCGGCGACGCCGAGGCACTGGCACCTGCGCGAGCGGCTCATCACGATCGTCGTGACCACGTTCGTGGTGGACGCGATCGGCTCGACGTTGATGCTGCTGTTCGAGCGTGGCGCGTCGCGCACCGAGATCTCGAATGTCGGCGACTCGATCTTCTGGACGACCGCGCAGCTGCTCACGGTGTCGTCCCAGATGCCGAACCCCGTGACCACCGGCGGCCGCATCGTGGACGTGGTCCTGATGGCCTACGCGATCACCGTCGTCGCGACGCTCGCCGGATCATTCGGGTCGTTCTTCCAGCGCCACGAGCACATCGAGGCGCTGGCCAGGGAACGGCGCTCGAGCTAAACAGCTTCCTGCAGCCCTGAGGCAGGCTCCGGGGGATCCTCGGTCTGACGCGCCGCGGCCAGCTCGTCGGCCGCCTGGCGCGCGCGCTGCGCGGCGGCACGTTCCTTGCGCTCGGCCTCCTCGAGCTCGCGCTGGGCGTTCTCGATGCGCTCCTCGGCGCGGCGGCGCTCCTTGATCTCGCGCAGCCTGCGCGCGACCGCGCGCTCCAGCCGGTCCCAGGTGCCGGCCTCCTCCTGTTCTCTCCAGAACGCGACGAAACGGTCGATGACGAGATCCCGGCATGCCTGCACATGGACCGCGAGCACCTCGAGCCCGCGATACGCCGTGCGATGCCGCGCGCGGGCGGCAAACGCCGGGTCGAGGGTCCCCACGTCGCCCGCCCGCTCGCGGACGTCCGTCGCATCCTGCGCGCGCAGGTCGGCCAGGTGGGTGTCGATCACGGGCAGCATCACATCGCAGTCATGCACCTCGCCGAGCAGGCCCTGCAGGTCACGGGCGCGGCGCCCCGCCGTCTGCGCCGGCTTGCCGAAGCAGAAGCCGGTCGCCTCGAGGATGTAGCGGAGGCGCTTGGCGGCGATCCGCATGTCGTGCTGCGCGACGGAGTTGGCGGGGTCGAGCGCCGCGGGAGCGAACGAGCGCATCTCCTCGAGGCGCACAGAGACGATGCGCGCCGCGTTCTCCTCGAGCGACGCGGACGGGTCGAGCCGCTTCACGCGCCGCGCCTTCACGCCGCGGTCCCCGCGCGCTTGGGAAGCCAGACGACCTCGAGCGGCACCGGGGCCTCGTCCTCCACGGGCGCCGACTCGGCACTTGCGACGAGCTCCGTGAGCTGATCGCAGAGCGCGGCCAGCTTGTCCTCGCTGACGAAGCGCACGAGCGCCGCGTTTGCCTGCGCCTGCTCGGTACGCAACCGCACGACCAGCGTCTCGATCCCGGGGCGGTCGGGCGCCGCCATCGACTCGGCGATCTGCTCGAGCGCGGCGATCGACACGTCGCGGTCACGCCGCTCCCCGAGCGCATCGGCGAGCTCCTTCACCTGGCGTAGCGCGGCCTTCAGCTCGTGGCGCGGAAAGCAGGGGCCGAAGGTCTCGAGCGCCGCCCGCAGTCGCCGTGTGGCCACGCGCATGTCGTGCACACGCTCGATGTCGTCGATGTCGAGCACGCCGCGTGCGTGGTCGATCAGCTCGGTGACGCGAACCTCGACGATCCTCGCCGCCGCGGCCCCGTAGGGCTCGTCTGCGTCCAGCCCGGGAATCCGGCGGGCCTTGGCCATGGGCCAGCGTTTAACGAGCCGCCGACAGCGGCCGGTTCTCGTTGAACGAGCCGTTCAGCAGGTCTAGGATCACGCCGTCGCGCAGAGCGCCCTTGCCGATCTGCAGCGGACAGGCGAGCAGCTCCGAGATCTTCTCCAGCACGATCACGCCCGCGGGCAGCATCCGCACGCGACGCGGGTCGAGCTCGAAGCGCTTCGCGACGGTGTCGACGGGGTCGCCCGTCAGGACCCTGATTGCGCGCTCGAGTGTCTCGTACTCGAGCACCGACCCCACGAGCGAGCGCAGCGACGTCGCGCTACCGCCCACGGCCACGGCCTGCTCGGGGCGATCGACCTGGACGTCGGCGAAGCAGGCGTCGACGTGCTCGCGCAGCGCGCGAATCTCGGCAGCCGACGGAGGATCGCTCGAGACGAGGCTCTCCGTCAGCGATCCCGACCCGATCTTGAAGGAGGAGACGCGCTGCGCGCCCTCGCTCAGGCTGCCGAGCACGATCTCGCTGGAGCCGCCGCCGACGTCGACCACGGCGACCTCTCCCTCCACGACGTGCCCGAGGGTCCTCGTCGCCCCGACGAACGCGAGGCGACCCTCCTCCTGCTCGCTGAGGATCTCGACCGGCAGGCCGCACGCGCGCGTGATCTCGCCGGTCACGTCCTCGCGGTTGGCGGCCTCCCGCATCGCGGCTGTGGCGACGATGCGGATCGCATCGGCGTCGAGCTCCTCGGCCAGCCGGACCTGGGTGGCGACCGCATCGGCGACCTCGGCCACCTTCTGCGGGCCGATCGCGCCGTCGGGGCGGGAGCCCTGGCCAAGGCGGGTGAAGGCCTTCTGATCCATCACGCCGCGCAGCTGGCCGGCCTCGGGCTCGGCAACCAGCACGCGCGTGGTGTTCGAGCCAATGTCGATCGCCGCGCAACGCATGAGGGAGGGCCATCCTGCCAGAGGAGGCAGACAGGCCAAAAGACGAGGGGCGGGCATCCAGCCCGCCCCTCTCGTGTGTCTCCCGACTGCCTCCTAGGGGGTGAGGCAGCGCATCGACGCGGGTCCCGGGTCTGGTAAACGTCCATTCATTCCAGGCGCTCGAGATCCGGGACGCTGTCTCGACATGAACGCGTTCGTGAGCGCCGGGGCCGGGTTCCTGCTTGCCGTCCTGTGGTTCGACCTGATGTTCGACGTGCAGGTGCTGCGCGTGCGCGACGGTGCGGCACCTGAGGAAGCACTGGCGTCGATCGCGGGCTACTACCGGCGGGTGACGCGCCAGGCGCAGCGGATGAACAAGCTGGTCGCGGCGGTGATGGCTTCGACGCTGGCCGCGATCGTGGTGCAGATCGCGCGGGCTGAGGACCCGCGCTGGGTCGGATGGGCATCCCTGGCCCTCGTGGCCCCGGCGATCGGGCTGGCGGCCACGCACACGTTCGCGGCCGGCGCGCGGCTCGGCGCCCGTCGGGACCCGCCTGAGGTACAGACCCGGATCGCCCGCTCCGTGCTGCGCGACCACCTCATCTGCCTGCCGTTGGTGGCCGCGGTGCTGGTGATCCAGCTGTCGGCGCATTAGAGTCAGGCTCGATGCGCACCGCCCGGATCGTGATCGCGGTCGTCCTGTCGTGCCTGTGCCTCCCGGCGGCGGCCGACGCCCTCGAGGGCCGCATCGGCCCGGACCGCGGCCTGCTGAACAACGGCCGCCTGCTGCGGCCCGCAGGAACGATGACCGACCTCGGCAACTTCCCCACCGGCGGCGCCGTCACCCCGGACGGCCGCTACTACTGGACGGTCTCGACGGGGCGCGGGCGGAACGACATCCGGATCGTGAACGTGCACACCAAAGAGGTCATCCAGACGCTGCCGATCCCGGGCGCATCCGGTGGGATCGCGATGGATCGCTCGCGGCCACTCGCGTACGTGTCCGGGGTGTCGGACTCCGATGCGGGGCACGCCGACCAGCAACGCCCCGGACTGCCGGGCCGCCAGGGCGACGTGATCCAGGTCTTCCGCTACAACACGATCAGCGGCCGCGCGACATTCCGGCAGCTCCTCCCCGTGCCGCCGCCGAGCGGCACTGCGCCGCCGCAGAACTTCCCGCCCACTACCACCACGCCGGTCTCCTGGCCGGACCGGCTCGCCATCTCGCGCGACGGCGGCACGCTGCTGGTACCGCTCAACCTGGCGGACAGGGCCGCGATCGTGACGGTGTCGAGCGGCGCCGTGCGCTACGTCGCGACGGGCAGCTACCCCTATGGAGCGGCGATCACGCGCGACGGCCGTACCGGGCTCGTCTCGAACGAGGCGAGCGGGACGGTGTCGTTCATCGACCTCGCCGCCGGTACCAAGCTCGGCGACGTCGCACTCGGGAACCTGACCCACCCACAGGCGATCGCGATCGATTCCTCGCGCGCGCGCGCGTACGTTGCGGTCGCGAACGCCGACCGGGTCGCGGTGCTCGACATCGCGTCCCGAGCGCTGGTCGGCACGCTCTCGACCGCGCGCCCGGAGGCCGGCGACGGCACGAGCCCGGTCGCGCTCGAGCTGACCCCGGACGGCGACAGGCTGTTCGTGGCCGAGTCCGGCGCCGACGAGCTGAGCGTCTTCAACACCAGCAACGGGTCGCTGCTCGGCCGGATCCCGACCGCCGCCTACCCGACCGACGTGCGGATCACGCCGGACGGCCGCACGCTCCTGTGGATCTCCTCCAAGGGGCTGGGGACCGGCCAGAACCTCAACGGCCCGAACCCCTTCGAGACAACGGACGCGAACACCAACAGCTTCGAGTATCTGCCGATCATCACCTTCGGCAAGAGCGGGATCCTGCGCCTGCCGAGCGACGGTGAGCTGGGACCGCTGACGGCCACCGCCGACGCGCAGCTGCGCCCCTCGAACGCGGAGGCCGCTCCGGCAGGCACGCCGCTGCGTGCGAACGGCCCGATCCAGCACGCCTTCTATGTGGTCAAGGAGAACCGCACGTACGACCAGATCCTCGGTGACGACGCGCGCGGCGACGGCGATCCGTCGCTGACGCTGTTCGGCGACGCCTACACGCCCAACGCCCACGCGCTCGCGCGCCGCTTCCCGCTGCTCGACCACGTGTACGCGAACTCGGAAGCGTCCATCGACGGCCATTTCTGGACCAGTGCGGCGAAGGTGTCCGACTACGTCCACAAGAACTGGCACCAGAACTACGGCGGCCGCGGCCGGCCCTACGACTTCGGCGTGTACGCGGTCACCTTCCCCCAGAACGGGTTCCTGTTCGACCAGGCCGACCGCGACGGTGTCTCGTACTTCAACTACGGCGAGGCGATAGCGGGTGTGATTCCCCTGTTCCCGGACAAGGACCGGACGCCGGAGGTCGCCGCCGATGAGTCACGCAAGTTCGCGAAGTCGGACCTTGGCCCGAACGGCTGCTACCCGAACGACTCCTCCGTCGGAAAGGACTCGATCAGCGGGGTGGAGGTGTTCGACGCGAGCCTGCCCGCGGGCGCGCCGGCCGGCTCGCTGTCGCGTTTCGACTGCTTCCGCCAGCGCTTCCAGACACAGGTCGCGTCGGGCACGGTCCCGGCCCTGAACTACCTCGTGATGACGAACAACCACACTCGCGGCCTGGAGCCGGGAGCGCGCACCCCCCAGGCGATGGTGGCCGACAACGACCTTGGGCTCGGCCAGCTGGTCGACCTGATCTCCCACTCCGCGATCTGGTCCTCGTCGGCGATCTTCGTCGTCGAGGACGACTCGCAGGACGGTGCGGACCACGTCGATGCGCATCGCACCCCGGCCGCGGTGATCTCGCCCTACGCGCGCCGCGCCAAGGTGATCCACACCCGCTACGACCACCTGTCGGTGATCCGCTCGATCGAGCTGATCCTCGGCATGCACCCGCTCGGCCTGTTCGACGCGCTCGCGACGCCGATGTACGACGCCTTCGCGCAGGTCCCCGTCAATCCCGAGCCCTACAGCGCGCTGAACGAGAATGTCAACCCGCTGGAGCGCAACCCGAACACGGCCGCGAACAGAGCGCTGTCCGCCGGACTCAACATGGACAGCGGCGTCGACCGGGTGCCTCAGCGAAAGCTCGATGCGGTGCTGTGGAAGTCGGTCCACGGGAGCACCGCCACTCCTCCTCCCCCGGGCCCGAACGCCGAGGGCGAGGAGCAGGGCGACGGCGACTGATTCGTCACCGCTGCGCTGGGAGAACGGCGCACTGCTCGTGCTCGACCAGCGGCTGCTGCCGGGTGAGGAGACGTGGGTGCGATGCGAGACGCCCGCGCAGGTGGCGGACTGCATCCGCACACTGGCGGTGCGCGGTGCGCCGGCGATCGGGCTGGCGGCCGCGTACGGTATGGCCCTCGCCGAGGACGCCGTCGCAGCGGCAGCGCTCCTGCGCGAAACGCGCCCGACGGCGGTGAACCTCGGCTGGGCCCTCGACCGCGCGCTCGCGGCGGACGACCCGCTGGCATTTGCACAGCAGCTCCATCGTGACCAGCTCGAGGCCGACCATCGCATGGCCGAGCTGGGCGCGGAGTACTTCGAGCAGGGTGACCGTGCGTTGACCCACTGCAACACGGGCGCGCTCGCGACCGGCGGGTATGGCACCGCGGGCGGCGTGCTGCGCGCCGCGTGGGAGCACGGCCGCCTCGCGCAGGTGTGGGTGGACGAGACGCGCCCCCTATTACAAGGAGCGCGCCTCACCGCGTGGGAGCTCGAGCGTGCCGGCATCCCGTTCCGCGTGGTCGCGGATTCGGCTGCGGGCGGGCTGATGGCGCGGGGCATGGTCGACCGGGTGGTCGTCGGAGCGGACCGCATCGCCGCCAACGGCGACGTCGCGAACAAGGTCGGCACCTATCCGCTGGCGGTGCTCGCGGCGCGGCACGGCGTGCCGTTCTACGTCGCGGCGCCGGTGTCCACGATCGATCCGCACACGCCAAGCGGCGCCGCGATCCCGATCGAGGAACGCGACCCCGCCGAGGTGACCGGCGACGGCCAGGCGTTCAACCCCGCCTTCGACGTCACACCGGCCGAGCTGGTCACGGCAATTTTCACGGAGGCGGGAGTGCTCGAGCCTCCATACGACGAGTCGATCGCGCGTGTCGCTGCGGGCTGAGATCGTCGCGGCAGCGCAGGAGATGCTGCGCCTTGGCCTGGTGGTGGGAACCGCCGGCAACGTGAGCGCGCGCGAGGGCGACGCCGTGCACATCACCCCGGCAGCGCTTGCATACGAGGAGATGACCGAGGACGACCTCGTCACACTGCCCGCGGGCGGCCGGCACAAGCCGTCGAGCGAGTGGCGTGTGCACAGCGCGATCTATGCCGCGCGGCCGGAGGTGAGGGCGATCGTCCACACCCATAGCGTGCATGCGACCGCGTGGAGCTGCCTCGGTGAGCCGCTCGACACCCGCGTGAAGGAGTTCACGCAGGTTGCGGGAGGCCCCGTCCTGACCGCTGCGGACGCTCCACCCGGCACCGACGTGCTCGCCGCCAATGCGGTGGCCGCACTGGAGGACCGCAACGCCGCGCTGCTGAGCCGCCACGGCGTGCTCGGGCTGGGCGACTCCCCCGCGCGGGCGCTCGTCGTTGCCCAGGTGATCGAGCGACACGCCCGGATCGCCTGGCTCCTACGAGCCTGAGCCGCTCCTCAAGGGAATCCGCGCTTGGCTCGATAACAGGACCATGGATCGAGCAGAGCTCGATCGCTCTGCGATGCACCCAGCCCGCGAAGGTCTGGATGACCCGGCCGAGCGGCACGCTGCCGGAAAGCTGACGGGACTGATGTGGGTCATCGGTGGTGTTTTCGGCGCCCTCTGGTATCTCGTCCCGGGCGCCGCGACCGCGCACTGGCGGCTCGGGCTCGTCACGGCTTCGTCGCCCGCGGTGCTCGGGACTGCGAGCCTCACGGCGCCGTGGAGGCGCATGCGGCCGGCGTGGATCTACGTCACGATCGGGCTCGCGCTCGTCGTGATCCCGGTCGTGATGGCACTCAACGGAGGCGCCGACTCGCCGACCGTCCTGTACCTGTTCATGGCCTCGGCTCTCTTCGGCTACTACCTCCCGACCCGGGTGGCGATCATGTTCCTGGCGATCGGCGTCCTGATTCCCGCCTCACCGATGTTGTACGACCCGCAGGCGCGGGAGCCGATCTTCATCGCGCGGTACTTCCTGACGGCACCGATCTACGCCGGCGTCGGCCTGGTGATAGTGCTCGCCAAGCGGCAGCTCGTCGCGTCGCGAAACCAAGCCCGTGACCTGGCGCTGCGCGATCCTCTGACCGGCCTGCCGATCCGGCGCGCGCTCACCGACACGCTGCGCGAGGCCGCCGCCGACCCCAACTCACCCCGGCCGCTCGCGCTCGTGATGATCGACCTCGACAACTTCAAGCTCGCCAACACGCTCTACGGCTATGTGGGGGGTGACCGGGTGCTGTGCCGCGCCGCGGAGACTCTGCACAGGGTCACGCGACATGAGGATCTGATTGCGCGCGTCGGCGGCGACGAGTTCGCCATGCTGGTCTTCGGCGCGCCCGAGACGGACGTGATCGCGGTGTCACAGCGTGTCGTCGAGGCGGTTCGCAATGAAGAGATCGAGCTGGAGTCCGGCGGCTACCGTCTCACCGCGAGCGTCGGCTTCGCCATGCTGGACAGCGGCGGTGAGGAGATCGACGGCCTGCTGGGATCCGCCGACCGGGAACTGCGCCGCGCGAAGCACCTGGGGAAGGACCGCTGGGAGGCAACGATGGGCGCCGCGGCTTAGCGTGACCACAGCCGGGCGCGGTAGGCTTTCCGGTCAATGCCCCGCGCGCCCGCCAACGGCATCGAGCTCGAGTACGAGACCTTCGGGGATCAGACCAAGCCCGCGCTCCTGCTGATCATGGGGCTCGGGGTGCAGATGCTCGGCTGGGACGAGCGCTTCTGCAACATGCTCGCGGACCGCGGCTTCTTCGTGATCCGCTTCGACAACCGTGACGTGGGCCTCTCCACTCATACCGAGGGCCCGATCCCGAACCCGCTCGAGCTGATGGCGGGCAACTTCTCCAGCGCGAGCTACACGCTCGACGACATGGCCGACGATACCGCCGGCCTGGTCGACCACCTGGGCATCGCGGCCGCGCACGCCGTCGGTGTCTCGATGGGCGGGATGATCGGCCAGACGCTCGCGGCCAAGCACCCCGACCGCGTGCTTTCGCTGGCGTCGATCATGTCGACGACCGGCAACAGCGAGGTGGGCCAGCCCAAGCAGGAAGCCCTCGTCGCACTCATCACACCGATGCCCGGCGACCGCGAGGGCTACGTCGACGCGGCCGCGAACGCGTTCAGCGTCATCGGCTCGCCGGGGTATCCGCCCGACCAGGAGCGCCTGCGCGCGCTGATCGGCGCCTCCTACGACCGCTCCTACGACCCGATCGGGTTCCTGCGCCAGCTCGCGGGGGTCATGGCGTCGGGTGACCGCACCGAGGCGGTGCGCTCGATCAAGGCGCCGACCGTCGTGATCCACGGCGAGGACGACCCGCTGATCGTGAAGTCCGGCGGCGAGGCGACCGCGGAGGCGATCCCGGGCGCGAAGCTCGTGACGATCCCCGGCATGGGCCACGACCTGCCGCCCGAGCTGTGGCCGCAGTTCATCGACGAGATCGTCGAGAACACCGAGCGCGCGGCCGTCGGTGGTCCCGCTCCCACCGGCTGATCGCCCATCTCGACATGGACGCGTTCTTCGTCGCGGTCGAGCTGCGGCGCAGGCCCGAGTTGCGCGGACAGCCCGTCGTCGTCGCAACCGGCACAGATCCGACCGCGCGGGGGGTCGTGATGGCGGCCTCCTACGAGGCGCGCAGGTTCGGTGTGCGCTCGGCGCTGCCACTCGCGACTGCGCACCGGCGCTGCCCACAAATGGTGCTGATCCCGCGCGACATGGAGCACTACCTCGAGTGGTCGCGCCGCGTGATGGCGATCGTGCGGGAGGAGGTGTCGAGAGTCGAGGTCGCCGGGCTGGACGAGGCCTATCTCGATCTCGGCGACTCCGAGTTCCCGAAGAGCGTGTGCCGCCGCGTGAAGCACCGCATCAGGGAGGAGACGGGGCTCGTGTGCTCGATCGGATTGGCGCCGAACAAATTGCTCGCGAAGATCGCATCGGACCTCGATAAGCCCGACGGATTCTGCGTGCTGACGCCGGAGGGGATGCTGGAGGCGGTGGGCGACCGGCCCGCGTCGCTGATCCCGGGTGTGGGCCCGAAGACGTTCGAGCGTTTGCGCAGGGTGGGGATCAAGACCGTCGCCGACCTGGCCGGAGCGCCCGACGAGGTGCTCGGGCGAGCGCGGCTCGGGGCTGATCTGCGCGACCGCGCGCGGGGGATCGACAACCGGCGGGTGGAGACCGAGCGCGTGCGCAAGTCCGAGAGCTGCGAGACCACCTTCGCCGAAGACGTGTCCGACCACGAGGTGCTCGTCGCCACGGTCGACCGCCTGGCCGCGCGGGTGTGCGAGGGCCTGCAGCGCAACGGTTTCCGGGGCCGCACGGTGACGCTCAAGATCCGGCTGCGCCCGTTCCGCACATACACACGATCCCGCACGCTGGAAGGCCCGACCGCGGACGTGCACGCTGTGCGCGATGTCGCGCGTGAGCTGCTCGGCCGGGTCGAGATTGACACGCCGGTGCGGCTGCTGGGCGTCGGGCTCTCCGGACTGGAGCGTGTCGAGGTCGATGACACCCGTCTGTTCGCCGAGGCGTAGGCTCGGGTAGAGACCCTCCGCATGTCCAACATTCCCTTCAGAGCCGGAAAGTGGTTCGCGCGGGGTCGCGCGGTGCCGCTGATGTGGGCCTTCGCGGTGGCGGAGGCGCTGGCCGCGACCCGCCGTCACTTCGCGAGCGTCGATCCCGCCACGCGGCGCCGCGCCGTCGCGCTGGCGCGCAAGTCCAAGGGCCGGCCGTCCAACCTCAGCGCCCGCGAGAAGCAGGAGCTGCGCCGCCTGGTCGGCG
Organism: Solirubrobacterales bacterium; assembly: GCA_038203635.1. Taxonomy (GTDB): domain Bacteria; phylum Actinomycetota; class Thermoleophilia; order Solirubrobacterales; family JBBDJG01; genus DASRIA01. Next base: position 30,706 of record JBBRDT010000014.1, read on the forward strand.
AGATGGACCTGTGGGCGCTCAGCAAGGAGCTCGCGGCGGTCGCCTCCCCGGTGGGAATGCCGGGACGCAAGAAGCAGCGTTAGCCTCTCCTGCATGGGCAGAGTTGCGTTTGTGAGCGGCGGCAGCCGCGGCATCGGCCGCGCGATCGCCGAGGCGCTCGCGCGCGACGGCCACACCGTCGCGATCGGGGACATCCGCGCGGCCGAGCCGGTCGGCGCGGGTGGGATCGCGGTGGTGTGCGACGTCACGGACTCGGCCTCGGTGGCCGCGGCCGTGCGGGATGTGGAAGTGGAGCTCGGCCCGATCGAGATCCTCGTCAACAACGCGGGCTGGGACGAGATGCGTCCCTTCGTCGAGACCGACGAGCCGTTCTGGGACCGCGTGATCGACGTCAACTTCAAGGGCGGCCTGCGGCTCACGCACGCGATGCTGCCGGGCATGCTCGAGCGCGGGTACGGGCGGATCGTGAACATCGGCTCCGATGCGGGCCGGGTGGGCTCGTCGCTCGAGTCGGTCTACTCGGGCGCGAAGGGCGGAGTGATCGCGTTCACGAAGACGATCGCGCGCGAGGTCGCGCGCCGCGGGGTGACGGCCAATACGGTATGCCCCGGGCCGACGGACACCGTGATGCTGCGGGAGGTGACCGGCGGCGACGAGGGCGCGAAGGTGATCGAGGCGATGACGCGCGCGGTGCCGATGAAGCGGCTCGGCACGCCCGCCGACGTGGCCGCGGCGGTTGCGTTCCTCGCCTCGGACGAGGCGGGCTTCATCACCGGTCAGACGCTGAGCGTGAGCGGTGGACTCACGATGGCATGAGCGAGCGCGAGACCATCGACGCGGGAATGACTGCCTGGAACGAGGGTGGCCCAGACGGGTTCATGAAGCTCCTGCCGCCCGACATCGAGTGGCACGCGCCGCCGGGCTTCCCGCAGGGCGAGCTGTGGACGGACCGTGATGCGCTCGGGGAAGAGCTACGTGAGCAGTTCACGTCGATTTTCACCAGCAGCCATATCGAGGTGCTCGACGTGGAGCACGGCCCCAAGGGTTGGCTGATCGCCGCCCGTCAGAGCGCCGCGCATGCCAGCGGCCTCGATCTCGACTGGCAGACCTTCATGGTGCTCCAGTTCGAAAACGAGGTCCCGAGGCGAATCTGGATCTTCTTCGAGCGGGCCCAGGCGATCAAACAGGCGGGACTGGATGGGTAAGTACAAGGTCGAGGCGACGGCACACTCCGCGGCTCCGCGCGAACACCGCGGCGATCACGCTGGCGGAGGGGAGTGACGGCGGCACGAACATCGCGTGGCGCTCCGAGTTCAATCCGAAGATCCCGCTGACCGGAGGCTTCTTCCGCCGCGCGCTGCAGAAGTTCATCCAGGACGCGGCGCAGCGCCTCGCGCGGGAGGCCGAGCGGCCTAACTAGGCTCCCTCGCCCAACCGCGACGAAGGGAGCACGAGATGGAGGAGCTGACCGACGTCCTCTACGAGGTGGAGGACGGCCTCGCGACGATCACGATCAATCGCCCCGAGCGGATGAACGCGTTCCGCGCCCGCACGATCGACGAGCTGAACCACTGCATGAAGCGCGCGTGGGCGAGCGGCGACGTTGGGGTCGTTTGCATCACCGGCGCAGGCGACCGGGCGTTCTGCACCGGTGGAGATCAGAAGCAGCGCGCCGAGACCGGCGACTACGGGCCGTCGGAGAGCGGCCTGTTCGAGGTCGAGAACCTGCACCGGTTGATCCGCGAGATTCCCAAGCCCGTGATCGCGGCCGTGAACGGCTACGCGATCGGCGGCGGGCACGTGCTGCACGTCCTGTGCGACCTGTCGATCGCATCCGACAACGCGGTGTTCGGCCAGACCGGCCCGCGCGTGGGGTCGTTCGACGCCGGCTTCGGCTCGGCCTACCTGGCGCGCGTCGTCGGCGAGAAGCGGGCGCGCGAGATCTGGTTCCTGTGCCGCCAGTACGACGCCGTCACGGCGGAGCGCTGGGGACTCGTGAATACAGTCGTGCCGCTCGCTGAGCTGCGGGCGGAGGCGCGCCGCTGGGCCGACGAGATGCTGGCGCTCTCCCCCACCTCGCTGCGGTTCCTGAAGCAGTCGTTCAACGTGGACACCGAGCACCTCGCCGGTGTGGGCCAGCTCGCGTTCAGCGGGCTCGGCCTGTTCGTCGAGTCGGAGGAGGCCGCGGAGGGCCTGCGCGCGTTTACCGAGAAGCGCCCGCCGGACTTCTCGCGGTTCCGGGCGGGGATTTCCGCTGGGTAGCGCCGGACGGCGCCGGTGATATCACGACCGACCTGGAGGGCCCTCGAGAGGCCTCATATCACCCGCGATATTGCTGATATCGCCGGTGATACTGGGGCGTGTTTCCTTCCCCCCTCCCGGACCGGTGATATCACCGGCGGAATGGGCGTCCCTAGCCGGTGAGGCGACTGATGATCGCGCCCGCGATCGGTAGTGCGATGCCGCCGAGCGGCAGCCCGGCGACCGTGCCGGTGCCGCGCACCAGCTCGGCGCGACCGCCATCGCTCTTCAGCTCGGCCGTGAGACGGATCGGGATCTCGGCCTCGGCGGGCCGGCCACCGAGGCCCTCGATCAGCGACCGCAGCACGGGCGGCAGCGTTCCAAGCGCAAATTTCGCTAGCTGGCCGGCGGATGTGCTGCCCCGGAAGGTGAAGCCGTAGTTCTTCTCTCCTTCGCCTCTCTTCAGCGACACACGATCCGCCTTGAACGGCCCGACCTCGGAGCGGACCATCTCGAAACTCATCTCGTCGAATCCGTCGAGCTGATTGAAGGAGCCGCCGCGCAGGTCTCTGGCCGGGATCGCGATCCCGTGAGCCTGCACGTCGAGTTCGTCGCCGTCATCCCACAACAGGCGGATCGCGGGGATCGCGCGAATGTTGACGTCGGCGGTGCCGCCATTCCGGGTCAGCCGGTCCCTGACCTTCTTCTCGGCCTTGCCGGGGATGACGCTCTGCGTGATGCCGAAGGCGAGGCCGGCGAGAACCGCTCCCAGGATGACCCAGCGCACGGCAGAGCCCTCAGCCGTAGCGTGCCTCGTCGGCGTAGCGCTGCTCGAGGCCGACCAGCTCGCCGAACTCGTCGAACGCGAGCATGCGGTCGTACATTCCAGCCGTCGTCTCCGACTCGCGCAGCTCGGTGAGGACGTCGGTGACCGCCCTTGCCGCGGCGTAGAGCGCGGCCAGCGGGCAGACGATCAGCTGGAAACCGAGGTCGCGCAGCTCGCTGCGCGACAGATGCGGCGTGACGCCTCGCTCGATCGCGGCGTCGAGGCCGAGCGGCTGCCGCGCGTCGGTGCGGACCACGATGACCAGGTCGCGCTCGCCGCGCGCGTCCGCCGCGGCGCGGATCTTGGTCGCGTGCTCCTCGGCCGGGATGACCTGCTTGCCCTGGAAATGGCCGCACTTCTCGGGCCAGACCTGGTCCTCGAGAAAAACGCCGGCCGCGCCCGCGTCCTGGAAATCCTGGACCGTGCGCATCACGTTGACCGCGTTGCCGTACCCGGTGTCGGCGTCGACGATCACGGGCGCATTCGACACGCGGGTGACCGCGCGGGTCGCGTCCGCCATCTCCGTCTGGGTGAGGAACCCGAAGTCCGGCTCGCCCAGGCGGGCAGCGGAGACCGAGTACCCCGAGATGAACGTGATGTCGAAGCCGACGCGCGCCGCGATGCGCGCCGTGAGCGCGTCGTACACGCCCGGCATCAGGACGGTGTCCTTTGCGACGAGGTCGCGGATCTGCTGCGCAGGAGTCCTCATTGAGGAGCCGACCATAACTCACGGGTTGCGAGCAAGCACCGAATGGTCACCAACGCGCCGCCAGACGATGTGCGGTTCGCCGGGAACGACCTCGGGCCCGTACTGGAAGGTGGCGCGCCCGTCGGGCGCCCATGACATCTCCCAGACGTCCGCCGTGCTCTTGACGCGCTTGACTCTCAGCCGAGAATCGAACGTCCCTTGGCGCAGACCCGCGATGAAGAGCGCAACCGCCTGCCTGAATGCGTCGGCATCTCGCTTCGTGAGGGACTTGTGATCGCGGAGGAACCTGGGGAGCAGCTGGTACGTCGGCACTACTTACGCCGGTTGCGTTCCAGCGCTGCGAGGAATGCCTTGTCGGTCTTGTAGATCTTGCCCTTCGCGGCCGTCAACTCGGCCGAGGCCTCCAACTCCCCCTCCTGCCAGGCCCGCTTCCAGAACCACGCCTGGTCCGCGTCGATCATCTTCTTGGGACGGACCACGATTCCCTCGTCTGTCAACTCGAACTCGAGGACCGTGCCCTCCTCGATTCGCGCCGCTTGGCGAATCTCGGTGGGAATAGTGACCTGCCCCTTTTTGCGAACCTGACTAAATGCCATTTGGAAAGTACGACAATCTTACTATCTCCCCTAGATCGGCTCGACCTGTCTCTAACCCAAGTGCTCGGGCTCGAGAGATTGCGCAGTCGAGAGCGTTGCCGCGTCGAGTTCTCCCGGTTCGTGCTCCGGAAGCTCCTCCTTTAGCGCCTGTGCGACGTCCTCCCATGAAACGCCCGGCACCTCATCCGTCACGGCGCCGGCCGTAGCGGGATCCCAGTCGAGCCCGAGGGCCTCGTAGACGGGAACGAGCACATCGCGGGCGCGCTTGCCCTCGCTCACCACGATCACGCCGCCGATGTGCCACGCGCCCTTGATCATGCGCTGGCCGATGCCGGCCAGCTTGCTCTGCCCGCGCGCGTTGACCGAGTAGTCGCCAGGGCAGTACTCGCGCGGCACCTCACCGACGCGCGCGTCGACACCGAGCCGCCGCAGCGCGCGCTCGACGATGCCCGCGACGTTGCGAAAGCGCTCGTGCGTGCCCGACCAGGTGTCTTGCGCGCGGCCGGCCCACGCGAACGCGATCGTGTTCTCGTGGAAGACGGCGGCGCGCCCGCCGGCGAGCCGCTTGACCGCCTCGAAGCCACCGTCGCGGGCGGCGTGCGCCGCGTGGGGGTAACCGGGGCTCGCGAGGTCGAGCCTGCCGAACGCGACCATCGCGCCGGGCCGCGCCAGGCGGAACGTCTCCGGCAGCTCACCGCGCGCGACACCCTCGAGGATCGCGCGCGAGACGGCGGTGTCGTAGGAAGGGCGCGCGGGAAACGACTCCCGCACGAGCCGGATCACGCCGCGGGCGCCGGCACCCCCGGTGGAGACGCCCGGTACAACGCCACGCTCGTGAACACCACCCACAGCAGGAACAGGAGCAGTGGGAAGAAGAGGAACGAGAACAGCAGGACGACCGCCGTAACGAAGCCAAACCACCCGATCCACCTGGGCAGCGTCGAGGTCCTGATGATCAGGACCGATGTGGCGTCGATCATCGCGATCGCAGCGAACATGCCGCCGATCAGCAGGATCGGATACCCGAGGCCCGGCAGGAGGCGTGCCGACTCGGCGCCGCCGAACTTCTCATCGCCGAACGTGATGTTGGCCGCGACCGACATGAACACCGCCGCTGCGACCATCAAAAGCGTCACGAACACGATCCCGCCGCTGAACGCGATCGAGGTGAGGCGGCCAGGCGGCCCTTCGACCTCGAGCAGCCGGGCGCGGAGGCTCGCCAGGAACCAGAGGAAGAACACCGCGGACAGCGTCAGCAGGAAGCAGCCGATTATGAGTTGCGCCCGCTCTCCGTTGTCGTTGTAGAACGACGTGATCTTCGCGACGGAGTCGTCCCCGCTCGGAAAGTCGATCAGCGAGAACCCGACGACGAACAGCACCACGAACACGATGCCGCTGATGGCTCCCCAGCGCGCCCAGCGCGACTCGGACATGTGGTGAATCGTATTCCCCTGACCGGTCGGTCGTCTCATGCGGCGGCGCCGAAGAACTCCAGCGTCCGGTCGTTCACGAGCTCCGGCCGCTCCTCGGCGATGAAGTGGCCGGTGTCGGGGATGAACTCGATCGTGAAATCGTCCGCGAACTCCTCGGTCGGCCGGTCGAAGAACGACTTGGGCATCGCGAAGTCGTCGGTGCCGAACAGCAGCTTGGTCGGAACGGTGAGTCGTTTCTTCTGGTAGCGCCCCGCGCCGACGGACCCGAACTCCTTCAGCAGGAAGGTGCGGTAGAGCTGCTGGCTGGCGCGGGCACGCGCCGGCTCCTGCAGCGGAGTGGTGAACGCAGCGATGTCGTCGTCAGACCACGCTGGATTCCCGGAGCCCCGGATGACCCGGCTGACGAACTGCGGCCGGTTGCGGATGATCCACGCGCCCATCGGGCTCGCGATCAACGCCATGTACCAGAAGCGCCAAATGTTCAGGAGCGTCTTTGGATTGGTCTTCGCCCACAGGTGCGGGATGTTGAGCGCAAGGTACTTCTCGAACCGCTCCGGTGCGCGCGTGCAGAGGATGAACGCGATCCAGCCGCCCCAGTCGTGCGCGAGCAGCTTGACGCGCTCGAGCCCCATGGCGTCCATGAGGTTGAGGACGTCCGTGGCCATGTTCTCCTTCTCGTAGCCCTTGGGCGGCGCCTCGGTCTGGCCGAATCCGCGCAGGTCCGGAACGATCACGCGGTATCCGGCTTCCGCGAGTGCCGGAATTTGGTGGCGCCACTGGTACCAGTGCTGCGGCCAGCCGTGCAGGACGAGGACCGGGTCGCCGTCGGGAGGACCGGCCTCGACGACGTGCATGCGCAGGCCGCCGGCGTCGACCTCGCTTTCCCTGATGCCGTCGATGCGGGGAGGGGCTATGGTCATCTGCCGCGCAGCCTAGCGGCCGCGACTTCGCGAGCGCCCGGGCCCGGCACGGCCTCTGTGTCCAGCGGCGACAACTCGCCGTGGCCGTGCTCGCATGCAAGGACGGCGCGGACCGTGCCGCCGCAGCCGCGATGGAGGATCTCCACGGGCGGGCCGTCGGGGTCGGCGGTCCAGCGATTGCCCCACTGCATGAGCGCGACGAGGGCCGGCTCCAGGTCGAGCCCGCTCTCGGTCAGGTGGTACTCGTGGCGGCGGCCCTGCCCCGGCTCCTGGTATTCCACGCGCGCGAGCACACCGTGCTCGACCAGCTTTGCCAGCCGCTCGCTCAGCAGGTTGCGCGCGCAGCCGAGTGCGCGGTGGAAGTCGTCGAACCGGCGCAGGCCGAAGAACGCCTCGCGCAGCACGAGCAGCGACCACTTCTCCCCGACGATCTCGAGCGTTCCCTTGATCGTGCAGTTCTCGTCCGTGTAGCGCAGGCGGTCCTGAACCGTGTCCATGCGCATAGGCTCGGTTTTCTTCTGCTACCCAGACCCTTGGAGGCCTCATGCCCCAGCTGGACGCCTACATCCCCGCCGGTGCCCTGTCCCCCGACGCCGAGCGCGACCTGGTCGCGGACCTGACCGATCTGCTCATCCGCCACGAGGGCGCCGACCCGACGAACGAGACCGTGCGCTCGATCGCCTGGGTGTTCGTGCACCGCGCACACACGGTCTACGTCGGCGGCGCGCCGGCCGCGGCGCCCCGTTATCGCTTCGTCGCGTCGGTCCCCGAGGGCCAGCTCAACCCGGAGCGCCGCCAGGCGATGACCGGGAGCATCACCGAGGCCGTGCTCGACGCCGAGCAGGGCGCCCACCCGCGCGACCCGATGCGCGTCTGGGTCTTCACGCTCGAGGTGCCCGAGGGTGCGTGGGGCGGCGGCGGTCGCGTCGTCGGCCTGGGCGACATCGCCGGGCTCGCGCTGGGCGACGCCGACGCCGGCCGCGAGTACGCCGAGCGCGTCTTCGCCGAGCGGCGCGGGGAGCCGGTCGCCGCCGGCTGACCGCTGACGGCCTCCTCCCCGTAGGCTACGCGCGTGGCTGCGGAGCGGGACTTCGACGTCGTCGTCTTCGGCGCGACCGGGATCACCGGTCGTCAGGTCGCTGCGTATCTCGCGGCGCGGGCGCCGGGGAGCGGGGCGCGCTGGGCCGCGGCCGCGCGTAACCCTGCGAAGCTCGAGCAGGTGCTGGACGAGGTCGGCGTCACCGCGCCCGAGACGATCGTCGCCGACCTGGGCGACGCCGCGTCGCTCGCGGCGATGGCCTCGCGCACGCGCGTGGTGCTGAACCTCGTCGGCCCCTACACGCTCTACGGGCGGCCCGTGATCGAGGCGTGCGTCGCCGGCGGCGCGCATTACGCCGACCTCACGGGAGAGATCCCGTTCGTGCGCCAGATGATCGACGTGTATGACGCCCGCGCGGCACAGGCCGGGGTCAAGATCGTGGAGGTCGCGGGCTTCGAGGCGCTCCCGCCCGACCTGGCCGTACTGCTTGCCGCCGAGACGGCGCAGGAGCGCTTCGGCGAGGGCCTCGCCGAGGCCGATCTCGAGGTGAGCTTCGCGGGACCGCCCGGTCTGCCGCGGCCCTCGGACATGATCTCCGGCGGAACGCTGCAGAGCCTCGCCGCCGCGGCGGGAGGCGACGACGCATCCGCGGTCACCGACTCGGCAGCGCTGATCAGCGACCCCGCGCGCGCCGAGGAGGTGCGCCGCCGCAGCCCGATCAAGGTGTCGCCGCGGCGTGGCACGGACGGCGCGGTGATCGCTCCGATGGCGCCCGCGGCGTTCATCAACCCTGCCGTGATCCACCGCACCGCAGCGCTCACGGGCGCGCAGCCGTTCCGCTACCGCGAAGGGCTCGGACTGGCGGGTGGAGCAGCCACGCTCCCCCTGCGCTACGCGGCGGCGGGAGTGCTCTCCGGCACGCAGGCCGCGGTCGCAGCGGCCGCCCGCGCGCGGCCGTCGGTGCGGCGCCGGGTCGGCAGCGTGCTCACGAAGATCCTTCCCGGTTCCGGCTTTGGCCCGTCCGGGGATCGCCTCGAGTTGTGGAGCTGGCACATGACCGTCGTGGCCCGCACGACCGGCGGACAAAACGTGCGCGTCGACATCGACGCCGACGGCCACCCGGGATACCTCGCGACCGCGCGGATGCTGGGCGAGGCGGGCCTGCTCCTGGCCGAACCCGGTATGACACCGGACCGCGCGGGATGTCTTACGCCGGCGACGGCGCTCGGCACCGCGTCGGTCGACCGGTTCGAGCGCGCGCGGGTGCGGTTCTCAGTCGCGTCCTAGTTCAGGGAGGAGCGCCCGCAGTTCGGAGAGCATGGCCGCGGGTTGCTCGAAGACGTCGCCGTAGGTGTAGCGGCGAAACTCGTCACCGCGGGCACGGGCCTCGCGCTCGCGGCGACGGTCCTGCTCCCACGCGTGGCGCGAATGGTGGTAGCGGTAGCTGTCGAGCTCGACGGTCAGCCGCTGCTCGGGCCAGCGGCAGTCGACCCGCCGTCCCCCGGCAGGGCGGTTGGTCCGCGGCAGCAGGAGGCCGTTCTCCTTGAGTAGGTGCAGGAAGTGACGCTCCAGCTTGCTCAGCGTGACGTGTACCTCTCCACGCAGGATCTTCCTGAGCTTCACCGCCCCGGGGCTGTTGGGCCGGCGCGCCAGCACGGCCTCGACCATCGCCGGCGCTGTGTGGTGACGCACGCCCGCCTCGTGGCACGCGCGCGCCAGGTCCTCGTCGGGCAGGTGAGGGGCGAGGTCTACAAGGGTGCGAGGGACGCTCGTGACGGGGATCCCGCGCCAGACCGTTGCGTCCCCGCTTCTGGAACGCCGTGTCCGGACGCCCTTGACGATGCGCTTCGTCGGGGTCGTTACCTCCGGCGCGGGTGGGCGGCCTTTCAGGATTCCCTGTAGGTAGGCAGCTGCGCGGCCCGCCAGTAAGGCTCCATCACCACAGGCAAGTACGGCTGCCATGTACCGAGCCTCGATGCTGGGTGCTCGGTGACCAACCCTATAAACGCCGCGATATTCCCGCAGCAGCGTGCCGCTCTCGAGCCGCTCCTCGATCTCGGACCGCGTGATACCTGCACGAAGAAGTTGCGCGCGAGTCACGACACCATGCGCACGAGACGCCAGCCGCGCCAGTTCCCTCTCAACAGGTGTGGTCGCTTTTGCAGGCACTGCCTGTAAAAGTCGCCGCGGGCCGGAAGTTAAGCGCGGGCGTTAACCAATTTCGCTCGCGAGCCGCGCGCCTCGCAGCTACGCTCAATTGGTCCGTGTTTCGCTCCCTGTGTCGCGGCGGGGGAACAGCTCTGGGGAGGGCTATGTCTATACGCAGGGATGCTTCAACCGCTTTCGCGACCGCAGTGGTCGCTTGCCTCATCGCACTTTTCGTACCCGCACTCGCGGGCGCAACAACGCTTCCGTCCGGGTTCACCCAGACGACGGCGATCGCCGGCTTGACCAAGCCGATGGACGTGGAGATCGCTCCGAACGGGCGCATCTTCGTCGCCGAGAAGAGCGGCATCGTCAAGACCTACGACAGCATCGCGGACACCACCGCGACCATCGCTGCCGACCTGCGCACGCAGGTGCACAACTTCTCCGCGCGCGGGCTCCAGTCGCTCGCCGTGGACCCGGGCTTCCCCACGAAGCCCTACATCTACGTGTATTACAACCTCGACGCCAAGATCGGCGGCACGCCGCCGCTGTACGGAACGGCGGGAGCAACGAATGACAGCTGCGCCAAGGCGCCGGGCGGCCTGGACGAGAACTGCATCGCCTCGGTGCGCGTCTCGCGCCTGCAGCTCGCCGGTGAGGTGATGACCGGCACCGAGAAGGTGCTGGTCGAGGACTACTGCCACCAGTATCCGTTCCATGTGGGCGGCGGCATCGAGTTCGGCGCGGACGGATACCTGTACGTGTCCGGCGCCGACGGTTCGACCGCTCAGCTGTGGGACTACGGCCAGACCGGCACGCCGGCCAACCCGTGCGGTGACCCGCCCGGAACCGTTGGCTCGCTGCTGACCTCGCCCACGTCGGAGGGTGGCCGGCTGCGCGTACAGGACCTGCGCACGCCCGCGAAGCCTGGCGATCCGACGGGCCTCGACGGAAGCCTGATCCGCATCGACCCGGCGACAGGTCTCGGCGCTCCGAACAACCCGCTCAAGAACAGCACCGACGCAAACGAGCGGCGGATGATCGGCTACGGCCTGCGCGACTCCGTGCGACTCGCGGTCCGGCCCGGCACCAGCGAGATCTGGCTGACGGACCGCGGCGGCGGCTACTTCGAGGAGTTCATGCGGGTGCAGACGCCCGTCACGTCGGTGGAGAACTACGGCTACCCGTGTTACGAGGGCGGGGTCGACGCGAACGGCAACATGTACGCGCGCATCCGGCCCGCGAGCGACGCGGAGAACCTGAACATCTGCGAGAACCTCTACAAGACGGGCAACGCGACTCTCGCGCCCTGGTGGGCATACGACCACGAGCTGCCCGTCGTGCCCAACGAGAAGTGCACGAAGGACTCGCAGGGATCGCCGGCGGGAAGCCTGCTCTCCGGCGAGGCGTTTTACCCGAAGACGGGAGCGAACTTCCCGACCACGTACCGCGGCGCGCTGTTCTTCTCCGACCGTCTGCGGGACTGCATCTACGCGATCCTGCCGGGATCCGACGGCCTGCCGCAGCGTGGCAACGTCGTGCAGTTCGCGGGTGACGCGATGCGGGCGGTCGACATCGAGGTGCTCGCCGGTGGCGACATGCTCTACGTCGACCAGAAGAACAACGTGGTCCAGCGGATCGCGTACGGCGGTACGGCCGCGAACCAGCCGCCGACGGCTGTCGCGACCTCGAGCATCACTTCGGGCGTCGCACCGCTGAGCGTCGCGTTCGACGCGAGCGGGTCGACCGATCCGAACCTCGCAGACGTGCTGACCTACGAGTGGGACCTCGACGGCGACGGCGCATTCGACGACTCGAAGGCCCAGAAGCCGACCTTCACGTACACCAAGGCCGGCACCTTCAAGGTGCAGCTGCGAGTCAAGGACGGCAAGGGCGGCACCGGGATCGCGGAGATCACGATCACGGTCAGCGGACCTGCAGCCGCGAAGGAGTTCATCGCGGTGGCCGACGCGCGCGTGGAGAAGGACAAGGCCACGTCGAACTTCGGCACGCAGACGTCGCTGCTCGTGCGTGGGGAGCCCAAGCAGATAGTCGAGAGCTACCTGCGCTTCACGGTGTCAGGAATCACCGGCTCGATTCAGGGCGCGACGCTGCGCCTGAAGGCCGGGAGCAACGCGACGATCGACGGGCCTGCCGTGTTCACGTCGAGTGGTGCTTGGACGGAGACCGGAATCAAGTGGTCGAACAAGCCGGCGCACGACGCGACGTTGATCGGCGACGCCGCCAAGATCGCGGCGAATGCAACGGTCGACTACAACGTGAAGTCGGTCGTGAGCGGGAACGGGACGTTCACGTTCGTGCTCGTCGGCACTTCGGACGACGGCGTGGACTTCGCTTCGCGCGAGAACGGCACGTCGTCGAAGCGCCCGCGCCTGGTCATCACGACCAGCCCGTAGGCGCAGCGGTTAGGGCGAGGACACCGCGGCACGCTCACTGAGGCGTGCACGGTTCCTCGCCCTCTCCACCGCTTCGGTGAGAATCTGCACGTCGTAGGCGCCCTGGTGGCGCCTTCCGTTGATGAAGAAGGTGGGCGTGCCGGCGACGCCACTCGTATCCGCACTCGCCACGTCCTCCTCCACTCGCGAGGCATAGGTCCGGTCGCGGAGCTCGTCCCAGAATCGCTCGACGTCGAGGCCCAGCTCCTCCGCGTGGTGCCTGAGGTCTTGCGCGGTCAGCTCGTCCTGGTGGTCGAGCAGCCTGTCGTGCATCGGCCAGAAGGCGCCCTGGGCGTTCGCGGCCTCCGCTGCCTCGGCGGCCATCTGCGCGATCGGGTGGACGTCGTTCAGCGGCAGGCTCCGCCAGACGTAGCGAAGGTCGTCGCCGAACGAGCCGAGCAGCTCGCGGATGAAAACCTCGGCGCGCCCGCAGTACGGGCATTCGTAGTCGCCGTACTCGAGCAGCGTCACCGGCGCGTCGTGCGCGCCGCGGATGTGGTCACGGTCGGGGTCGACGTCGTCGGTCAGATCGACAAGCTCGTCTGCCGTGCGGGCGAGCTGGCGCGCGCGGACCCGCTCGGGAAGCCGTTCGATCAGCCGGAATACCGCAAAGGCCAGCAGCGACGACACGATGGCCGCGCCGAAGATGCCGAGCTTCGCCTCCTCCAGTTGCTGTCCGTCGAAGGCGTGGTTCGAAATCAGCAGCGCGACTGTGAAGCCGATGCCGGCGATGACTCCGCCGCCGACGATCGACGGCCAGCTGAGCACCAGGCGCATCCTGCCGAGCCGCGCCGCCAGCCACGCGGAGGCGATGATGCCGACGGGCTTGCCGACCACGTAGCCGACCAGGATGCCCAGCGTGATCGGAGAGGTGGCGGCGTCGCCGAGCAACTCCCCGTCGAGGTGGATGCCCGCATTGGCGAGCGCGAACAGTGGCACGATCACGAAGCTGGTCCAGGGATGAAGCCGGTATTGCAGGCGCTCGTTCGCCGAGATCGCGGACGCGACGCTCAGCTGTGCGGCGCGGGCAAGCTCCGGCGTGGGCTGCTCACGGAAGGAGCGCGCCACCTCGGTCACGCGTTCGAGGTCGCTGCGCGCCGGCGGATATGCGCTCGTGACGAGGCCGACCGCGAGCCCGGCGATCACCGGGTCGATCCCCGACTCGTGCAGCGCGACCCAGATCGCGACGCCGACGATCACCGCGACCGGTCCGCGCCATTCGATCGGCGCGTACCGCAGCGCCAGGAGGATTGCGAACAGCGCGGCGGCGATCCCGAGCGGGACGAGCGAGACATTGTCCGTGTAGACCGTGGCGATCACCAGCAACGCGACGAGGTCGTCGAAGATCACGAGCGTGAGCAGGCGCACGCGCAGCCGCGTGCCGCTCGGTGCTACCAGCGCGAGCACGCCGAGCGCGAAGGCCGTATCCGTCGACATTGCGGCGCCCCAGCCGTCGGCGTTGGAGCCGCCGGCGTTGAACGCGAGGTAGATCAGGACCGGCACGACCATGCCGCCGAGCGCGGCGACCAGCGGGATCGAGATCCGCCGCCGCTCGCGCAGCTGCCCCAGGTCGAGCTCGCGCTTGGCCTCGAGCCCGAGGACCAGGAAGAAGAAGGTCATCAGCCCCTCGTTCACCCACTGGCGCAGATCCTGGGAGATGCCGGCGTCCCCGAGGCGGATGGAAAGGTCGGTGGTCCAGACGTCCTGGTAAGAGTCCGGCCACGGCGAGTTGGCCCACACGAGGGCGGCGAGCGCGGCGCCGAGCAGCACCAAGGCGCCGCCGGACTCGGTGTTGAGGAAGTCCCGCACCGGCGCGGCGAGGTTCCGCGCCCATGCCGTCCGGCCGCCTGCTTCAGGTTGCGCGTTCATGGCTGCGCGTCAGCCTACGGATCCGGTCGAGCGCGCGGCGGTGCTTCGCGGGGCTCGGCTCGGTATCGCGCCAGCGGCGCAGCTCGTCCTCCGTGCGGTCGGCCCACTCGCGGTTGAACTGTGCCCAGCGGTACAGCTAGTCGAAGGTGAGGGAGCGCAGGTGCACCTCCTCCTGCTGGGATGCTCGCCTGCGAGGTACTCGTCCGCGACGGTCGTCCCGATCGCCAGCATGGAGCCCCGCCGCCGTGAGGCGCTTTGCCTCGTCGTAGATCCGGCTCTCCGCCCGGGGCCACATGTAGCGCAGGTTGCGGCCCATGGCCTTGACGAGCTCGTATGTCGTGGCCTCCCCCCACGCGAGCTGGCGTAGTATCGCGTAGCTCGTCGGCGTGAGAGGGTTACGCTCCGGCATGTCACACCGCGAAGCACATCGCGGCGGCGGGCGGCGAGGACACTACGAAGAGATGACGGACTGGACATTCGACGGGACCTGGCCGTACGAACCGAAGTGGTTCGACACGCCCGACGGCCGCATGCACTACGTGGACGAGGGACCGCGCGACGGCCGCCCCGTGGTGATGGTCCACGGCAACCCGACCTGGGGTTACCTGTACCGCAAGTTCATCCCGGCGCTGGTCGAGGCCGGCCACCGCGCGATCGTGCCCGACCACCTCGGCTTCGGGCGCTCCGACAAGCTGCACGACCCTGACCTGTGCCACGTGCCCCGGCATGCCGAGCGGCTCGACGCACTGCTCGAGTCGCTCGACCTGCGCGGGGTGACCGTGGTCCCGCAGGACTGGGGCGGGCCGACCGGCCTCTACTGGGCGACGCGGCACCCGGAGCGGGTCGATGCCCTCTTCATCCTGAACACGTGGTGCCACGGCTGGAAACAGGAGGCGCTGCCGCCCGGCAAGGACAAGATCCCGCTGCCTCTGCCGCTGCGGCTTTTCCGCACGCCGGGGATCGGCGAGGTGATGGTCAAGGGGCTCGACATGTTCAAGCGCGGGTTCCTGTTCGGGCAGGGTGTCGTGCACAAGGACCGCCTCACGCCGACGGTGAAGCGCGCCTACCGGGAACCGCACGGAGGCTGGGCCGACCGCACCCCGATCCTGGTGTTCCCGCGCGACATCCCGGTCACCAAGGAAGCGCCGGTCGTTGCGTTCGCCGCCGACATCGAGGAGCGGATGAAGCGCGACTTCCGCTCCAAGCCGGTGCACATCACGTGGGCGATGAAGGACCCGGCGTTCGTGCCGGCCTACCTCGACACGCTGTGGCTGGACACGTTTCCCGACGCGACGGTGACGAAGCTCGAGGACGCGGGGCATTACCTGCAGGAGGACGCGCACGAGCGGATCGTGCCGGAGTTGGTGGAGTTCGTAAGCGGGCTCGGCTAGTCTGAACTAACTCCATGTTCTCCCGACAGTCACCGGGAGATCCATAGGTCTTTTGACGCGATGACCCCCGCCCAGCTGGGCGGGGGTCGTCCGCGTTGCGCCCCAGGCTCCGTGCTTCACGCCAATGAAGTTCGGAA